>CAYVLD010000011.1:0-25928 GCA_964452205.1 uncultured Oscillospiraceae bacterium
GGTAACGGTACCGTTTTGGTCGGTAACGGTGAGGATGTTGCCATTGGCATCATAGGTATAGCTAACTGCATCCTCCTCGCTGAGGTGCCTGTTGATTCGGCCCATAGCATCATTTACCGCTGCCGGAATGATAGATATTCCCACCGAACAAGAAATCCTCGCTATGATGGCGGAAATACGGGAAAACCCACAGGACTTCCGCTTTGTGGCATAAAGAGAAAACGGTGCAACCCCTATTCGGGGGTTACACCGTATCCTACATAAATTACTTCCTTACGAAGCCGTGCCATTTTTCGTGGCGGTATTTTTTTATCGCATCAATTCACAGACAAGCTCAGTATAAGAAACCGGATCGTCGATCGTCAAACCTGCCATCAGCAGTCCCTGGCAATACAAAAGTTGCGCATATTTCTTCGCCTTTTCATCATCGGTGCCAATGGCATCGTCAAGCGCAATGATCGCCGGATGATCGGGATTCAGCTCCAGTACTCTGCCGACCTTAAAATCGGAGTTGGGATCCATCGAACGGAAATACTTTTCCATTTCAAAGCTCATGCCGCCCTGCGGAACCATGCTCACGGGATGTGCGCCCAAATCATTCGAAATGCGAATTTCCGCGATCTTTTCACCCAATGCTTCCTTGATAAAATCAACGCAGCTTTTCAGCTCTTCCGCTTTTTCTTCGGCTGCCTTCTTCTCTTCGTCTGTTGCAAGCTCCAGATCGTCCGTGAGAATGTTCTTAAACTCGTGCTCCTCAAAATTGCCGATCGTCTGCGGAATAAACTCATCGACCTGTTGTGTCATCAGCAGCACGTCAAAACCACGGCTGCGCAGCATCTGCGTCTGCGGCAGGCGTGCTGCATTTTCACCGCTTGCATAGTAAATGTGCTTCTGCGAAGCAGGCATTGCTGCGCAATATTCTTTGAGCGTGACAAGTTTCCCTTCTTTATCCGAACGGAACTGCACAAGCTCCTGCAAAAGCTCCTTATGTGCGCCGTAATCGGAAACCAGACCGTATTTGAGCTGTCGGCCGAAAGCTGCATAGAACTTCTCGTATGTTTCCCGATCATTTTCAAGCAGGCGCAAAAGCTCCGCCTTGATCTTCTTCTCAATATTATTGGAAATCACCTTCAGCTCACGCGTCTGCTGCAGCATCTCGCGGCTGATATTGAGACTGACATCCTGCGTATCCACAACGCCGCGCACAAAGCGGAAATGCTCCGGAAGCAGCTCCTCACAGTTGTCCATAATTAAAACGCCGGAGGAATAAAGCTGCAGACCGGATTTGTAATCCGTCGTATAGAAGTCATACGGTGCTTTTGAGGGAATATACAGCAGCGCCTTGTAAGTTACCGCACCTTCCACGCCAAAATGCAGCACGCTCAACGGCTTCTCATAGTCAAAGAACTTGTCGCGGTAAAAGCTGTCATACTCCTCCTGCTCGACATCCTTCTTCTGCTTTTGCCAAATGGGAAGCATGGAATTGAGCTTCTCTTCCCCAATTCGAATGGGATAACGAATATAATCGGAATATTTCTTGACCAAAACGCGCAGGCGTGCTTCCTCCAAATATTCCTCTTCCTTTAAATACAAAACAATCTGCGTTCCAACTGCATCCTTCTCACATGCGCTAACGGTATAGCCGTCCGCACCGGAGGATTCCCAACAAAACGCCTCTTCCGAGCCATACTTTTTAGAGGTAACAGCGACTTTTTCCGCTACCATAAATGCAGAGTAGAAGCCAACGCCGAACTGACCGATGATGTCAATATCTTCCTTCTTCTCCATCTCATTTTTGAATTGGAAGCTGCCGCTGTGCGCGATGGTGCCGAGGTTTTCTTCCATTTCCTCCTTACTCATGCCGATGCCGTTGTCGCTGATGGTCAAAGTCTTTGTATCCTTGTCCGTCGTCAGCTCGATTACAAAATCACCGCGGTTCAGGCCAATCGTATCATCCGTCAATGCCAAATATGCAAGCTTGTCAATTGCATCGGAAGCATTGGAGATCAGCTCACGCAGGAAAATTTCCTTGTTCGTATAAATTGAATTGATCATCAGATCCAACAAACGCTTGGATTCTGCTTTAAATTGCTTTTTTGCCATATTTTCTGTTCCTTTCGTTTTTGGCACTCTCCGTGCCTAAGTGCTAAAACCAATTATAACGCAATTTTTTTATTTTTCAACCCCTTGTAAAAATAATTCACACTTTATTTATTCTTTGAAGTGTGGTAGACTGTAGAAGAGGTGAAAAAATATGATTACAGTATCCGATCTTGCGCTGCAATTCAGCGGTTCGGTTTTATTTCAGCATGTTGATCTGCAGTTTACCGCCGGCAATTGCTACGGTATCATCGGTGCAAACGGCGCAGGCAAATCAACCTTTTTAAGACTTCTTTCCGGAGAACTCGAATCAACCAAGGGCGAAATTTCGATCAAGCCCGGTCTTCGCATGTCCGTTTTGAAGCAGGATCAGTTTGCTTACGACGTGTACACCGTCTTAGACACCGTTATCATGGGCAACAAACGTCTTTATGACGTGATGAAGCAAAAGGATGCACTTTATGCCAAGCCCGATTTTTCTGACGAGGACGGAATGCTCGCATCAGAATTGGAAATTGAATTTGCCGAGATGAACGGCTGGGAAGCCGAAAGCGACGCAAGCCGAATTTTGCAGGGCTTGGGGATTCCCGTTGAGCTGCATAATGACTTGATGGCAGATACCGACGGCCGTTTAAAGGTCAAGGTGCTTCTGGCGCAGGCTTTGTTCGGAAATCCCGATATTATTCTCTTGGATGAGCCGACAAACAACTTAGACATCGAATCGATCAATTGGTTAGAGGACTTCATTCTGAACTACGAGGATAACGGCATGGTCATCGTGGTCAGCCACGACCGCCATTTCCTCAATACCGTCTGTACACACATTGTCGATATTGACTACGGCAAGATCAAGATGTATGTCGGCAACTACGATTTCTGGTATGAATCGTCTCAGCTTGTTCAAACCCTGATTCGCAACAAAAACAAACGAAATGAGGAGAAAATTGCAGAATTGCAGGCATTTATCTCCAGATTTTCCGCGAACAAGTCCAAGAGCAAACAGGCAACCGCGCGCCGCAGACTGCTCGATAAGCTGACGGTTGAGGAAATGCCTGCATCCTCTCGCCGCTATCCGTTTGTCGGCTTTACCCGCGAACGAGAGGTAGGTAAGGATATTCTGTTTGTCACCGAGGTCTCCAAAACGATCGATGGCGTAAAACTGCTGGACAAGGTTTCTTTTATTGTCAATAAGAATGACAAAATCGCCTTTGTCGGTGAAAATGAGCTGGCGCAGACGACCATGTTTAAGATTTTGATGGGCGAATTGGATCCTGACGAGGGCACGATCAAGTGGGGTGTTTCCACCTCTCAGAGCTATTTCCCCAAGGACAATACCGCTTATTTTGAAGGCTGCAAGGATTCTCTGGTAGATTGGCTGCGTCAATTCTCTGCTAAGAAGGATGATGTTTATCTGCGCGGCTTTTTGGGAAGAATGCTCTTCTCCGGCGATGATGTTTTCAAATCCGTGGAAGTACTCTCCGGCGGCGAAAAGGTGCGCTGCATGCTCTCGAAGATGATGCTTTCGGGCGCAAACGTACTCCTTCTTGACCAGCCGACCAACCATTTAGACATGGAATCGATCCAAGCAGTCAACAAGGGTATGATCGCTTTCCCGGGAAATATCCTATTTGCGAGCCATGACCACGAGCTGCTGCAATCCGTCGCAAATCGTATCATTGAATTTAAGCGGGACGGGAGCATCTGCGACCGCCTCGGAACCTATGACGAATATTTGGAATTTAAGAAGGAACAGACATAACAAGCGGTCATAATGGCTGCTTGAAAAAAGGGGCTGTAAAAAACTCTTTCCTATGTCATTCTGAGAGAACGAAGTGACCGAAGAATCTTTAGTAAAGTTTGGGAAATAGCAGTATTTCGGAACTTTTAAAGATCCTTCGCCTGCGCAGCCGTCAGCGAAGAACGAGCGCTGCGGATGCGGCGTGTCCCTTGTGGGTATTCGCTCAGGATGACATAAATCGGAGTTTTTTTACAGCCCTTTTCTTAAAATAATGTCTACTGAATAAGTCGCTGCTGCGACTTGTTCATGCGGCATCGCCGCATAATTCCACAAAAACGGCTCTTTTAAACCGTTTTTGTGGAATTTTGACATGTATTCAATGTGTTTATTCGTTGGTGCATCGCAATGCGCCGACGAATGGTGCAAGGTTTCTGCGGGATTTACCGCCAAAACCTTGCACCGGAACAACGCAAAACAGCCCTGTAAGCCTTGGCTTGCAAGGGCTTGTGCGTTGTTCAGTACACATTAAAATAATCCTAAAATCGCGTTGATCTCATCAAAATCAGCCTCGTCGAGATCCTCTGCATCGACATCCGCAAAGGTTTTTCCGGATTCCTCGCTTGCACAGCAAAATTCGATCATTTCTATGAGCTTTTGCCGATAGCATTCAGCAAAGTGCTCGACGATTTCCTGACCGAAGCTTGCTCGATCGCAAGAAACGTCAAAGACGAATCTGCCATTGGAAATGCCGCAGTTGATATTGATCTCGCCTGCGTAGCGGTTTTCCTCCGCTACAGAAGGACCGCAATCAAACGGATTTTCTTTATCAACGCCCGATTCCGCACTCTCACCCAGATAGTTAAAGTACACGTCAATCGGTTCCGAACGGTCGAGTTCCGGTACCAGCCCATAGCCTAAGCCGTGATTTGGCACCTTTCTCAGCATTTCCTTTGTATTCACAACGGCATTTTGCACATCGTCCGTACACTCCAGAATTACCGGATAGGCGCAGGTGAACCATCCGATTGTGCGGTCAATATCAATCTTTTTGTGGATCTCTTCCCTGCCGTGCCCCTCTAAGCAAACAGCAATTTGCCGCTGCCGCGTGATATGACTGACCGCCATTGACAGCGCCGCAAGTAAAAGATCATTGATCCGGGTATTGTACGCTTTTCCGGCATCGTAGAGGAGCTTTTCCGTTTCTGTCTGCGTCAGGCTAAGCGTTGCGCTCGCTGCATAGCAGCAAGGCGTTCTGTCGAGCTCCAAACGGCAGCTTGCAAGCTGCTTCGTCACGTTTAGCCAATAATTCGTTTCAGACAAAAGACGGTCGGAATGTTCATATTCGCCCAAAAGCTCCGCCCATAATTTAAACGAAGCGGTTTTCGGCGCAAATACAATTTGTTTCCCCTCGCGCTGCTGCTTGATTGCAAGCTGCAGATCCTCAATGAAAATCTGCCACGAGATGCCGTCAATCAGCAGATGGTGGATGCAGATAAAGAGATGTGAACCAAACGAAGTTTTAAACAGCGCCGCCTTCATAAGAGGACCGTTTTGCAAATCGAAGCTCGCTTGTAGCCGTGCGCAAAGGTCTCGCACCGCATTGTTCACATTTTCACTAATTTCAAACGTCTCCAAGCGGCATGGCAGGCTTTCTGCGCTGCGCAGAATCTCAACACAGTCATTGCGCAGTACTGCTCGGAGCATATCATGGTGTACACATAAGGCATCGAGCGCATTTTGTATCAGCGCTTCCTCCGCCTCGATTTGGAGCATGACCGATTGATTAAAATGATGCGGTTTTTGCAGATTCCACTGTTTAAATTGGCGAATGACCGGCGTATCTCGCACCGTACCGCTCACCTCAGACTGCGTGTATGCCGTTTTCTCCATGGGCTGTGCAAAAATAGCGATTTCTTCTACTGTGGCATTTTCCATAATATCACGAACCGTCAGGCGGAGGCCCTTTTCTCTGAGCTTTGAGATGACACGGATCGCCTTGATCGAATCTCCGCCAAATTCAAAGAAGCTGTCCTTCACGCTGATACTCGCGACACCAAGCACATCGCAAAGCACCTCGCAAAGATATTGCTCCGCTAAATTTCCGGGCGGAATATACTCGCTGTCGCTGCGCAGCTCGATCATCGGCAAGGCACGCTTATCGAGCTTGCCGTTTCTCGTGACCGGAATGGCATCGATCTGCATCATATACGCAGGAATCATGTAATCCGGCAGTGCTGTTTTCATCTCGGCGCGGATCGCATCAAAATTGACCGTTTCCGCACTCGTCACATAGGCAAACAGCGCATCTTCCCCATGTGAATCCTTGCGCACGACGACTGCGCAGTCACGGATCACATCGATTTTTCGTAAAACGCACTCAATTTCGCCCGGCTCTACACGGAAACCGCGAATCTTCGCCTGTTCATCAACGCGTCCCAGAAAATCAATATTGCCGTCAGGCAGCCAGCGTGCCAAATCACCGGTTCGATACAGCTTCCCTTCTCCGAAAGGATTGTCAATAAACCTTTCCGCTGTCAGCTCATCACGGTTTAAATAGCCGCGTGCGACACCTGCACCGCAAATGCACAGCTCACCGGGAACACCGATACCGCAAAGCTGCGTTCCTTGCAAAATGTAGACGTTCACATTTTGAATCGGCTTCCCGATCGGAATACGCGTGCTCTCACCGCTGAACTGCCAGTGCGTTGCCGCTACGGTGCATTCCGTCGGGCCATAGGAATTGATATACCGCGCGCCCTGTGCTTTCTCAACAATGCCGCGGTCGGAAGCAGAGCCCGCCGTTACCAAAATGCGAGGATAAATATTGTACACCTGCGCGTAGAAATTCGGCGGCAGGCTCGCAATCGTCACTCCCTCGCGTGCAAACATCTCCTCAAAGGCAGGAATATCCAAATTATTGGTGGAAATCACCAAACGCGCACCGTTGAGCAGCGCCATATTCATCTCCCAAACCGAGCCGTCAAAGACATAATTGGCAAACTGCAATACCCGATCGTCTTCCTTTACGCCGATTTTCTCGGCAAAATACGCCTTTAGATTTGCCACTCCGTGATGCTCTACCAGGACACCCTTCGGTTTGCCGGTCGTGCCGGAGGTGTAAATGCAATAAGCGAGGTCATTCGGCCGATTTACCAAAGCAGGATTACTTTCCTCTGCGCACCACGCAGCCTCATCTTCCAAATCAAGGATGGGCAGCATTGTGTCAAGTGCCGCTTGATAGGTCACAACCGCCTTCGGCTGACTGTCCTTCAGCATGAAGGTAATTCTGTCTGACGGGTAGCTCGGATCCATCGGAACGTAAGCGCCGCCTGCCTTCAGAATACCGTAAATGGCTACGATCATTTCGATGCTTCTACGCGTAAGCACTGCCACCAAATCGTTCGGCCGCACCCCCAAAGCGCGCAGTTTATGCGCAAGGCGGTTCGCTCTGATGTTTAATGCCTCATATGTGATCGTACGTCCGTCGCAAACCACGGCAATATGCTCAGGCGTTTTTCTGACTTGTTGCTCAAACAGCTCCGCGATGGTTTGATCGGCGGGATAGGGCGCGGCTGTATTGTTAAACGTCCGAAGAATCAGCTCCGCCTCCTGTACAGTTGCGGCGCGAATATTGCAAAGCTGCTGTGCATCATCCTGAAGCTGATGCAAAATTGCAATAAAGTGCTTTATAAAACGCTGCGCGCTTTCTTTATAAAACAGGTCGCTGCAATACTCTAAGCCAACAGTATAAATGCCGTTATCTTCCTCAATATTAAACGTCAGATCGAAGGTCGCACCCGTATCGACCGAACGCACTTTACTGATCTGCGCCCCGTTCAGACGGAAATCAGTATGATCGTTATTCTGCAAAACGAGCATGACGTCAAACAGCGGATTTTTAGAAGCCTCACGCCGCAGCTTCAACGCCTGTATCAGCGTTTCAAACGGATATTCCTGATTCTCGTAAGCCTGCAGACAGAGTTCTCTGACTTCCAACAAAAATTCACGATATGTCTTGCCGCCCTCGGGCTGTGCACGCAGCGCCAATGTGTTAACAAACATGCCAAGCATATTTTCCGTATCTGCTTGAAGTCTGCCGCTAAAAGCACTGCCGATCACAACATCCTCGTTACGGCTGTATTTCGCAAGCAAGATCATCGCCGCCGAAAGGAAGACCATATACTCCGTCGCGCCATGCTTTTTCGCAATCGCTTTTACCGTCTGCGAAAGCGAAGCGTCCAGCGTTTCAAAAACCATCGCGCCGCGGTGGCTGCGCTGCTGCGGACGCTTCTGATCCAGCGGCAGTTCCGGCGTTGGGATGCTCTCAAACCGTTTCAGCCAATACGCTTCCTGCGACGAAATATCCTTCGTCAGCATATATTGGCTGTAGTCCCTGTACTGGCGCTTCGGTGCAGGCAATATTTTGCCGTTATAAAGAGCAGCAAGCTCCCGAAGGAAGGTTTCCTCGCTCATACCGTCGCTGATAATATGGTGCGCGTCAAGCAGAAGCAAATAATGATCCTTCCGCTCAATCAGCTTCATACGAATCAGAGGCGCTCTCGACAGGTCAAAGGGCTGTACGAACGATTTTAGCAGTACCTCCTCTATCGTCGTTGTATCTTTCAGGAGGGTAAAGCAGGGCGTTACCTCCGGCAAAATCTTCTGCATCGGCTCATCGTCGATGAGGACAAATTCCGTTCTTAATATCTCGTGCCGGCGGAGCATTTGCGCAAAGGCAGATTTCAGTCGCTCACAGTCGAGCGCGCCGGTGATACGCCACGCAGACGGCAGATTATACGAAGTATTGATTTCCCCCGTCTGGCAAGTCAGATACATTCTGTGCTGCGCCGGTGACAGCGGATAATACGCCTGCGCAGAAGCTGCAGGCAGCTCAGCACAAATCCCATCGGTATCGTTTCCGATCAGTTTCGCCAGTTCCTGCGGTGTCGGATTGTCAAAGATTTGTTGCTGCGAAAGTCTGCGTCCGCAGAGCTTTTCCAAGGAATTGATCAGTCTGACTGCACGCAGCGAATGACCGCCCATATCAAAGAAATTATCTGTGATCCCGATCTGTGCAAGCCCCAAAATCTCCCCAAACACCTTGCAGATGTTCTCTTGCACGCGGTCTGTAGGCGCAACATAGCTTTCACTACAGGCCGTTTCGATCATCGGAAGCACTTTCTTGTCCAATTTTCCGTTTCTGTTGACGGGAATTGCGTCGATCTGCATCATGTAGGGCGGCACCATATAGCTCGGAAGCTTTTTTTGCAGAAATCTTCTCACCGCTGAAATGTCCACTGCGGCTTCGGAAACAAGGTAAGCATACAGCTCCTTCTCCCCTGCCTGATCCTCTCGCGCAATGACCGCACAATCCCTGATATGCGCATGTTCACGCAGGACGCTTGCGATCTCGTCCGTTTCAATGCGGAAGCCGCGAATCTTCACCTGCTCATCTCGTCTGCCCAAGAAAGCAATATCACCGTTCGGCAGCCATTTGGCAAGGTCGCCCGTGCGATACATGCGACCTTCGCCAAAGGGATTATCGACAAACTTCTCTTTTGTCAGCTCCTCGCGGTTGAGATAGCCGCGCGCAAGACCTGCGCCTGCGATGCACAGCTCACCGACTTCTCCGATTGCGCAGAGCTCATTTTGATTTAAGATATAGATTTGTGTATTGCTGATTGGCTTGCCGATCGTAACCTCGCCATGGGTCACGTCGGCGCAGGTCGACCAAACCGTGGTTTCCGACGGGCCGTAAACATCCACAATGCGTGCCTGCGGACAAGCCTGCTTCAGCCGCTGCACAAGCTGCTGCGAAACCGCCTCGCCGCCAACCATGATATATTTTAGATGCCGATAGGCTGCATCCGTCGCGTTTTGGGACAAAAACATCTGCAAGCGGCTGGGCGTAGTCTGCAACACCTGCGCCTTGCACACGGATTCAAGACGCAAAAAAGCCTCTGTATCCGTCTGCTCTGCCGCGTTTGCTATGTAAACCGTCATTCCGTTCAAGAGCGCCAAGAACGTTTCGGTAACAAAAATATCAAAGCCCAGATTTGTTACCGACAAAATAGAGCTCAGTCCATCTGCATAGCGCATTACGCCGAAACCGTTCTGCGTACAGTAATTGACCACATTGCGGTGCTCGATCATGACCGCCTTGGGCAGCCCCGTTGTACCCGAAGTGAAGATCAAATAGGCAACATCAGAGGACTGATTGATGCAAGGAAGGTTGCACTCTTCCTCCTGCCAAAGCGGCTCACTCAGCAGGTCGATCACGGGAACATCCGTTTGACGGGCAGCTTTATACAGCAACACAGCCTTGGCTTTGCAATCGTGGAGCATAAAGGAAATGCGCTCGCTCGGATAAGCAGGATCCAACGGCACATATGCACCGCCTGCCTTCAAAACGCCGAGCATTGCAATCAGCATTTCTGCGCCGCGTTCGGCCAAAATTCCGACATAGTCCTCCGCACCAACGCCCATTTTGCGCAATCTTCGCGCAAGCTGGTTTGACTTCGCATTGAGCTGCGCATATGTAAGAGCTTGTCCCTGAAAAACCGCCGCAGCACGATCGGGAGTTTTTGCTGCCTGTTCCTCAAACAGTTCCGAAATCGTCCGATTGCTCGGATATTCACATTTTGTTTGGTTGAATGAAGCAATCAAACGCTCAAGCTCCGCATCCGTTTTCTTTGTTTCTATCGTAGATACGCCCATTGATCTGCGCTCCTTTTTTTGCGATAAAATGCGATATTAATCGAGAATTTCGTTAAGCATGTCCACCGTCGGACCGCAATTTTCCGTAAGGAAGAAATGTCCGCCGCCAAGCCAGCGATATTCGCACTCCTGCGCGCCCAGCTCCGTCCACTTTCTAATATCATTTCGAGAAATGCTCAGGTCTTGCGTGCCGTTGACGATCGTCATATCACACAGGATCTTCTCCTCGTATGCCTGATATTCATAGATTTCCGCAATCTTGAAATCGGCACGAAGGATCGGAACAAACAGATCCATCAGTTCCCTGTTTTGCAAAATTTCACGGGTATTGCTGCCGTAGTTAAACACGACCTTCAAAAAATCCTGCTCGGGCAGCTTGTAATACTCCGTTTTTTCCGCCTCGTCATGCGGTGCCTTTCTGCCGGAAAAGAAAACATGCTTCGGTTCATGAAGCCCCTTCCCCTTCAAGGCATAATAAGTCTCATATGCAAGCAGCGCTCCCATGCTGTGTCCGTAAATTGCATACGGCTCTCCGGGCTGCAGTTGTTTCATGATCTCGCTGCTGATGTCATCGGCTGCCTGAGAAACAGTCTCGTAAAACGGCTCTCTCATTCTTCTGCCACGTCCTGCAAGCTCGATCGGGCACAGAACGATGTTCCGGCTGAGCAGCCTTTTCCACTTATAATAGACGCTGGAAGATCCGCCCGAATACGGAATACAGAACAGTTTAACCTTGTCCATGCTTTGCACCTCGTTTTCTCATGTGATAGATCGCTCCGATTTTTTCACGCAGCGTAATTTTCTTCATATCCGACCAGCAGCGTTTTTTATCAAAAGCATAGTTGGGAATCTCCTCGTGATAAACCTCTAACCCCTCAAACAACTCCGCAAAAAGGAAGTTCGTTCCGCCGCAAAATGCCTGCGCAACCTCGCGCAAGGGTTTGTCCTTCGGAGAAATGCGGTTGATGCGGCGTTTTTTATTCTCAATACCGCCTGTAAAAACGTCGCCACTTTCATTGCCTTGTAAATATGCCGTCAGCTTTTCCAAAAGCTCATTTTTGTCTTTTGCCACGATTGCAAGACGATACTCGCAGTAGCTCGGACGGCAGACGCTCAAGGTATAGCAAAGATCCGTAAATGAAATATTCTTCTCATCCGAGAGGTATGAAACAAAGCTCTCGATACGCTTGCGGAAGGAAGCTTCGCTCTTTGCCGAAAGCACAAACAATTCCTCACGTCCCTGTGCTGCGCTGTGCTTTGCCTCCGGCGCTTCCTGCAGCACAAGAAGCAGGTTGTTGCCGCCGTAGCCGTAAGAGTAGATCGCACTCAGACGTGGCTTGCCGTCATCGGCAGGCCACGGTTTTTCCATGTCGCTGACGTAAAACGGCGATTTTGCCAGATTGACCATATCCGTCGGCTCGACAAAGCGGTACTGCGGTGGAATGGTTTTATGTTTCATTGCCATGAGCACTTTGATCAGGTTGAAAACGCCGATGGCCGACTGCAAATAGCCGACATTTGCCGAAATACTGCCCAGCCCGCAAAACTGTTTCCGATCGGTGAGCTGACAGAAGCCTGCAATCAGTCCGGCAAGCTCCAACCCCTCTTCCACCTTACTCGGGTAGCCCTCACCCTCTAAGTAATCAATATCGTTCACATCCACCTGTGCCTTTTTGATTGCGCTCAGCACGACCTTCTTAATATCCTCAACGCTGCTCTGGGTAAATTCGCCGTTGGCGCCGTTGTTATTCAGGCTGTGTCCACAGATGATGCCATGGATCTTATCTCCGTCCTCAATTGCCTTGGATAAAGGCTTGAGGAGAACCGCACCGGCACCTTCTGCAAGGTATGCACCGCCGGGATTATTGTCATACGCACGGGTGGTAATGTTATCTTCATGCAGAAAAATCCAGCCGGAGTTATTATATACCTTGATCGGAGCCATATCCACAAGGACACCGCCTGCAAGCGCTGTGGTGCACTGCTTATTTCTCAGCGCCTCGCATGCCGCTGCGATCGCAATCGTGCTGGACGGGCAGCTTGCATCGATGGTATATGCGCCGCCCTTTAAATCAAACAGATTTGCCACACGGGTAGCAAGTCCGCTGCTCCAATTATTGAGCATATATTCAAAGCTGAAATTAAGATTGGAATTTTCCAACGCCATTCTCGAATAGGAAAACAGCGCATCCTTGGTAAAATTATTACCGATAAACACACCGGTTTTGTTTCCGGCATTTTTTTCGCCCAGATAGCCTGCATCCTCCAAGGTTCTGTAGACCGTCTGAAGCATCACACGCTGCGCCGGGTTCATGGAGCAGCCTTCCTCATGTGTCAGAGAAAAGAGCTCACTGTCAAACATCTCAATATCTTTGATAAACGAGCCCTTACAATACAGGCTCTCATCTGCCAAAATCTGTTTCGGAAAATGGTCGCGAATCAGGTCAATACGCTTTTTAGAGCAGCGTTCAACCGTGGTACGCTTATTTTTCAGCAACTGCCAATAGTCATGATAGTCCTCAATGTCACTAAACTTACAGCCCATACCGATGACCGCGATGTCCTCACGCTCGTTAAAACGTTTGATGAGTGAAATTGCCGTAGCCTTATCGATGCGGTTTGCCCTGAGTTCTTCGAGTACATATTTGGAAAGCTTATTAAAATCAGGCATTTACTCTTCCTCCCGTTTCAAAACCACTGTGCAAACTGCGCACGAAGCGGCAGCGCGATTTCGTTCTCAAGCGCGATAATACGGGCTTGCACTTCCTCATTTGGTGTTTCTTTGCAGCGCAGTATGATTTTTAACTGATCTGCGCACAGCTTCAGATCATATGCTCCGATATGTAAGCCGTGACCTGAATACTGTTTCTTCAAAGCCTCATCCACAAACGCCTTCACAGCAAGATATGCGGAAATGATCTGCTCGTCGTTTTCGTCATCGCTGTTATGGTTCTGTGTCGCTGCGGCGATCGCAAGCATTCTTCTTGCGCCGTAAAGGTAGTTAAAGTGCTTGCTGTACTCGAAATTTTCCAAAATTACCGCATTGTCGTTTGGATCGTCAAGGGAAACAAATTGCGCACCATTGGGCGCAGCTTCACGCAGAGCCTTGGTAATAAGGTTGTTCGGGCCGATTTCAATCACGCAATCGAGGCGTTCTTCCTCAACGCAATGCAAAATCGTCTCCACCTCATTCGGGCTTTTTTTCAGTGCCTGCACCGCGGCAGCGTCATTCAGACGCTTGCCGCAGGCAAACACGCTGCCGTCGGGTTGTGAAAACGGCGGTAGTTTTAAGCTCTTTTTACAAATCATGCCAACCGCAGAGGAAACAGACAGCGTTCCGGCACAAACCAGCGCACTCAGCGCACCAACGCCGCTTCCGATCAGCACCGTGGGCTTGAGCTGATAGGTTTCCTTCCAAACACGGTAGAAGGAAACGCTCGTCAGCAGCACCGCCAATGCTTTGGACGTGTCATCCCAATTGTGCTCCGTCTGTTCATAAATCAAGGTGCGTTTCAGATCTATCGTCTTGCTCATCTTCTGATACAGCTTCTGCACCGACGGATAATTTTCAAAAATCTCCGCCCCCATTTTATGATAAAACGATGCTTCGTTCGGGAAAATAACGCCAAAACGCATGTCCAATCCTCCTAAGGTTCATTTGTTACTGCGGCATGTCAATTACATTCGATGCCGTCAAGGCATGTTCTGCCTTCTTTTCGTCGATATGCTCCGCCATATCCATAACGCAGGAATAGGTGAACATATCCGAAATATTTAAAATATCGTTATACTTCTCATTGAGCAGCTTCAAAACCTCCGCAGCGATGATCGAGTCGCCGCCCATGGCATTGAAATTCTCAAAAATGTCGATCTCGGTCAAATCCAAGACGGCTGCATAGATCAGAGCAACCTGTTTTTCCGTCTCGGTATATTCGTTGGCATCCTTGCCCAGAATTACCAGCTCGTCGGGGTTAAAGCTCCTTCTTGAGCCTGCTGCCTCCATATTTGCGCTGTTCTTTGCCTCAAATCTCGCAATTTCACGGTTGATCGCAGTCGAAAGTCCAAACGGAAGCATTTGTCTTGCCATCATCAAAAACTGCATGCTCAGCTCTCCCGGGATGATATTGCTGACCTCGTGGCGCATAATGAAGTCAAAAGCAATCAATGCCTTCTTGGTAGACAAGGAGGTAAACAAGGTCATCTCATTGGAAACACCGAAATCAACTGCCATACCGGTTTCGCTCCAGCCCGGCCAGTTGATGGTCTTGGCATTGACACCCAGATCGCGCAAATGATCGGCATAAGCATCCAGGAAAGCATTCGCTGCGGTATAGTCACCCTGACCGGAGCCGCCGAAAGCAGACTGCATGGACGAGAACATCACCACGAAATCAGGCTTGTGATCCTTCAACAGGTCATAGATCGTCGCCATGCCCATGACCTTGGGATTGACAACATCGTTGAAGATCTCGATGGTCTTATTATACAGGAACCCGTCACCCGCAACACCTGCGCAGTGCACTACGCCGGCAACTGCGCCAAACTCATTTTGGAGCTCATTGATGACCGTCTGCATAGATTCGTAGTCGCAAACATCCGCGCTCTTCGTCACGACCTTTGCACCAAATTCTTCCATCTGCCCGATGGCACGCAGCTTTGCAACCATCTTCTTGTTGCGGTTCTTCTCCAGAATCTCCGGCCATTTTTCTCTTGCAGGCAGCGGTTGTCTTGCAAGCAAGCAAATGTTGCCTGCGCCGACCTCAGCCAAATACTTGGCAATTTCCAGACCCAGACCGCCGGTACCGCCGGTGATGAGATAGACGCCATCCTTCTTCAGCTCATAATTGCTTGTTTCCGCCTCGGAAACATTCTTGCTCTCCAAAACCTCGCAATATGTCTTGCCGTTACGCAGAGAAACGATCAGCTCGTTTTCTACCTTTGCAATCGCGTCCTTCAAATGCGGCACATCATTTTCGGTAAGGTCGAAGCAATGGAAGGTGCAATTGGTGTACTCCTGTACCAAGGTCTTTGCCAAGGCGAGGAAGGAACGGTTCAGCGGCTTGATCTTCTCATCGCCGTTTACAATATAGGCATTGTCGGTAACGAGCCAGAAATTCGTCTTTCCGCTGATGCGGCGCAGCATCGCCTTCGGGAAGAGGAACATGCTGTAAAGTCCACGGTTCAGCGCTTGCGGATAGTCTGCATAATCGACCTTTTCACGGGCTAAATCGATGCTTGCAAAATGCAGCACATGATCGATCGCAGCAAGGCCGAGCTGCGACAAGAGCCAGTCATAGCTCTGCTCGCTGCCGTCAACACAGTAGGTACCGTCAGAGAGCTTTTCGTTTGCCCCGCCGATTTCGACAAAATACGGCGTGATATTCTCCTGCTGCGCTGCAAACTCTCTTGCAATGCCTGCGCGATCTGCAAAAATCAGGGCTGTGCCGCTCAGCTCACGACTTTCCTCCCTCTTCAGCTCCGTCTTGCGCATCGACAGGCCGTAATAAGTATTGGCAACATAGCTGTTAAACTTGCCGACCTTCTTCGTCGTGTACTCCTCGATCTCCGCCAAGATCTTACCTGTTTCGTCAGCAAGCGTGACACGGAAGGACATCGTTTCAGAGCCGTTGCCGCCGGAGAGCTTTTCCAATCTGCTGAAGAAGCGCTGCGGCAGCTTTCCGTGGATCTTCAAATTACGGTAAGACAGCGGCAGATACATCTCACGGTTGATGTAGACCTGCAACGGAATGTTCAGCGCAGCGTCTGCCATACTCGGATGGTATCTGTAATCCTTCAGATCATCGGCAAACTTATCATTCAGTCGGATCTCGCTCTGCAGCACATCGCCGTTGCGGTAGATATGCTCCACGCAATGCCATCTCGGCCCCATATAAACCAGTTCGTCGGTCTCATTTTCAGGGATCTCAATGACGATCTCCTCACCGTTTTCCGCATAATCCGCGACGCGGAACTCATCGACAGGGGCATCATCATGGATACAGGCCGTGCCCTCAGAGTGCACCGTCCATGTATCGCTGTCAGCCGGCTTCGATGCTACGGTAAACTGCACCCCGTTCGGCAGCTTCTTCAAAATGATATGTGCCTCAACGTTTTCCTGTCCGACCACCAGCGGCTGGATAAAGGTCAGATTCTTGATTTGAATCTTATCGGTGTGGAAATATTCCTCACAGACAGCCTTAATGATCTCAATATAAGCCGTGCCGGGAACGATGTTGCTGCCCATGATCTTATGTTCCTTCACGAACCAATGCTTTTCAATGTCAAATTTTGCGCAGAATATGGTCTCGTTCATGGAATCCGACAGCATGCGGTCGATGACCGGATGAATCTTCTTTTCGCTTGTCTGTGCTGCGTCGCCGGTGAGCTTTGTGATCTTCAGATCCGCCCAGCAGACATTTCTGTCAAAGCAATAAGTCGGCAAGGAGACTTTATAATGAGTCTGTCCCTCGTAAACGGTGTTCCAGTCCACACCTGCGCCCTTTGCATAGAGCGAAGCAAGCCGCTCAAGTGTCTGAAGATCGTATTCCTCCCGGCCGCTGAGCGTGGCAGCAAGCGCCTGCGCCTGCGAAGAAAGCTCACGCAGCTCCTTCTCCGTCAGCTCCCCTGCGACTCTGTTCTGATACTTTTCCGAAACGATTCTGTGCTTGCCGATATAAGCCTGCTCAATTCCATCGGCAGAAAAATCATTGGACGCAATTTTCAGCAGTTTCACATGCAGATCGTTCAAATCACTTGCAACGACTGCCAAACGGTGGCTGTAATGACCACGGCCGATATTCGCAGTATGGCAGACATCTCCGAAAGACAGCTCTCTGTCGGTTTCGAGGAACTTGCAGTACTCCAAAATCAAGCTATGCAAAGAAGTTTCGGTTCTTCCTGAGAACGTAATGATATTGTTCTTACGTTCGGGCGAAGACTGCTTCACGCGTGCCGGTGCTTCTTCGAGAACCATATGGCAGTTCGTGCCGCTGAAGCCGAAGGCGTTGATGCCTGCACGGCGCTTTTCCTTTCCGCTCGGCCACGGTGTCGGTTTATCGACAACATAAACGGGCGAATTAAGGAAATCAATGTTCTGATTCGGCTCTTCAAAATTGATGCTCGGCGGCAAAAGACTGTTTTGCAGCGCAAGTGTGACCTTCATCAAGCTGACGCAGCCTGAGGCAGCAACCAAGTGTCCGAGATTGGTCTTAACGGAACCGATGCCGCAGAACTGTTTTCTGTTTGTCTGCTTGGCAAACGCATTGGTCAGGCCGAGGATCTCGATCGGATCGCCCAAAAGCGTACCCGTTCCGTGCGCCTCAACGTAGTTGATGGATTCAGCCGACACGCCTGCACGCTTCCATGCATCCAAAATGACTGCTTCCTGCGCTAAGGGATTCGGCGCGGTAATACCGTTGGAGGCACCGTCGTTGTTAATTGCGCTGCCCTTGATAATGGCATAGATATTGTCATTGTCACGTGCCGCCGTATCATACGGCTTGAGCATAAAGACAACCACGCCCTCGCCAAAAACGGAACCGCTGCACTTCTTATCAAACGTTCTCACCTGATTGTCATTCGAAGTAACTGCGCCGATCGTGCCTGCGTTTTCGTGCTTGGCATTGTTCTGCTCACTATCGTCATCGACCAGCGTACCGCCTGCACCGATCGACAGACCGCCTGCCAACGCCATCCGGCACTCGTTATTGCGCAGCGCATTGCACGCCTCGTGAACCGCAACCAAGCCCGATGAACAGGCCGTATCAATGACCATTGTAGGTCCGCGCAGGTTGAACGCATAGCTCACGCGGCTGGCAAGCAGACCTTCCCACGTACCCGTAACCTTCATAGGATCGGGCGCAGTCGTCTGCTTATAGTAGATAGAGTTGGAATAGTCCTTGCCGACAAACACGCCCGTCATGGTATCACGGATGGTATTCACGCTGTAGCCGGCATCCTCGATCGCCGCCCATGCAAGCTCCATAAAAACTCTCTGCGACGGATCGATATATCTTGCCTCTCTGGGGGAAATATTGAAGAAATCAGCGTCAAATTTATCATTATCGGGAATAAATCCGCCGATAATGCTCTCCAAATTATCCGGATCGGGATAGGTCGACAACTCCAAAAATTCTGCATAATGCGGATTCTTCAGCACCTCGTCAAAGGTCAGCTTGTCCTCCGGTTTGCAGACAAAACAGCTTCTGCCGTTTACGATATTGTCCCAAAACTCTTCCTTCGAGCCGGACATCGGCAGACGGCACGCCATGCCGATGATCGCAATGTCGCCGGACTTGCCCGTACCGGCATCCTGCAATTCCTTCAGCAGTGCCACTGCTTCATCCTGCGGTATTAAGCCCTTACTTAACTGGGTCAAAATAAACTTTTTCACAAGATTCATTTCTCACACCTGCTCTCTATACAAGATTTTCCATTTCTTCGAGACTGAGCTTTCCGCTCATAAATTGCTGCACCAGATCCTCAAGCTGCGCATCGGAGGCTACCTCCTCTGTCTGCGGTGACGACAATCCCAGCTTGCCCGAAATGTATGCGGCAATATCCGCAATGGTGGAATACACAAACACATCCGTAATGGCCATTGCATCCGGATAAATTCGATTGATCTCCTTTTGCAGATAAGATGCCAGTAGGGAGTTCCCCCCTGCCTCAAAGAACTTGTCATAAATATTGACCTCACTGACATGCAGCGTTCGCGCCCACGCCAGCGCAATATTTTGCTCAACAGCAGTCAGCTTGTCGACCGCTTTTCCGTAAATGATCGGCGCTTCGTCCTGCTGAATTGCAGCTTGCTGTTCGATTTTGATCACTCCCTTTGGTAAAGTCAGTCTTCTTTCCAGTCTGTCTGCTTCCCGCACGGGAAGATCGCTGCGGAAGCTGCACGCAGCAACTCGCTCACAGCCAAATTCCATCGCATCTGCAAACAGCCGCTTTCCCTCTTCATCCGTAACGAAACTGACGAAGCTGTCTTCCCATTGCACATGGTGCTTTTTTGCCATGCCGGATTCCTTCCAGCCGGTAAAATTGATCGTCATCGTCGGATAGCCGAGACGATTTCTTTCGAAAGTGAACGAATCGAGATAGGCATTTGCAGCCGTATAATCCGCCTGTCCCGGAGCACCGAGCACAGACGTGAAGCTCGACAGCAGAACAAAGCATCTGAGGGCATCATTTTTCGTCGCCTGATGCAGATTCCAAGCACCCAAAATCTTCGGGCGCAGCACATTCAGTGCCGTTTGCCAAGCTTTGTTGATGAGCATGCCGTCGCCTGCAACACCTGCAGCATGGATTACGCCGTCGATCCGTCCGTATTTTTCTCGCACGGCGCGCATGGCGGTAAACACCGCCGTTTCGTCCGAAACATCGGTGCTCATGACCTCGACGCTGCAGCCTGCCGCGACCATACGGTCAAGTGCGCTCTTTCGCTCATCGTCGGCGTTCGCTGCGTTTCTGCTGAGCAAAACCAGCTTTGCATTGGGGCATCGGCTGAAAATATGTTCACTCAGCGCAAGTCCGATTCCGCCGCAGCCGCCTGCAATCACGATCACATCGCCATCAAGAATCTCCATTGGTGCTTTCTTGCGAGCTAAGCACATGCGCTCAATATAGTGCTGATTGTCTCGGATACCGACTACCATCTTATCGTGCACGCTCAAAAGCTCGGCTGCAAGCATTTCCGCATCCGACCGCTCATCGGCATCCAGAATACATACATCCGTATTCGCCTGCTCCGGCTCGATGCAGGAATTAAGACCGATCAGCGCCTGATTGAGCGGATGAACCGCACCTTCTGCGCCGGTAATGGAGCTTGCATTGAGGCAAAGGGTCGCATAGACTTTTTTCTGTGGACAATTCCCCAGAGCCTTCGCGATAAAGAAGCCCGTTTGCAGCTTCATTTTCAGTTCCTCCGCAAGATTCTCCCCATCGGCGCAGTAGGACAAGAGGTTGATGATCGTGGTATGCTTCAATGACACAAGGCGGCATAAAAGCTCGGTGATCTCGCTTTCATCGCAGCGCACAGTATATTCCGTGTCGCCGGTCTGTACGGTTTCTTCACCTATGAACAGCAGCACGGTTTTCGCACATCGCTTTTTGAGCTCTGCGACAATCGGCAAAACCGCCTGTTCTTTTCTCAAAAATACAACCGCATTTTGCACGTCAATCGGCTGCTGCATCTGCACAGGCGCCGAGACCCACTCGATTTGATAGAGAGAATCATTGGTTTCATTTTTCAGAAAGCGCTCTGCCTGATTGACACGCTTGAGTGCATACTCCTCGATCTGTCCGATTTTTCTACCGTTTCTGTCAAACATCTGAATATGGAACAGAGCGATCTCATCCGTCTGTTCATCCATTTCTTTTCGTGTGATCACGCTGTAGGTCAATTCATTCAGTTTTCCGGTAAATCGGGCATTTTTATAGCTCAAGGGCAGATATTGACCGTCCAGCAGCATTATACCGGAATTTACCGATCCGTCAAGGAGCGGAGGATACAGTTCATACGCAGCCGCCTCCTGCCGAAACCGTTGAGGCACATCACTCTGCAGCACGACTGACTTATCATTGACATACAGCATGCAGCCGGTCTGCCAATGCTCGCCCAAATGTACAAATCCCGAGCTTTCCTCCTGCGAATTTTGCGTATAGACCTGCGGATAGGTATGCAAAAGTACCGAAAGGTCAATGCTTTCTTCCCTGCGAGGCATGTTCTCACGCTTCAAGACCGCCTCAATATGATCGATCCACGCATCGTCCGCTCCGCGGCTTGCCATGGTAATATGAAGCTCGCCGTTTTCTTCGCGCACAATCGCGTGTAAAATTCTCTCTTCATTCTCGCCGCAGGTCATGAGCGAGAAGAAGGTTACATTGGTAAAAACAAAATGATTGCTTCCAAACAGATCTGCGCCGATCGCACGAGCGATCTCCACATAGACCGTTCCGGGCATGACGCACACGCCGTTAATGCGATGCTCGCGCAGCTCCATGCAGCGATCAAGCGTAATACGTTTTTCATAAACACTCACGCCGTAGCTCTTCACACACAGGCGATCCAACAATGGATGCATCGCCTCGGTTGTCGGCGCAATTTGCTTTTGCGGCGCAGGTGCTTCGTACCAGCAGCGCTGATAGCGGAACGGATAGGTCGGAAGCGGCAGCTTTGAGCAGCTTCTTCCCTCATACAGGCGTTTAAAATTGATCTGTGCTCCGCTGAGATAAAGTTCCGCAAGCTCGAAAAGATCTTCGCTGCATTCGGCTTTCTCGGAAAGTCTCTCCTGCATGGCGACCGTCAGAAAGCCGTCTGCCTTCTGCGCAGTTTCGCTGACAATGCGGAACTCGCCGTAAAACGGCTCCTTGACAAGCTCATCCTCGCTCAGAGCCAAAAATTCTTCCGCGCTTTCCAGCACCATCGCAAATCTGCAGCGGTACTGTCCCCTGCCGGTATTTACCGTATAGCAGAAGTCGGAAAGATCCGCATTTGTCTTCAGATAGCTCTGATAAGACAGCAGAAGCGTTCGGAGCGTATCCTTGTCCAAGGCAGAGGCTGTCAAAAGATGCTTACCGCCGCCGGCAGACGCAGGCTTGCTCTCAAACGATTGCAGAACCACATGGCAGTTGGTTCCGCTCAAGCCGAAGGAGCTGACACCGGCTGTCAAAATACCGTTTTGTGTTTCCCACGGCTTTAACGTATCATTCACATAAACAGGTGATGCGATATAATCGATCTTACGGTTCGGTGAGGCAAAGTGTAGCGTCGGAGGCAGCATTTTATGCTGCATCATCAAAAGCACCTTTACCACGCCGAGCAAGCCCGATGCGCAGTCCAAATGGCCGAAATTCGACTTTGATGCGCCAATGGCACAAAACTGCTTCTTCTGCGTAAAACGTCCGAACGCAGCCGTCAAGCCGCCAAGCTCCACGGGATCTCCGAGCTTTGTTGCCGTTCCGTGCGCCTCGATATAGGAAACTTCCTCCGGATCGATCTGCGCTTCCTGCCATGCCTGCACGATCGCAGCCTCCTGCGCGGCTGAGTTGGGAGCGGTGATACCAATGGAGCTGCCGTCTTGATTGGCACAGCTTCCTTTGATGACGCCGTAAATATGATCACCGTCGTCGATTGCTCGTTGCAGCGGCTTGAGAACGAGGTTTATCACGCCCTCGCCGCCGCCCGTGCCGTCGGCAGTCTCGTCAAACGTCTTCGTCCGCTCACTGCTCGAAGTCGTTCCGATGTCCTCGCCGCTATGCTCCGGACAGAAGAAAATGCGGATGCTTCCGACAACTGCCGCTCTGATCTCGCCGCTTTTCAGAGCCTTACAGGCTTCATGCAGGGCAACCAACGACGACGAGCAGGCAGTATCGATCACCATTGCAGGTCCCCTCAGATCAAGCAGATAGCTCAAACGACTTGCCAAAAACGAACTGACATTGCCCGAAAGCATAATGCCGAGCGTTTCCTTCGGCGCGTCCTTCAAAAACACCTCATACCCCTCACCGACATTATTATAACCGACATATACGCCTGTTTTACTGCCACGCAAGCTCTCGCCGCCGTAGCCGGCGTCCTCCAAGGCCGTCCATGCAGATTCCAGATATAATCGGTGCACCGGATCCATCAGTTCTGCCTCGGTCGGTGCAATTTTAAACACACCCGGATCGAACTTATCGATCCACGGCAAATACGCCCGTTCGGAAAAACGCTGCACAGCGCGGCCGTTGACCGCATGGGAAAAACGCTGCGCGTCTGCAGCACGCTCGTCGGGAAACTTTCCGATCATATCCAAGCCATTGGCAAACGCCTGCCAAAGCTCCTCCTTCGTCAACGCCGAACCAACCTTCGCATTCATGCCAATAACGGCGATGCCTTCTGCTTCCTTGACTTGCGCACATTCAATGTCGGCAAGCGTGCTCGTATCGCTTTTCAGATCATTTAGCTTTAGGTTTAGATTCAGATTCAACATATTGACTCCAATCACATTCGGCCTTAAATTCTGCCGTAGTCAAATGCCTTGAAATACTCTTTTTTCCCCGTATCTTCAAACAGCTCATGCAATCTGTTGATCTGCTCTTCTACAGGTGTCTTCTTGGTGCGCAGGATGGTCAGCAGCAGCTCAAGCGCACGGTCAACTTCTGCATCTGTTTCCGTTCTGTTCTCCTGCTCAACAAGTGCCTGCAGCTTCGCCAGCTCATTGTAGGGAGCGATTACGCCGTTTTTATACTCAGCTTCGTCCCAGTTCCGATTTCTCGTGGCAACCGCAATGCCCATCGCACGCGAGGCAAACGGGAATACGGCCGCGGCAATATGCTCATAGATCTCGTTTTCTTCGCCCTCAAAGGAGTAAACGGGAATATCGGAAATATTGCTCTTCATCATGTTTTTCAGCACATGACCCGAGCCGACTTCCACGCAGAATTTCACCATATTCTTCTTCAGAAGCGTCATGCTCTCCGTCCAGCGGACAGGGTTGACGATCTGTGCAACCAGATGGTCGATCACGCAATCCGCATCGGGATAAGGCTTTGCGCTGATATTGGCGATGACGGGATATTTGGGCGCATGGATCTGATACTTCTGCAGCTCTTCGCGGAAGGCGTTTGCCGCAGGCTCCATCAATGCACAATGGAAGGGCGCGCTGACATTGAGCGTCTTCGTCTTAATATCCATCTGCGCCAGTTTTTCCAATGCCCTGTTGACCGCGGAAGCATGGCCGGAAATGACCTGCTGCTTACGGGTATTATAGTTCGAAATGCTGAGCACCTCATCACCGACAGCTACCTCTTTGCAAAGCTCATTGAGCATCTGAACATTGCGGGTCATAACCGCAGCCATCGCGCCGACCCCCGTCGGGACGGCTTCCTGCATCAGCTCACCGCGTTTTCTTGCCAAACGCACCGCATCTGCAAAATCAAACACATCCGCGCAGGTCAAAGCCGAAATTTCACCCAAGCTGTGTCCTGCCAAAAATTGCGGCTCGACATTATTCGCCTGCAAAACACGGAACATCGCAACGCTGGTGGTCAAAATTGCAGGCTGCGCATTCTTTGTCAGCGTCAGCTCCGCCAAATCGCCTTCGAAGCACAGGCCGCCCAGATCAAAGGACAGCGCTTCATTCGCCTCCTCAAAGGTTCTCTTTGCAATTTCATGCTTCCGGCACAGGTTTTTACCCATGCCAATATACTGTGATCCCTGTCCGGGGAACAAAAATGCTTTTTTATTAATCATAATTCTCTTCTACCGACAATCGTCGGACTCTCCTTCTTTAGATTACGATAAGCGATTTAGCACTTGTCATCTGTCTTGACGGTAAAGGAAATCGTCAGCAAAACCACAGCCAAAGCACCCAAACAGATCAGCTCCGTCTTCGCAGCGCCCAAGCCGTTGCCGTAGAGAACCTCCTCGGCTGCATTCAAGAACCACGTTGTCGGCATGAAGTCGCCAACACGCTGTACTGCCTCAGGCATCAGCTCACGCGGCCACATACAGCCGCCGAGCATCAGAACCGGCAGATTGACCAGTCCGACAAACGCACCGGCTACAACATTGTTTTTCGAAAAACGGCTGATGGTCAGACCGATCGCAATACATGCCGTTGCAAAAATCAGCGTAACGAGCATGACCTCAAGCAGCACCGTTCCCGAACCGAAGCTGATCTCCACGATCTGCGGAAGCAGATTGAGGATAATGACGATCTGCAGCGCGGCAACGATCACATAGCTGATCAGGTGCTGGATCAGATAGCTTGCTCGGCTGACCGGTGTGGTCAAAAGGCGGCTGTACACTCTTGTCACCTTATCCTCGAGCAGCAAGGTCGTTGCAAACGACATCAGGAACATCATGCCCATCGCCAAATAGCCGAGAGAGGATACGGCGCGAGTCACATTTTCCTGCTGTGTGTATTCAAACTTTTCATACCTTGCAGAAAGCTGACCTTCCACATAGCGCTCAACCGCATCGTAAAATTCCTCGCTGTTTCCTGCCCAGATTCTGCCGTAATCCTGGAATGCGGCATTAAAGCTGGAGATCATCAGACGGATCGGCTCATAATCCTCTGTTTCCATGATCGTAAAGGTCTCTACCTGAGGCGCCTTGCCTGCGATCATGTCCTGCTCATAGTTTTCATCAAAGCGCAAAGCCAGATGGATCTCTCCGTTAAGCAGTGCGCTGTTGATCGCGGCAGTATCGTCTTCATAATAGACAATATCTGCGCTGTCCTTTAGCTCATCGATGATGATCTCGGTCAGTCTCGACTCATCCTGATCGATCACGCCGATGATATAGACATTTTCGGCGTTAGTGACGGAAATAAAGAAAATATTCAACACGATCGGCACAACGATCATCAAAATGATATTGATCGGC
>CAYVLD010000012.1:0-25695 GCA_964452205.1 uncultured Oscillospiraceae bacterium
TTCCTGATCGCGCTGGGTGTTTCCGGCTGTCTGATCACCATCTGCATCGGACGAACCGGACTTGCCGCGTGCGCCGGTGTATTTGAAAATGCCGGTGCCGTAGTTGATCTTGGTGTTATTGCGGCGGTCGCAGGTTTCGGCATAAATGGGATCAAAAGCGTTGCTGACGTCAGCGGACAGACAGAACGAATTTTCAAAGCAGCGATACAGGCAGGCGTCGGATGCTTTGCACAGATCGTGCATGAAGGTTTCGAAATAATCGCTCTGCATGCCGGAAATGCCGTTCGAACCGACCTCCTCCTTATCAGCCAAAACGCAGACAGCGGTTTTGGCAGGGACATCCAGCTCCAGAAGCGGCTTGAATGCTGCAAATGCACAAACACGGTCGTCATGGCCGTAGGCTGCGATCAAAGAACGGTCAAAGCCGACTTCGCGCGCAGGACCGGCAGGAACCATCGTCAGCTCGGCGGAGAGGAAATCCTCCTCGATCAAGCCGTATTTTTCGTTCAGCAGGCACATTACAGCGAACTTGATGCGATCGCCGCCTTCGTCATCCTTCAGAGGACGGGAACCGAGCAGAATGTTGAGATTTTCGCCGGTAACACCCTCTGCCAAGGTCTTTTTCATCTGATCGCCGGAGAGATGAATGAGCAGATCGGTCACGCAGAAAATCGGATCGTCTGCACTCTCGCCAACGGTGACTTTAATTACGCTGCCGTCTTTCTTATAAACAACGCCGTGCAGAGCCAGCGGTGTGGTCGTCCACTGATATTTCTTAATTCCACCGTAGTAGTGGGTCTTAAAATAAGCCATTTCCGCATCCTCGTAGAGGGGATTGGGCTTGAGATCCAGACGGGGAGAGTCGATGTGGGCGGCGCAAATGTGCGTGCCGTTGTTCAGGCTTTCGGAGCCGATAACGGCAAAAATGACGGCTTTTTTATGATTGTTGCCGTAAACGCGGTCGCCGGGTTGCAGCTTCATACCGGGTACGAGGGGCTTAAAGCCGTTCTTTTCGGCAACCTCGATGGTCCAGTCAACCGCTTCGCGTTCGATCTTACATTCGGAAATAAACTCCATATACTCCTTGCAGTAAGGCTCCATCGCGGCGAGATCAGCCTCGCTGATGCGGTCGTAACCATTCTTGGGAGAGCTCAGGAGCTCCTTGCGCTTTTCCTCATAATTCTTTTCCATTTTGAAAACTCCTTTCAAAAATTGCATACATTTTTTGTGAAATTCTTCCTTTGGACAATCAGATGATAGGGTGTGCATTGCCATGGCGGAATATTCCGCGTCGGTTTTTTGCGCGCGGATGCGTGACAGAGCATAATCGTAATCGATGCTATCGCGTGCCATCAGCCGACGGATGCGTACCTCTTCAGGGGCGGTAACGGCAACGGTGACATCACATTTTTTTGCAATGCCGCTTTCAAACAGGGCAATGGCGTCGATAACGGCAAGTGAGGCATGCTGCAGAAGCTTGTCAACCTCCAAAGCAACATAACGGTGCGTGATCGAATTGAGCAGAAGCAGCTTTGCGGCATCGTTAAAGACGATCGCGCCTAAAGCCTTGCGGTCGAAGCTGCCCGAATGAAAGGCGGCAGGGAAGTGCTCTTCGATCTCGGCAAGCATTTCTGCGCTTGTGGTAAGCAATTCGTGATACACGGCATCGCAATCGATAACAACTGCGCCGAGCTGCTTTGCTGCCTGCAAAAGGGTCGTTTTGCCGCAGCCTGTGCCGCCGGTGATACCCAAAATCATACCGTTTCCTCCTTGGCGTTGACCACACAGAAGCCTGCGGCCTTATTCAAACGGTTGCGAACTGCATAGGCGACACCGCCTCCTTCGGGACAACGGGCGTAGATGGTTTGTATTTCCGGTGTATCTAAGGCACGCAATGCAGCAAACAATCCGGCGGAAAGGGTTTTGTTATCTTCTTGGCTGCCGTAGGCGGTCGGATTGAGCCCCTCGTAAAGAGATAATTCTTCCTCAAAGCACAATACAGCATCCTTTTCAGCAAAGCGTTTGCGAATATAATTGGCGGCAGAGAGGCTGTCGCCTGCAACAATGATGACCTGCGCGTGCGGCGCATAGTGCTTGTATTTCATTCCGGGGGCGCGAACAACGGTGTCGTTAGCGATCTGACCGATAACCGCTTTGTCAATTTCCAATTCACCCAAGATTTCGGTCAATTCCTCCGGTGTGATGCCGCCCGGTCGCAGAAGACGAGGTTTTTCTCCCGTCAAATCAACGATCGTCGATTCTACACCGACTTCGCAGGCACCGCCGTCCAAAATCGCGGCGATGCGGCCGTCCATATCATGTAAAACGTGCCGTGCAGTCGTGGTGGAGGGCTTGCCCGAACGATTGGCAGAAGGTGCCGCGATCGGAACGCCTGCCAAGGCAATGAGCTTGCGTGTGGCTTCCGTCTTTGGGCAGCGAACTGCAACGGTGTCTAAATTCGAGGTTGTACGCTTGGGAACGATCGTTCCGACAGGTAGAACCATGGTCAAAGGACCCGGCCAGAATTTTTCTGCAAGCATCCATGCTGCGTGGGGGATCTCTCTGCAGACCGTTTCCATCTGCTTCGGCTCGGCAATGTGCAAAATCAAAGGATTGTCTTGCGGACGTCCCTTTGCCTCGAAAATCTTGGCAACGGCGTTTTCGTCCAAGCCGTTTGCGCCCAAGCCGTAGACCGTTTCGGTCGGTATGCCGACCAGCTCGCCGTTTTTTATGAGCTGCGCGGCATAGGCAATATCCTGCTCTGACTGAGCGCAGAGCATTTCGGTGTTCATATCATTCACCGCTTTCTCTGAGTTTTTCTGCCTGATCGGCGGCAATGAGTGCATCAATGATCTCGTCCAAGTCGCCGTTCATAATGTTGTCGATTTTATAAAGCGTCAGGCCGATGCGATGATCGGTCACGCGGCTTTGCGGGAAATTATAGGTGCGGATCTTCTCATTGCGCATACCGCTGCCGATCTGACTGCGGCGCTCGCCGGAGTACGCCGATTCGATGCGCTCCTGCTCGATTTGATAGAGCTTCGATGAGAGCATCATCATACATTTTTCACGGTTTTGGAATTGGCTGCGCTCCTCCTGGCAGGCAACGACGATGCCGCTCGGTTTGTGCAAAAGACGGACGGCAGAGGAGGTTTTGTTGATATGCTGGCCGCCTGCGCCGGAGGAACGGTAAACCTGCATTTCAATATCCTCGGGGCGAATGTCAACATCAGCCTCTTCCATCTCGGGGAGAACCGCGACCGTTGCCGTCGAGGTGTGTACACGGCCGCCGGATTCCGTTTCCGGCACGCGCTGCACACGATGCACGCCCGATTCGAATTTCAGGCGAGAATATGCGCCGCTGCCGCGAATTTCAAAATCGGCTTCCTTAACGCCGCCCAATTCCGTCTCGCTGTAGTTTAAAAGCTCAACCGACCAGCCGCGTGAGGCGGCATAGAGATTGTACATACGAAACAGCGAGTGCGCGAACAAAGCACTTTCCTCGCCGCCGACACCGCCGCGAATTTCCACGATTACGCTCTTTTCGTCGTTCGGATCGTGCGGTAAAAGCAGGATTTTAAGCTCCTGCTCCAATTCCTCGCCACGTTTTTTTGCGGCGGCATATTCTTCCTGACAAAGCTCCTTTAATTCCGCATCGCTCTGACCGCTCATCAGCTCCAACGCATCTTGCATATCCTGCTGAGATCGCACATAGCCGCGATAAGCCTCTACGACCGGCTCAAGCTCCTTTTGCTCCTTCAAATAGGCGGCAGCTTTTTTGGGGTCGGCAAAAAAATCAGGCTGTTCCGTGCGTGCGGAGATCTCAATATATTTTTCCTCGACAAGACGGAGCTTGTCAAACATCGATTTTTCCAAATGTATCCCTCAAAATAACAGATTTTTATTATTCTACCAAAATTTTTCTCACTTGTCTACCCGATAGACATTAAAAACAACGTGTGCGGAATCTTTTAAACAGGTGGTGTTCTCCAACGCCTGCGCACCGGCCTTTGAAATGCGGTGGACATGGGGTGTCATATATAAAAGATCGTGAATGAGCTGCTTCTGAGATAGCGTAAAATCAAAACGCAGCGTTTGTGTTTTGATAGGGGAGAAGCCCTGAAGTGTTGGGTGCGAATCCTTTTCCTTGTTGAAAATTTCGGGATAAATGATGCGCTTAAGGGCAGAAAGATGATCTTTGCCGGCGAGAACCTGAATGAAAATGCCGCCCTTTTTCAAAACACGCGCAAATTCGGCTTCCGCCGTGAAAGCAAACATCGAAAGCACACAGTCAAAGCTTTCGTCGGAAAAGGGAAGATGTGCCGCTGTCGCCGTCAGCCAATTGGCCTGCTTATCACGAGCGGAGGCAAAACGAACTGCCTCCTTGGAAATGTCGATGCCCCAGCGAGAAGGGACGCCTGTCAAATGGGACAGATAGTAGCCCTCGCCGCAGCCTGCATCTAAAATGCAGTTTGGCGAAAATTCGGCAACGAGCTGATTGAGCGTATCTGCGATCGGAGAATAAGTGCCGCTCTCCAGAAAAGCACGTCGCGCCGCGACCATTTCGCGTGTGTCGCCCGGGGCGATGGAATGCTTTTGCTGAACGGGCAGCAAATTGACATAGCCCTGCCTTGCGACATCAAAGCTATGCGCATTTTCACATTGCCAGTTCTTGACCTGACGAAGCAGGCTCTGTCGGCAAATGGGACAAATTACCATAAGAATGCCTCTCTTTTTGTGCATACTACCATGGGAAGTGATCGTATGAAGAAATTGATTTGTTTGCTCGTGATAGCGTGTCTGATCCTGCCTGCAAGAGCCTCCGATGCACCAAAGTACATTGCTTTGACCTTTGATGACGGCCCGAACGGGCATTTCACCACGGATTTGTTAGACGGACTTGCGAAAAGGGAAGTGTACGCAACATTTTTTCTGTGCGGCTATCGGGTAGAGCAGTTTCCGAATATAGCTGCGCGCATTGCCGCGGAAGGTCATGAGATCGGCGTACACGGCGATACGCATCGATTCTTCTCGGAGTTGTCTCAAGAGGAGATTTGTGCGGATTTGGGGGCGGCAAGGCAGAAAATCATTGCCGCAACCGCGCAAGAACCGACACTTCTGCGGCCACCGGGGGGTATTTACGATAAGAATGTGCTGAAACAGACATGCTGCAATGATCTGCCGATCATTTTATGGTCGGTGGACGTGAAGGATTGGAACCGCTGCAACAGCTCGGAAATCGCCTCAGACATTGCAAAGCAGGTGAAAAACGGCGACGTCATTCTACTGCATGACACCAAGGATTCCGGCGTCAATGCGGCGCTGAAGCTGATCGATATGCTGGAAATGCGCGGATTTGAGTTTGTGACGGTTTCGGAGCTTGCATATCTGTCCTGCACGAAAATGACCGCAGGTGCGGCATATCACAGATTCAGTTTTGAAAAGAAAGCCTCAATTTCGGCTCTGCCGGCAGCAACAGAACCCTGCGCAAACGTGGGTTTTCCGCCGCCTCGACCGTTCAAGGAGGAATTTAAGGCACGAACTGCTTCTCGCAGATCGCCGTCTAAAATCCCGAGGGCATAGTTCCAACCGCCCTTTTTTTCGCTGAACACAGCGCATAGGCCGCCGCAAGTATGCAAAACGGCATCGCACAGACGGCGCACGCCGTCGGGGGTGAGGTTTCTTTCAAACAGAAGGACGCTGCCTTTGCCGGTTTGCTCGGCTGCAATTCTTGCAAACAGCTCGTTTTCCAAGCAGGTGCAGCGGTATTGGGCGTTTTTCATTTCCTCGCTGACTCGCTGAGCGGCGGCAGCCGTTGCAAACGGCTTTGCTGAAAGAAGATTGGATATTTTTCGATTTTGTTCAAATATCGTATTCAGATAATCCAACGCACGGCGGCCGCAGAGCATTTCAATGCGCGAGCCGTCATGGAATTTTGTCGTTGAGATCAGCTTGACAAGACCGACCTCACCGCTTTGCTTGACATGCAGACCGCAGCAGGCGCAAAGATCGATATCTTGAAACTGAACGAGCCGAACGGTGCCGCTGAGCGCTTTCTTGCTGCGATAAGAGAGCGTAGCAAGCGTCTTTTCATCGGGATAGAAAATATGGCTCGAAATATTTTGATAGATCACGGCGTTGACGGCGGATTCCAACTCCATGAGCTGTTCGTAAGAAATCTCGCCGCTGAAATCGATCGTGATCGTGTCACTTCCCATATGGAAGCCGACATTATGATACCCGAACCGTGCGTAAACAATGCCCGAGAGCATATGCTCGCCCGAATGCTGCTGCATGAGCATAAAACGGCGAGCCCAGTCAATTTTGCACACAACCTCTGCGCCGACATTCAACGGACGGTCGCACAGATGCAAGACGGTCTCGTCCTTTTCGAAAACATCGAGTACGTTCGCATCCTCGATCGTACCGAGATCGCACGGCTGACCGCCGCCTGTCGGATAAAAGATCGTTTCATCCAGTTCGATCAGCCAGCCGCCCTTTGCTTCTTCGCAGGAGCAAATACGGGCGGTGGCTTCTTTTAAATATGGGTTTACATAATATAGTCTATCTGCATTCATAATGCTGTCCTCCAAATTTTCTATCCTATATTATACCAAATGCTCGATAAAACGCAAGAGCAGATAAAGCGTTTGTAAATGTTTATTGACAGCTTTTTTGAGTCATGTTATAATAAAAATGGAGGTGTAGAATATGAAACTTATTGTATTATTGTGCGCCATACTTCTTTTGTGCGGTTGCACAAAACAGACAGAAATAGAAGAAACTAAGCAAGTGTCATCAGAGATAACCTCTGCCTTGTCGTCGGAGACGAAAGAGAACGAAGCAACCGAGATGATAACTGAGCCGACCGAATCTACAAAAATAAACGATAAAGATGTGCCGTCAATACTTCGAGAGGCTTTGACGGAGATTACATCTTTCTCAATGCAAGAACGAATTATGGAGCTTATCAGCGCAGGATTTGAACGGGAATGTACGCAAACAATGGCGGCAGACGGAAGCTTCCACTTTACAGCAGACTCGAGACAGTGGAATTATAACTATGATCAGGATAGTACACAGCAGGTGGAGTATTATTACCAATACGAAGATGGTGTGATGACTTGCTATTACCGAATTGATGGTGGGCAATTAATGAAAAATACGCTGACAAAGCAGATGGAAGCAGAGATTGAGGCATCTTTTCAAATGATTGCAGGTCCTGATACGCTGATTCCGATGTATTTAGAGAATTTCCAATATGCCGGAATTGACGAGGAAAGTGGTTTGTTTATGTTCACATTTGACCTACCAATCAGCGAGATAGAAAGAGCAAGCGATAAAAATGCGGACTTCCTGTCAATCGTTATTTCTTTCAGCGGTGTGGAATCTACAGATGAATTCTCCGATTTGGCGGTTAAATGTACACTTTGGGTGGAGCCTGAGGATATGCGCCCTGTGCATTTGAGACAAAGTTATGAAGAACTTAAGCCGTATATTCTCACCAATGGTACGATCAGCGGCGAATATGCGCTTGAGTTTGAAGCGATTTATTTGGACTATGTTTTAGGCTATGATGTGATTGAAAAGATTGAAATTCCGGCGGAATTTCTTGCTTCATAATTATACTAATCACTCATTAAAACGAGACTTGTCTCATTTTAATGGCAAAATCAACATTTGTGATTGTATGAGACGAGTTTTCGGGATTTCTACATTATAATCGCGAAAACAGCAACGCCCTAGTATTAATCCCTTCATATGAAGATAATAGAGGATAAAAAATCGGGAGAAACCGTTTTGGTTTCTCCCGATAAATTATAAAGTGGGTTCGGTGTCGGACTGCTTTTTCGGCAAGGAGACAGTCAGCCAAATGGCTGCGATGAGGACCGTGGTGACGATCAAGCCACCCTCGATTCCAAAGCTACCGCCATTGAGCAAGCCATAGCCGGAGACAGGCTCCATGACGGCCAAAGAAGGCAGATTTCCGGTTCCGCTGACTTGAATGCCGGCAACGTTTCCCTGCACGAAATTCCACGCACTGTGAATCGCGCAAGCGCCCCAAATATTTTCCGTTCTGAGAACATACACCGCCATGAAAATACCAAAGAGCGTGATATTGACAAACGGGATGAAAGCGAACCCCGGGTTGGACAAGTGCAGAAGCGAAAAGACGACGGAGCTGACACCAATGGCGATCGGCAGCTTGCAGGAGTTGCTCAGTGAGACCATGAAATAGCTGCGCAGCAGAACTTCTTCGGACATGCCCTGGATCACGAAGCCGACGAAGAAGAGCGCGATATAACCGAATGCGATATTTTTCGTAAGAACGAATCGAAACGCACCGCTGATATAGCCGATGCCTGCGCAAACAAGCAGCATGGCGGTGCCAATAGCGAAGCCTTTGAGGTAGCTGAGAATCCAACCATTTTTCACGAAACCCATAGAAGCAAGGGGGCGTTTTTCGATGTAGCGGCAATAGATGATTGCGCCAATCGTTGTCAGAATGGTTGCGAACAAGGAAACGAGCAGGAGTAACGGATCGGTCGCAATAGCTTCAATGCTTTCGGTTGCAGCAGAGATATCACCATGTATGATAGATGCCATGAGATCGCTATTCGAGAAGATGCGGAACATCATTGGGATTGCGATTACGAAGCCCGAAGCAAAGGATGTAATAAAATAGACGAGGAAAAAGATCAATATCTGTAAAATGATGCTTGGTCTGTAGCGTGCAGCCTTTGCTTTCAAAAGCATTGGCGGTTGTTTTTTAAAGTCCATGACTTACCTCCAAAAGGGTGATACGGGGGACGTTGCGATTGCAGTTGCATAAATGCAATTACAAAATAGCCGCCTGCGGCAGTGTTTGCTGCAGGCGGCTGCGCATGTTAGATCAGAACAGATAGCTGTACTTTTCCTTAACGGTGACGATCATCAGCTCGATCTCCTTGGGCAGATCATTGGAAGCAGCCAGATCGTAATCCTTGGTGTCGAACAGACGGACACGCACCGTGCCGTCGGGCAGGAAGCAGAAGCCGCAGTTCTTGGAATCTTCCATATCCTCAGCGGTCTGGAAGATCGTGATCTTATCCTTGCAGGGCTGTGCGTTGTACGGGCAGAACGGCGTGCAGTTGCCGCACTCGTTGCACATCTTGTCAACGTGGAGGATCTGTGTACGGCCGTCAGCAAAGCGGATGACAACATTTGCACGGTTCGGGCAAACGTCGGCGCAGTTCTGGCAGACGGTGTTGCAATCCAAGCAGCGGTCGCCTTCGCAAGCAACGTCCTTTGCCATGGCAAGGATGCCCTTCTTGGCGATGGCTTCTGCCTCGGTCGGATATGCTGCGTTGGGGATTTCGTACTCGTACTTCTTGCCGATGACGATCTCAGCAAACTTTGCTGCGTCTGCGATGCCTTCTACAACGGTAGCCGGTCCGCGCATTGCGTCGCCTGCGGCGTAGACGTTTTCAATGTTGGTCTTGAAAGCAGGACGCTTCTTAGCACTCAGCTCAATGCCGTTTGCCTCGAACAGCTTGTCATCGACCTGCTCACCGACAGCGGAAATAACCAGATCGCAATCGATCTCGACGGTCTCGCCGGTGGGAACGGGGCTTCTTCTGCCGGAAGCATCAGCTTCACCCAGCTTCATCTTGTTGCAGATGAGCTTGCCGTCCTTCTGTGCGACGGGAGCGACGAGCTCTAAGAACTCAACGCCGTCCTCAATTGCCAGCTCGAGCTCTTCAGCATCGGCAGGCATGTATTTCTTCGTGCGGCGATAGACGAGGGTAGAGGACTTCGCGCCTGCTCGCTTTGCAACTCTGGCTGCGTCCATTGCGGTGTTGCCGCCGCCGATGACTGCAACATGACCCAATTCGCCACCACGGCCTGCCTTCATATCTTCCAGCCAGCCGATAACGCCGCGGACATTGCCCTCGATGTCGAGTTTGCCGGGCTTCCATGCGCCGACAGCGTAGAGAATGTGGGTGTAGCCCTGTGCCTTCAGCTCTTCGACGGAAGGAGCTTCGGTATTGAGCTTGACCTCTGCGCCGTAAGCGAGCATCAGCTCAATGTCCTTGTCGATTGCTTCGTGAGCAATACGGAACTCGGGGATGACATGACGAACGATGCCGCCGAGCTTGTCGGTTCTTTCAAAAATGGTGCAAGCAACACCGGCTCTGCCTAAGAAGTAGGCTGCTGCAATGCCGGTCGGGCCGCCGCCAATGATAGCAGCCTTCTTACCCTCAACGGGAGCAGGCTTCTTGATGGAAGCCATCAGAGCTTCGATGCCGTTTTCGGCGGCAAGGAGCTTGGTTGCGCGGATCTGCACAGCCTCGTCATAGAAGTTACGGCTGCACTTGCCCATGCAGCGGTGTGCGCAGATGGTGCCGGTGATAAACGGCAGAGCGTTCTTCTGAACGATCAGGTCGAGGGCTTCGTTGTACATACCCTTCTTGCAAAGCTCAATGTACTCGGGAATATCCTGCTCGATCGGGCAGCCACCCTTGCACGGAGCGATGTAGCAATCGATCCAAGGCACACCGTCCTCGTTTTTGCGAGAGGGCAGCGGCTTGATGGGCTTGACATGGTGATAGTCGGTGCGGCATTCCAAGGACATCTTTGCAATCGCATCGGTGTCGGTGCCTGCAAACGGCTTAAACTCAATATTTTCAACCTTTTTGCACATCTGAACCAAACGGTTGTATCCGCCGGGCTTCAAGATGGTCGTTGCAACGGTGATGGGCCAAATGCCTGCTTCAAGCAGTTTGTCGCAGTTGAAGTATTCTGCACCGCCGGCAAAGGAGATCTTCATCTTACCGCCGAACTGTGCGCTGATGCGGCGGCACATCTCAATGGTCAGGGGGAAGAGGCTGCGGCCGGACATGTACATCTCGTTGTTCGGCAGCTCGCCACGGGTGGTGTCAACAGGGAAGGTATTCGACAGCTTCAGACCAAATTCGAGGCCGCTCTTGTCTGCCAATGCCTGCAGACGCTCGAACATCGGAACGGCATCCTTCCACTGCAGGTCTTCGTTGAAATGATGATCGTCAAAGACGATGTAATCATAGCCCATACCGTCAAGAATGCTTCTTGCATCGTGGTATCCCAAGATGGTCGGGTTGCACTTAACAAAGGTGTTGACCTTCTTCTCGGAGATCAGGAAGGAAGCAATGCGCTCGATCTCATCGGGAGGACAGCCGTGCAGGGTGGACAGGGTGACGGAGCGGGAAACACGCGGAGAAATGGCGGCAATGAACGCTGCCTCCTCGGGGAAGAGCTCGGTCAGAACTGCCTTGCACTCAGCAAAGATGGGAGCACGGGTTGCGTCCTTCATGGACTCGATGTAGTTGTCGATCTTCTCACCCTTAATGCCTGCCAGATCGTAGCCGACGGACATGTTGAATACGAAGCCGTCGGGATCGCCGTAGCCCCAGACCTTCGCCATGACCTTCAGAGCGCACCAAGCCTTGATGTACTCGTCCAATGCCTGACGGACTTCCAGCTCGGTGGACCATTCCTGATTGTAGCCTTCGTCGTCAGCCAAAATGCAGGGACGCGGCACGCAGCGAGCAAGATCCTCGCCGTCCATCTGCTGAACGGTCTTGACCTCGAAGAAACGGGCGCCTGCGACATAGGAAGCGATGATGTTCTGCGCAAGCTGGCTGTTCGGGCCTGCGGCAGGACCAAACGGAGTTTCGATCTTCTCACCGAAAATGGGAAGAGTTTTGGCGGGATCGGCCTTGTATTCGGTGTGAATACCGAAGATCTCGTCGTTGTTTTCACGCTCGGTAATGACCCAGCGCATCAGATCCTTAAAGGGAATCGGGTACATTCTTTCAGACATAATATATCCTCCTTATAATTGTCAAAGCTTAATATTCGCAGCCGTTCAGAGCGCCCCAGAGCTTCTTGGATTCTTCCAGAATATGAGCGTTGACAGCTTCTTCGTCGATGCCGACCAGCTCGCGATCCTTCATCAGGAGCTTGCCGTTTGCAATGGTGGTCTGGCACTGGCGGCCCGTCATGCCGAAGATCATGTGGCCGTCGATATTGGCATCGGAGAACGGTGTGAACGGCTTGTAGTCCATGACAATGACATCTGCTGCTGCGCCTGCTTCGAGTACGCCGAGCTTGTCGGGGAAATACTTTGCGCCGATGAGGGCGTTGTTCTTAAACAGCATGTCGGTAACCTCGCACCAGCCGACGTTGGGCAGGCAAGCGTTCTGGCGCTGTGCACACAGAGCGACCTTGATGGATTCCAACATATCGTTGGTGTAAGCATCGGTACCCATGCCAAGCAGAACACCGGCTTTATACAGCGGCAGGACGGGGCAGGTGCCGACGGCGTTGCCCATGTTGGATTCGGGATTGTTGACGACCATGGTGTTCGTGTTCTTGATGATCTCGATTTCAGCAGAGTTGACATGGATGCAGTGACCCAAAATGGTCTTCTCGCCCAGAATACCGTGATCCTGCAATCTCTGCACAGGACGGCGACCGTAATTCTGCAGGGAGTCGTAGACGTCGTTCATGCCCTCGGAAACGTGGATATGATAACCGGTTCTGCCGTTGTTTGCCTCGACCATGCGCTCAAAGGTCTTGTCGGAAATGGTGAACAATGCGTGGCCGCCGAACATGGCAGCGAGCATCGGATCCTTCTGCTGCTCGCAGTAGGAGATGAAGTCTGCATTTTCCTTAATTGCCTGCAGGGACTTTTCCTCGCCGTCGCGGTCGGAAACCTCATAACACAGGCAGGAGCGGATGCCAAACTGCTTTGCGGACTGTGCAATTTGGAACAAAGAGCCGGGAATCTCGCCAAAGGAGGCGTGATGGTCGAAAATCGTGGTGACGCCCTGCTTGATGCAGTCGATGTACAGCGCATCGGCGGAAGCCTTCGTGCCGGAGAGCATCAGCTTGCGGTCAATTGCCCACCATGTGCCGTCGAGAACCTCGTAGAAGTTGGTGGGATTATTGCCCTTGATGGAAAGGCCGCGAGCCAGCGCAGAATAGATGTGCGTGTGTGCGTTGATGAGAGCCGGCATGATCACGCCGCCCTTGGCATCGATAAATTCGGCATCGGGGTACTTTGCCTTCAAATCGGCAGTGGAGCCGACTTCCTTGATCTTCGTACCGTCGATCACAACGCCGCCATCGGGCAGATACGGAGTGGTTTGGCTTCTTGTGATGAGCTTACCATTGGCGAGAATGTACATAAAATTACCTCCTGAATAATTTTTTGGTAACAAAAAATGGGGATGAAGAACATAGTTCAACATCTCCACTCAATTACTGAGTGATAGTCTATAGCCCGTGCGCGCAGCACTTCGTTACAGCTATCAATCTTCAATTACAAGTATATTATAATGGACGGACAGAAAAAATGCAATCTTTTTCCCGTTGCTAATTTCTACAAATTCTCACAATGAAATTTGAGCATTTTAACAAGAAGGGACGGCTGCCCGTCCCTTAAATCAATGCAAGTATGTCTTCGTAGTAAGGCGAAACCTCAAAGTCATCAAAATAGGAGAACAGCGGTGTTCCGTAATCAAAGCCGCCTGCGAAGTAGTGTACACGCCCCATGAAGTAAAGCGCACCGTCTTGTGCGAGAAACGGAGCGAACAAGTATAAGTTCTCTTCGCTGATGCTCTCTGCGAATTTTGCAAATGCGCCGTCATCGCCACGTAATTCCGGCTGTGCTAAGATTTCCTGCCAAATGCGCACATCAGCTCTTGTCAGAATATAATTGGCAATGATTTGTTTTGCTCTTGTTCGGAAATCTTCCGTGGTTACACCTGCGATTTGTAAAATTTCGGCTGCGGTAACTTCGCTTCCGTCACTCATACGGATGTTATGGATCATGTGGCGATAGTCTGCTTCGTCATCCAAGGGCTGTTCGGTGTCGTAAAAATACACGACCAATGTCAAAATATCACCATTTACATAATAATCATAAGAAACGTTCCCACCCTGCCATGCGTCGTCATCACGCAAGTGGGTGTTGTAGTAATCCGTCAGCTCTTGGTTGATTGCTTTAACGTAGGAACTCTCAGATTGAATTTGCGGAATGGAGCAATGGTAGGTGTAAGCAGGATTGCCGGTGGTCAGCTTGTTTGTATATGCTTCGACAACAGGATTCTCGGAATCGATGGGGCAGGGGATGAAGGCTTGCGTTTCTTCCTGCTCGGTGGGTACTTCGGTTATCTCCGTCGGAACTTGGGTGGTTTCGATAAGAACTTGTGTCGTTGGTTCGCCGGCTGGCACAGTGGTTAGGTTGCTGTCTGTGGGATTGCTTTGAGAGCAGGCAACACAGAATAGCAAGGAGAAGCTTACAAAAAAGGCGGTTAGTTTACGAAACATGGGAGTCACCTCCGTGAGACTTTATTTCTTGAGTGGTCTAAATTAGTAAACCCTGATTTTGTACGTGTGTGTTGCAGTAACGCTAGTTGGGTCTGTGTCGGTTACGTCGCGCGCAACCACAGTAATGGTATATAATCCGGCGTTCGAGAAAGTGTAAGTTTTTGAAATCTGGCTCAAGTTCATGTATTCAGTCCAAGTCTCCTGCCCGTTGTAGCTGATACAGAGAGCAATGCGGTAGCAAGTTGAATTTGTAGTTGCTGTCAAGGTAGTCCTAGTTCCGACAGCGATGGGTTTTTTCATAGCACCGGTAACAGTGAGCTTGTTGAAACCGCAATGCTGACAAGCGCAATGTGTGCCAACAAATGAATGCGATCCGCCAGAACAGGTTCTGCCGTTTTGCATTGCGGTGGGCATTATGATGCGCATATCTGATGCATAATTCTCATCGGCTAGTATCACAGCTTTTCTCATAGGAGAATTACCGCATATTTGGATTTCGGAAAAGTTATATCCTGTGGCTCCTGTAATTAATAGGGTGTGGTGATAATTCGTATTGCTCGATCTTCTGACTTGGAGTGCTGCGCCTAACAGATTGGCAAGAGGAATATGCGAAAAGCCACCATTATTACCATCAACCACACCGTAGATGGAATTAAGCGTACAAGTATCTGATGTTACATAAGTATAAAATGGGTTAACAGCTGCCCAAGAGTTATTGACGGTACTCCATCCGCTGTTCATTGGGAATAAGCGGTTGGATATTGCACTGTAAGTGTCAATGCCACCAAAACCGGCCCAAATACACTGCGAAACGAAATTCTGACAATTGCCTCCAGAGTTTGTATAATCGTTAAAGTTGCTGTTTAGGAAACTAGTGTTATTGCCACTCGTACCAGTATAGCTTGATGTTGTGTAAGTATACGCATACGCAATTGCATTATTTGCATTATAACTACGATCATAGGTGCCAGTAGACCTCGGTTGAGTTAGGGCGCCTGCAGGTGTGACAGCTGCGGTGCTTAATTGTTGATTATCGAATTCTTCGATAATCTCATCATAGGTATCGTGAAGATTCGTTAAGCCATAAGCGATCAGCGCCTCTGCATCAATATCAACAATATACCAGTTTCCGTCAATTTTGAGAAGATGTACAATATAGTTATCGCCGCATTCGGAGGGCTCACTGCCCAACAGATATTTGAAAGAAATATGTGTATAGATGTGAACATAGGCAGAGTCAGTTTCGACATTGGAAGAGATGACCGTTGGAGTATAAGAAAAATCATAGCGTTCAATATTTTGTGCCGTTCGTATGTGTCTGTAATAGTCAGCGGATAGCTTGAATGATGTCATCCGATCACACAAAGAAGAAGCTGAAACAAATTCGTTATCAACACAGTACGTTTCTGTGCTTTGTTTAAGAATTTCGTTTGCCGTTCCAATAGTTAGGTCATTTGACTGGTACAAATAGGAATTGTAGATATATTTTGTTATATAATCTACTGCTATGGATTCTACATAACTTCGTTCTGTATTAAGATCCTGTTTTGTTGTTACTGCGAACGATACGGAGGAGGTTAAATGGGTAAAAAGTGAAAAACAGAGCAAGATGCAAATTAAGCGTTTCATAATAATCCTCCTTATAACACAACAGTTTCTTAGATTTAATGTGAAAATATTGTTACTCTATCACCACCTAAAGTTTAACTAAGAGAAATTGTAGCGTTATCTCTTGCAATTAAATTATACATAAAAATTTATAAAAAAACAACAGTTTCTGTAAAAAATATGATCGTTAAGTTGAACAAAATAATTGCGCCTATGTTGTACAATATGTACTGTTGGGCATATATAAGAAAATTCTTTACAATCAGCAGCAAATGCGATAAAATATAAATAAGAGGTGATGATATGACAGAGGTATCGATCGTGCGCTGTGAGAGCTACACGGACGAAAATTGCACACGGGCGCTTGAGGCGGTATTGAAGCCTCTGGGTGGCTTGGATTGGGTCAAAGTGGGAATGCGGATCGTTATAAAGGCGAATCTGGTTGCGGCTTCCAAGCCGGAAAAGGCTGTGACAACGCATCCGAGCCTGCTCACAGCTCTGACGAAAATGCTTGTGGAAAAAGGCGCAAGCGTTGTCATCGGTGACAGCCCGGGTAATCTTTATAATGCATCGGTTTTAAACCGAGTCTACAGCGTGTGCGGCTTGCACGAGGCAGAAGCGGCAGGTGCAGAGCTGAATCGGAACTTTGCGCAGAAAACTGCCGATTTTCCGGAGGCGAAGGTGGCAAAGCATTTTGCCTATACCGCATATCTGGACGAGGCCGATGCGATCGTCAGCTTCTGCAAGCTCAAAAGTCATGGGATGATGTCGCTGTCGGCGGCAACCAAAAACCTGTTCGGCGCTGTGCCCGGGACGACCAAGCCTGAGTATCATTTCAGATACCCGGAGCCGTTGAATTTTGCCGGAATGATCGTGGATCTGAACAGCTATTTTAAGCCGAAGCTGTTTTTGGTCGATGCGGTCGAGGCGATGGAGGGAAACGGCCCGACCGCCGGAACGCCCGTGCATATGGGTGCGTTGGTTGCAGGCACAGATTGCCACAAGGTGGATATGATCTGCTGCAAGCTCATCGGATTAGAGCCGATGAGCGTTCCGACACTCCGAGCGGCGGCAAATTACGGATACATTGACGAAAATGCGGAGAATATCGCCGTTTTTGGCGACGTCGCGGCATTTGTGAAGGCGGATTTTCAGCGCATCGAGCGCGGAAAGGGCATGCAGTTTCAAAATGTGCTGCCGGGGAGGTTCGGCACAGCCTTCCGCTCTGTTGCAAAATTTGCGCTGCAATCGTCTCCGAAACTCAAAAAGAAAGAATGTGTCGGCTGCGGACTGTGCGCCGATATTTGTCCTGCGAAGGCAATTACCGTTGTCAATAAAAAAGCTAAGATCTGCAAAAAACATTGCATCTGCTGCTTCTGCTGTCAGGAATTTTGCCCGAAGGGTGCAATGAAGGTACATCGTCCGCTGATCGCAAGAATTTTAAACCGTGGTTAAAAATAATGTTGCAATTTGGAAAAATTGAGGGTATAATATTTATAATTTTCGCATGAAAGGATACAGCTTATGTTTGTGATACAGAGGGAAGGCGAGCAACCACGCATCGGCGGCGTTTATAAAATAGCAAACCATGTGATACAGATCACGTCTGTTTATGCCAAAATTCATTTTCAGTGTAGACACTACGCATGTGAAGAAGCACCGGAATACTTTGTTGATACATATATAGAAGATATTCATGCAGAAGGAGCGAAAGCGAGGGAAGAAGATGCGCTGGAGGGTCTTCCCGAGGGGGACTATCCCGAGATATTGCTGGAAACAACGGCGGTTTATCGCAAGCTGACGAAGCTGCTTGTAAAAGACCGAATTTTTCTCTTTCACGGCTCAGTGATCGCGGTAGACGGCGAGGCATATTTGTTCACGGCAAAGAGCGGTACAGGAAAATCGACCCATACGAGGCTGTGGCGTGAGATGTTTGGCGAGCGTGCGGTGATGGTCAATGATGATAAGCCGCTGCTGGAGCTGACGGAGGAAGGCGTGACCGTCTACGGAACGCCGTGGAACGGGAAGCATAAGCTCGGAAACAATATATCCGCGCCGTTAAAGGCGGTGTGTGTGTTAGAGCGCGGAGAAACGAACAGCATCGTCAGGATTGATCCCGTCCGTGCATATCCGATGCTTTTGCAGCAAAGCAATCGTGCAATCGAAGCTGAGGACATGATCGTGACGCTTGAGCTGATTGAGCAGATGCTCAACAAGGTTCCGACCTATTTGCTCAAATGCAATATGAACCCCGAGGCGGCGAAGGTCGCTTATGAGGGAATGAAATAAAATGGGCTGTAAAAAACTCTTTCGTATGTCATTGCGAGGGAGCGAAGTGACCGAAGAAGCTTTAGTAAAGTTCTGGAAATCGCAGTGTTTCGGAACTTTTAAAGATCCTTCGCTTCGCTCAGGATGACATAAGTCGGAGTTTTTTTACAGCCCTTTTTTAACGCAGATCATATTTGATTAAGCGGATTTTCGCGAATGGCGGCTCGACGTGATTCTTCGCGGAGCTGACGGATCAAAAGTGCGATTTTTTCATTCACTCGTTCGATGCGGTCGAAAAGCTCGGAAGCCGAGAGGCGTAAAACGCCGCTTCTGAGCGCAGAGAGCTGGATCAGCGCATCGGAGGTTGCGACAAAGATGTTATAATTTCTTCCGATTTCCCCGACCAATGCTTCGATGTATGCGTCCGCGGTTTCGTGCTCCTGCGTGTAGACCACGCGGAGATTGTTGTGACGAGATTTTGAGCCTACGCCGCCTTTGACACGGTAGCTGTCAAAAACCACGACCAGCTCGCACGGATGATAGCCGCAGTAGTTGCTCAAAATGTCCAGCAACCGCTGCCTTGCACCGGAAAGGTCGCTTTTTGCCTGTTCGCGCAGGCCGTCCCAAGCGAAAATCATGTTGTAGCCGTCGACAATGAGATATTCCTTTTTGGGCGGAGGTACGGAAACGGAGGGGGCGCTTTCTACGCTTGTGGGGCGGTGAAGCATGTATTTTTCCCGACCAAATTCGCGCTCCATGATGGCCTGCAGCGCTTTTTCGTCTAAATCAAGATTCTGTGTCCGAACGCGGATGGGGACATCGCTTGCCGACTCGCGCAGAACGCTTTCCAGATGCATGTGCTCGAAAACGTCCCTCCACTTGATGTTGATTCCTGCCCCGTGGGAGCAGAATACGGAATCCGGCGTATTTTCTGTGTCTGCTTCGGGGTCGTATTGCGCTTCGGCAATGACCTGCTGCGCGTTGTGGCACGGCTCGTAGCCGTCAACCTCGCAAAGGAGCTTCCCCTTGCCTTTGGTATAGGAAACGACCTGCGACATATATTCCTGCATGGAAGCGACCGGTGCGCGGCCGCTGAGTACCATGCAATCGCCGTCATCTTCGGGGGCGCAGAAGCTGCCGCCCATGGCGCGGATGTCATTGATCGCTCTGCCGATCATCGGTGCAGGCACGGAAAGTCGGAACCGATAAAACGGCTCCAGCAGAATACTTTCGGCTTGCATTAGACCCTGCCTGACGGCGCGGTAGGTCGCCTGTCTGAAGTCGCCGCCTTCGGTGTGCTTCAAATGTGCCCGACCTGCTGCGAGCGTGAGCTTCATATCGGTGATAGGCGCACCTGTTAAAACGCCCGGATGCGTTTTTTCTTCCAAATGTGTTAAAATCAGCCGTTGCCAATTTCGGTCAAGTACATCCTCGCTGCAGATCGTGTCAAACTGCAGACCGCTTCCGCGCGGCAACGGCTGCAGAAGCAGATGCACCTCCGCATAATGCCGCAACGGTTCAAAATGGCCTACACCCTCAACGGTATTTAAAATTGTCTCTCGATAGGACACCCGACCGTGATCGATGGAAACCTGCATGTCGAAGCGCTCAGCAATCAGCGTTTGCAAAACCTCGATTTGCACCTGACCCATGATCTGAGCATGGATCTCGCGCAGCCGTTCGTCCCAAGTGATGCGCAAAAGCGGCTCTTCTTCTTCCAATTGCTGCAGCTTGAGCAGCGCGGTTTTTACATCGGTGCTGTCGTTGAGCGCGATGCGGTAGGTCATGACGGGTGTGAGCAGCGGCGCTTCGAAGCGCTCGTCTGCGCCGAGCGTATCTCCGACCTTCAAAGAGGTGATGCCAAGCACGGCGCATACCTCACCGGCGGCGACACTTTCGACTTGTGTAAAGCCTGCGCCGGAATAAAGGCGGATTTGGTGTATTTTTTCTTCGCCAACGCTTGTGCGCACACGAAGAGTGCCGCCGGTGAGTTTTAAGAAGGTCAAACGGTTGCCCTGCGGATCTCTTGCAATTTTGAATACTCTTGCCGCAAATTCAGCAGGGTAAGAGGGCGCCTCGGTAAAAGCTTCCAAAACGGAAAGCAGCTCCTTCACACCCTCGCCGTGCAGCGCCGAACCGAACAAGCAGGGGAAAAAACGTTCCTGCGCGATCATGCGCGCAATGTCGCTGTCTGCAAGGCTGCCGGTATCCAGATAGCGCTCTAAAACGTCCTCATCGCATAGCGCTACAGCATCCGGATCGTCCGCAGGCACGCAGTTTTTGCTCAGATGCGCAGCAGCATCGGCAAGCAGGCGTGCTCGATCTGATCCGGGCAGATCCATTTTGTTGAAAAATAGAATGGTGGGGATATGGTAACGGCGCAGCAGCTTCCAAAGCGTCCGGGTATGCGCCTGAACGCCGTCCGTACCGCTGATGAGCACAATTGCATAGTCCAAAACCTGCATGGTGCGCTCTGCCTCCGGCGAAAAGTCAACATGACCGGGCGTGTCAAGAAGCGTGACAGAAAGCTGCGGCGTGGAGAAACGAGCCTGCTTGGAAAAAATCGTAATGCCGCGGCTGCGCTCTAAGCTGTGGTGGTCAAGAAATGTATTGCCGTGATCGACCCTGCCTCTTGTTTTGATGTACCCTGCTTCAAACAGCAATGCTTCGGAAAGGGTCGTTTTTCCGGCATCGACTTGGGCAAAGATTCCTGCGACGATATGCTTCATCGATAAAAAATGGTTTCGGGAGCTTTGCAGCCGAGAGTGTGGATGTTCATATTTGCCTCCTGTGCGCAGATTCCGCTTGCAAGAAAGGAAATCATGGGTTATAATAGGGAAAACAAAGGGGGAGAATTTATGTTTGAACTGAAGAAGTATACCGCTCCCGATTTTTCTGCGGAGCGATTTATCAAGGCACCGAATGCGGTTTTGCTGCCTGCGCCGTTTGACGGTGTTGCGCCGGAAAACTATCACGCACTCAGCATTTTTCCGGAATATTTTAAGATCGACGGCAATTGGCTGCTTGCCGAGGAGAGCCGTATGGACTGCGTTCCCGTATATGAAGATGGGAAAATCCATGTCCGTGAGTTCCGTGTTTTGAAGAAGGGTGATCTGATCGTCACCGGAAGAACCGAGAACTGTGAGGACGGCATCTATGTCCACGCCAATGGCTTCAACGAGCAAAAGGAGCAGGGCGATGTATTTGCATTCCGCCAGAATCGTTCCAGAGAAACGGCGTTTTCCAGAGATTACGATGAGCTTTACGAGCTGCTGAAGCATGAGCGCGAGCACGGCAAGATCGTCTGGGTTCTGGGGCCTGCGTTCTCCTTCGATGCAGATGCAAGAAGGGCGATGAGCAAGCTGATCGAAAATGGGTATGCCCATGCGATTCTGGCAGGCAATGCGCTTGCAACGCATGACCTGGAGGGTGCTTATCTGCGTACCGCACTCGGTCAGGATATTTATACCCAGCAGTCCGTGCCGAACGGACATTATAACCATCTCGATCTGATCAACCGCGTGCGCTATCACGGCGGCATTTCCAAGTTTATCAAAAATGAAAACATTGACAACGGCATCATTTATAGCTGTGAAAAATGCGGCGTACCCTATGTTTTGGGCGGCTCTATCCGTGATGACGGACCTCTGCCTCCTGTTTATGCGGATGTGTACGAGGCACAGAATGCCATGCGCAACGAAATTCGCTCGGCAACGACCGTGATCTGCATGGCAACGATGCTGCATACCATCGCTACGGGCAATATGACGCCGTCGTACCGCGTGATGCCGGACGGAACGGTGCGCCAGATCTATTTCTACTGCGTGGATGTCTCTGAATTTGTGGTCAACAAGCTGGCCGACCGCGGCAGCTTGTCTGCGCGGGGCATCGTGACCAATGTGCAGGATTTCGTTGTAAATCTGCAAAAAGGCTTGGGATTATAAAGCGGATATGGATTTGCCTCTGCTCCACAGCAGAGGCAAATTATTTATATTGCAGAATCCTTGGCAGCCTCTTTTTCTGCCTTTTTTGCCGCTTTTTTCTCCTTCAATGAGGCAATGAGCGGCTTGAGCGCACCGATGATGCCCTTGCCTTCGGTATCTTCAACCTGCAGAACCTGCACCTGTCCGTCGATGATCGCAAGAAAACGCAGCGGTGTTTTTGTGACCTTTGCGCCGGCGCCGGCGGTCGTCTTATCCTCGTTCTTCTTGCCCTTTGACTCCGAGCCGCCGAAGGAGAAGCCGCAGGAAATTTTCGAAATGGGGATCACGGTAACATCACCGATCTGCAAGGGAGCATCCAGTACAGATTGCTCGGCTGCCATCTTATGCACCTCGGCTGCTGTTTTGTCCAGAATATTCAAAAGTTCACTCATGTTATTGCTCCTTCCTCACCGATCGTTTGATGTTGTCAATAAGCAAGCCTGTCAGGAAACACACAAAATGCCACGGGCGGTAGTTCAACTGACCGTCGAAGGAAACCTGTGTGCTTTCGATACTGTAATCACAGCGAATGTCAACGATTTGCTCGCGAAAACGCATTGTGTTTTTCAAAAACGCCAAAAGGGGGAAGGCGACGGCACAAATTTTACCGTACTGCACGGCGGCATCGCCGCAGTCCTCATCGCCTGCGATGATCTGCAGACGGAATTTTTTGAATTTGCCCTTGCGCACGAGACGGAAAATTTTCAAAAACAACTCGCGGATACTGCGGGAAACCGCCTGCAGCGTTCCGACGATTCCTGATTTTTCGATGGAGTTTTTGACGTTGGCGATACTGCTGATCTCGGACAAACCCAAAAAATCAAGCAGCTTGCCGACAGAAGATGTGTCTTTTTTTGTCTCAGGCTTCTTTTCGGAAGGCGATTCTTCCTTTTCTTTTTTCGGTTTCGGCGGCTTTTCGCTGTCGGCAATCAGGATCGGCCCGTATTTCACGCGAAAATGCAGTTCCTGATCGTAGGAAAGAAAAATCCGCAAAGGCGTTGCGAGCAGCAGCCAAAAAAATGCGACAATGCCGAGAGTGATCCAAAGCGCGAGCAAATCAACGCCTCCCTCCGTAATATTACTCATATTATAATACAATCTCTTTCATTTTACAAGAGCAGAGTGCTTTACTTTTTAAAAAACCTGTGCTATTATAATATAAATTGTCTTTAAGGAGAAATGTTATGCGAATGCTCAAAATGCTGTCTTACATCTTTACAAAAAAGCAAAGATGGCAGTTCTTGGGAATTTTTGTGCTGCAGCTGATTGCGACGGCGCTGGATTTCTTTGGAATTACGTTGATTTTACCGTTTGTGAATGTTATGATCAACCCTGCATCCATGCAGGGCTCATGGTGGATGGAGATTCTGGCGGACATCATCGGGTCGAACAGAACGGAGGATGTTTTGCTTGCGCTTACGGTTCTGATGATCGTGATCTATGTGGTCAAAAATGCCTATCTGCTCTTCCTCACGGGCTTGCAGACGCGATTCAATTATAATAACCACATCCGCATGGGTGCAAAAATGATCACCTGCTACATGCACAAGCCGTATACCTATCACCTGCAGCGCAATACTGCCGAGATCATCCGAAATATCAATCATGATGTCAGCAGCGCCTTCGGCGTAATTTCATCACTGTTTGCGCTGATTTCCGATGCGATGATCATTATTTCGCTGATCGTCTACCTTTTTGCGGTCGATCCTTGGATGACCACTGCCGTGATGATCGCGCTGATTATTTGCTCCCTGGTATACTTCCTGCTTGTCCGCAAGAAGATTCGCACCTTTGGCGAGGAAACGCGTCATCTCAGCGCAAGGATGATCAAAGCGATCTATCAGTCCATGGGCGGCATCAAGGAAGTGAAGATCATGGGCAGAGAGAAGTATTTTACGGATGTCTATGTCGATGCCGGTCAGGAAATGCTCGTGCGCAAACGCCGCTATGCCATCATCTCGGCGATCCCCTCGCGCCTGATCGAAACGCTCTGCATGGGCGGTATTCTCGGCGTGATTGCATTTAAGATTATCGGCGGTGAAGAGCTTAACTCACTTATTCCCGGCCTTTCGGCATTTGCGGTAGCAGCGATCCGTCTGCTGCCCCGTGCCAACAGCGTGAACACGCATATTAACGGTATTACATACGCGCTGCCGTCTTTGGAATCTTTATATGAAGAGTTGATCGAATCAGAAAAGCAGGAGAAGGAGCGCCTTGCGGAAATCGCTCGGAAAAAGGCGGAGAAAAAGACAGTCGATGTCGGAAAAGAAAATGATATTTTTGTTAAGAACCTGACCTTCACCTATCCGGAGAAGGAGGAACCGGTGCTGAAAAATATCAATATGCGTATCGCAAACGGATCCTCCGTCGGTGTCATCGGAACCACAGGTGCCGGCAAGACAACACTTGTGGATCTGATTCTGGGTGTTTTGAAGCCGCAGCAGGGTACTGTGTGCTACGGAACACTTGATATTCATGAGGATTACGCCGAATGGCAGAGGCATATCGGCTATATTCCGCAGACGATTTATCTGACAGATGAGACCATCCGTAAAAACGTCGCGCTGGGCATTGCCGATGACCAGATCGATGATGCGGCGGTTTGGCGCGCGCTGGAGAATGCGCAGCTTGCCGATTTTGTCCGTTCTCTTGAAAACGGGCTCGATACGGTCGTTGGTGAGCGCGGTGTGCGCATTTCGGGCGGTCAGCGTCAGCGAATCGGCATTGCGCGAGCGTTGTATCGCGATCCGGAGATCTTGTTCTTTGATGAGGCGACCAGTTCGCTTGATAATGAGACGGAAGCGGCGGTCATGGAGTCGATCAAGGGTCTGAGCGGCAACAAGACGATGATCATTGTTGCGCATCGTCTGACTACGATCGAGCATTGCGATCATGTCTTCAAGGTAGAAGACGGCACCGTTTTCGAGACAAAGCTGCATTAAAACGAATATAATCCGCCGAAAGCAGGTGTTGCTTCGGCGGATTTTTTTCGCCGGAACGCGAAAAATCAAAAAACTAAAAAATTTTTTTGTAAATTTCATCAAAAATCATTGACAGTTTTCGTTAATTCTGCTATAATCCTCAATTGCGTGAGCAGAATTTTTCCGGAATACCGGAGGTGTAAAAACAGTGCTTGACGAGCTGAGAACCGACCGCAAGGTGGTCGGCATCAAGCAGCTTAGAAAGGCTCTGTGCGCAGGGACAGCGAAAAAAGTATTCGTTGCACAGGACGCTGATCCTGCCTTAACAGAACCCCTTGTGGAACAATGCCGTTCGGCACATGTCGATGTCATTTCGGTTCCGACGATGAAGCAGCTTGGTGATGCTTGTGAAATTTCAGTTGCAGCGGCAGTTGCAGCCATAATTTAGTATCCATCGGAATATTTTAGGATATTTCGGGATAATATAATCGCGCAATGCGCAATACAAAAGAAAGGAGAAACACATGCCTACTTTTAATCAGTTGGTCAGAAAGGGCAGA
>CAYVLD010000013.1:0-24731 GCA_964452205.1 uncultured Oscillospiraceae bacterium
ACGAAGCCGCCGCCCATGTCATCGGTCTGGGACCAGATGCAGTCTTCGGTGGTGTAGCTTGCGAACGGGCCGGAAGCGTTGCCGAGGTGGTAGTTGTTGACAGCGAAGATATAAACTTCGTCATCCACGACTTCTCTGCCGTCAGCGAACTTCAGGTCGATAACGCGGTCATACTCTTCGCGGGACATATCATACTTGAAGTCGATGCCGTAGAAGATGGGGTTGGTGAAATCATCACCCTTGGTGCCGAAAACAGCTTCGCCGCTGGCGGTGTTGACGGACAGGTGGGTTGCTGCGTTGAACTCAAGGAACTGACGCAGCTCTGCGCCGGTGATGGGCATCAGATACAGGGAGTTGTCGTAGCGGTACATGCGATAGATGTCCTTCATGGACAGATCGCCTGCAGAGACGTTGTAGTTGCCGTTGATAACAACGGAGGTGGAGGAAACGTCAACATCGAGGTCGGTCAGACCGGTCTCTGCGAACAAAGCAGCGATCTTTTCTTCGGTGTCATACTTTTCCTTCAGATGGACGCTGCCCTGAGCGATCTGTGCACGGCCGATCAGGTCCATGGTGTCAGACTGCTCAAGATAGAACTTGGTGGTGTAGTTCCAATCACCGATGGCAGTGCCGCAGGTGTTGTTAACATACTCGGAAGCTGCGTCGGCATAGCTCTGCAGCAGAGCCTTCAGACCTGCGTCTGCAGCATAGTTGGACAGCTTGTTGTTCACGCTGCTGACAAGGCTGATGGTACCGTCTTCCGCGATGGAGAATACGGAGGTGGTCAGGCTGTTGCCGCCGCCGTTGACAACGAGAACGTCCTCGCCGTCGGCATTCTTGTAGGTGTTGTTGGAGTAGCTTTCGCTGTGGTCATGGCCTGCAATGACCATGTCGATGCCGGTGGTGCCGGCGATCATGGAGTAGACCTGATTTTCGGTGTTCGTGCCGTAGACCAGATCCTCGTCAGCGTTTACACCGCCCAAGCCGGAGTGGAAAGCGACGATGACGAAATCGGGAGCTTCGTTCTCCTCGATCACTGCCAGCCACTTCTCAGCCTCCCAACGGATGGAAAGAGCGGGGTTGTCCGGATGGGAGAAACGCATGCCGGGATAGTTATCGGGAACGTCCCAACGGGTGCAGTCGGGGGTGACGAATGCAAGGATCGCAATCTTAACATCGGCGCCGTTGGAGTCCTTGACCGTGGTGGTGATGTACGGGGTCATGACGTTGGTGCCGTCCTCGTAATACAGGTTTGCACAAACGGTGGGCAGAGCGGACATGCCCTCTGCTTCGGTTTCCAGATAGCTGTAGATGTCGGACATGGTGTTCCATGCGTAATTAAACTCATGGTTGCCGAGGTTTGCAAGGTTGTAGCCGATGTACTTCAGGGAGATCGCCATGGGGTTGGGATCGGTGGTGGTGCCCTGTGTGTATTCGGAGATCTGCAGGGTGGAAACGGGGGTGCCCTGATAAGTATCGCCGTTGTCGACCAGAACCACATTCTCGCCGTAGGTCTCACGCATCTGAGCGACTGCAGTTGCAACATTGAGCATGGAGTTGTTCATCTTTGTGTCGTTGAGGATGTTGGTATCCCAGCAGCGGCCGTGCATATCGGTGGTGGACAGAACGACAAATTCAGCAGCTTCGTACTCTTCGGGAAGCTCTTCTTCGCCGCCGCCTTCGCCTTCAGCACCGAGAACATAAACCTTCATGGTGCGGTATGCCTCGGAGGTGTTCTGATGGGTGGTGTCATAGGCAGCGAAGTTGCTGTAGGAGCTCCAGGACAGGTGCTTGCCGTTTTCATTGACGACATAGACGCAGTCTTCGGTCTCAGCAGCCTCTAAGTGCCAAGCATCGTTGCCCTTGTCATAGGGGATGGAGTTGTAGGTGCCGTCGATGGAGAGCTTTTCTCCGTTGGCGTTGGCGAGGTTGAAGCCGTCGCCGTCAGCGCTGACCGTCCAAACGATTGCATCGTCGGGGTCGGTGATGATGTCGCCATCGGGTGTAACAGCGACACCGGTTTTATAATAGCTGCCGACGATTTCACTGCTGAGTGCCATATTTTCAGCAGCATAGACAATGACGATCTTGTCGCCGTCTTTGATCTCGCTTGCGAGGCTGAACTCGCCCTCGGCTGCGAATACCGCCGGCACAATGCCGATCAGCATAGCCAAGACGCAAAGCAAGGCAAGCGAACGCTTAAACAGGTGTTTCATATTTTACCTCCTTGAAAAATAAAATTTGGGTGTAAAACCTGCATCTTTATTTTACTATTTTTTTGATCTACATGCAAGACAGAGGTTGCTTAAAAAATAAAATTAGGCGAAGTGAACAAAACTTAAATTAAAAACCTGCAAGAAATGCCGAATCTGCAAAGAAAATTTGGCAAAATATACAAAAAATAAAAAAGCATACCACATAATGTGGGAAGTATGTTATAATAAGCGCATCTATTTTTCTTCGAGGGGGAAGGTTTATGACAACGGATCAACTCTCTGCGCTTTTGACGGCGGATCCGAGAGCTGTTTTGGAAAGCGACCGCAGACATTATTTTAAGCAGGTGGAGCAAGCGGCGCAGGTGATCGCCTCCAATGCGGAAAAACGGCCGATCATTCTTCTGGCAGGACCGTCCGGCTCGGGCAAGACGACCACTGCGCTGTTGATCGAGCGTGAGCTCAAGCGCTTGGGGCTTGCGACGCATACGCTGCAGATGGACGATTATTTTTGTCCCTTGACACAATTGGAGATGGCACTTTTGAGGGAGAATAAGCTCGATCTGGAGAAACCGAACAGAGTTGACATTCCGTTTTTTCAGGAACATTTGGATCGTATTCTGGCATGCGAAGAGATCGAGCTGCCTCGATACGATTTTAAGACGAGCAGCCGTGTTTTTGAGGGCAGGAGGCTGCATCGCAAGCCGGGTGAGCTGATTATTATGGAGGGCATCCATGCCTTAAATCCGAATGTTACGGGGCATGCGGATTCCACCGCCCGTGTTTATGTCAGCGTTCGCACGAGAATTACCGCAAGAGACGGGCAGGTTCTGCATCCGTCCAAGATCCGTTTGGCAAGAAGACTGCTGCGAGACCGCACCGGCAGAGGCAGAAAGCTGACGGAGACCATCGGCATGAGAGAGCGTGTCGACCGCGGCGAGCAGAACTATATCATGCCGTACAAGGAGCGTGCGCATTGCAGCATCGACTCGTTCTACAGTGCGGAGATGAGCGTTTACAGGCCGTATCTGTACGAGGATCTGAAGGCGCTTGTGCCGGAATATCCCGATCTTGCGGAGTTGGTACATATTCTCTCGGAGCTGCCCGATGTGCCGAGCGAGCTCGTTCCGACAGACTCTCTTCTGCGCGAGTTCATCGGCGGCAGCGAGCTGGAATATTGAACGATAAAAATTCCTGTTGCTTTTCCGACGATATACCTATATAATATGGTGTATTTTGAAATTGGAAAGTGAAAGAAATGAGTTTAAAAGAAAACAAAATGGGCGCAATGCCGGTTGGCAAGCTGCTGTTTACCATGGCATTGCCGCTTGCGCTGTCGATGCTGGTGCAGGCGTTATATAATATTGTGGACAGTGTGTTCGTTTCGCAGATCTCCGACGCGAATAACGATGCGCTGACGGCGGTCGGCCTTGCCTTCCCCGTGCAGAATATCATGATCGGCATTGCCTCGGGTATCGCCGTCGGTGTCAATGCGCTCATCAGCCGCTCCCTGGGTGAGAAGGATCTCAAGCAGGTTAACACCGTTGCGCTGAACGGCTTGTTTTTGACCTTGATCGGCATGCTTTTGACCGCGCTGTTCGGCATTTTCTTCGCAGAACCGTTTATGCGTTCGCAGTCGAGCAATGAGGCGGTCATTGCATACGGCATTGAGTATATTCGCATCATCACGATTGCATCCTTCGGCATTTTCGGAGAGGTTCTGCTCGAACGGCTCCTGCAGGCGACGGGGCGCACGACCTACACGCTCTACACACAGGGCACAGGCGCGGTTTTGAACATCATCCTTGACCCCATCTTCATCTTCGGCTGGGGGCCGATTCCGCGCATGGAGGTTGCCGGTGCGGCGATTGCAACGGTGATCGGTCAGATTGTGGCGTTTGCGATGGCGATCTATTTTAACCTGCGCAAGAACAAAGAGGTTTCGTTCTCCTTCCGCGGTTTTCGCCCGAGCGCACAGGCTTGCCGACGTATTTTAGGTATCGGCATCCCGTCGGTCATTATGGTCGCCATCGGTTCTTTGATGTATTATTGCTTCAATTTGGTGCTTTCCACGCTCGGCGCGATCGGTGAGGTCGGAACAACGGTCTTCGGCGCATACTATAAGCTCCAGAGCTTCATCTTTATGCCGATTTTCGGCATGAGCAACGCGGTTTTGGCGATTGTTGCTTACAATTACGGCGCAAGAAAACCCGATCGCATTATGAAAACGATCAAGCTCGGCGTATTTGCGGCAAGCGCGCTGATGCTGATCGGGGTTGTGCTGTTTGAGCTTTTGCCCGAATTTTTGCTCGGTTTCTTTAACCCCGATGCGCAGATGATCGAGGTCGGTGTGCCGGCGCTGAGGATCCTGTGCCTGCCGTTTGTGATGGCCGGTGCGTGCATCATCTTCGGCAATGTTTTCCAAGCCCTCGGCAAGAGTGTTTACAGCATGATAACCTCCATTGCACGACAGCTCATTGTGCTGATTCCGGCTGCGTATCTGCTGAGCCTGAGCGGCAACATCGAGCTTGTCTGGCTGTCGTATCCGATTGCGGAGGTCGTGTCGCTGATCTTGTCGGTTGCGATGATGATCTCGATTTACCAAAAAAAAATCAAACCGTTATATAATTCCTCTTGCAATTGAGAAAAAACTGTGCTATAATTTAACACAGCAAAGTATGAAAGGAGCGTCTATATGTTTTTTGCGTTTGCTTTTACCTATTACTATTACTTCGGTAATAGCGATTCGTGCTGCAAACAATAAAAATCGACGCGTCTTTTTACATGACATGATTTTTAGCTGCACGAAGAGAAATTTTCGTGCAGCATATTTTTTATAAAAAGGAGACGGTTTTATGATCACCGTATTGAAAAAAGGAACAACACAGGCGCAGATGGATCATCTGATCTCGTGGCTGCGCGCACAGGGCTTGGACGTGCATATATCTCAGGGCGAGGATTATACGGTTTTGGGTCTGATCGGTGACACGGGCAAGGTTGATATGGAGCTTTTGAGCTCGCTTGATATTGTGGAATCGGTCAAGCGTGTGACAGATTCCTTCAAACAGTGTAACCGTCAGTTCCATCCGGAGGACACGGTCATCACGGTAGGTGATGCGAAGATCGGCGGCGGACATTTTGCAATGATCGCAGGTCCCTGCTCGGTGGAGACAGAGGAGCAGATCATCGAGGTGGCGCAGGCGGTCAAGAAGGCAGGTGCGCAGTTCTTGCGCGGCGGTGCGTTCAAGCCCCGTACCTCGCCGTATGATTTCCAAGGCTTAGGCGCGGAGGGCATCCGTCTGCTTTTGGAGGCGAAGAAGGCAACCGGTCTTCCCATCGTCACCGAAATTATGAATATCAATGCCTTAGACCTGTTTGCGGAGATCGATGTCATTCAGGTTGGTGCGCGAAACATGCAGAATTTTGACCTGCTCAAGGAGCTGGGCAAAACGGACAAGCCCATTTTGCTCAAGCGCGGTCTTGCCAATACGCTGAAGGAATTTTTGATGTCGGCCGAATACATCATGTCCGAGGGCAACCAAAATGTGATTTTGTGCGAGCGCGGCATCCGTACCTTCGACACCTATGCCAGAAACACGCTCGATCTGACGGCGGTTCCGATGCTCCATGAGCTCTCGCACCTGCCGGTCGTGGTCGATCCCAGCCATGCAACGGGTAAAATAAAGCTCATTCCGCCGATGGCGATGGCGGCTGTTGCCTGCGGTGCCGACGGCGTGATGGTCGAGGTGCATAACGACCCCATTCATGCGCTGTGCGACGGTGCGCAGTCGTTAAAGCCGGAGCAGTTTGCCGAGCTTGCAGATAAAATGCGCATCATCAGGGAGGCGATCCGATGAATGTCGGAATTGTCGGCTTGGGCTTGATCGGCGGCTCGCTTGCCAAGGCGTATCAAGAGGCAGGACACCGCGTTTTCGCCTACAACCGTACTTCTTCGGTCACACAGTTTGCGCAGATGGCAAATGCGGTGGATGAGGAGCTGACGCAGGAGAATATTTCGCAGTGCGAGCTGATTCTTTTAACGCTCTATCCCAGGGCGTGTATGGAATATTTGGAAAAAATGAGCCCCTATCTTGATAAAAACACCGTTGTCATAGACTGCTGCGGCACAAAGCGTGATGTTTGTGCAGCGTGTTTTCCGATGGCGGAAAAATACGGTTTCCTGTTTGTGGGCGGTCATCCGATGGCAGGTACCCATTTTTCGGGCTTTAAATACAGCCGCGCGACGATGTTTAAGGGCGCGCCGATGGTGCTTGTGCCGCCGAGGCGTGATGATATGCAGCTCATTGATCGTATCGTTAAGCTGCTTGCTCCGTGCGGCTTCGGACGTTTTTCCGTGACCACAGCCGAGGAGCATGACCGCATGATCGCCTTTACCTCGCAGCTTGCCCATGTGGTGTCCAACGCCTATGTCAAAAGTCCGACTGCAACGCAGCACAAGGGCTTTTCCGCCGGCAGCTATAAGGATCTGACCCGTGTGGCGTGGCTCAATGCGCCGATGTGGACGGAGCTGTTTATGGAAAATCGTGATTATCTGATCGAAGAATTGGATATGATCACCGCATCTTTGCAGGCCTACCGTCAGGCACTTGCAGACGGCGACCGTGAACGGCTGTGCGCTCTGCTGGACGAGGGCAAAAAACGCAAGGAGGAAGTTGGATGAGCATTGTAACCGTAAATGCTTCACGCACCTATGATGTGAAAATCGGAAACGGCCTGCTGGATTCCTTGGGACAGGAGCTTGCGCAGATCGCAAGCGGAAAGGTGCTGGTCGTCACAGACGAAAACGTTGCGCCGTTGTATCTTGCAAGAGCCTATCAGAGCTTGACGAAAGCCGGCTTTTCCGTTTCAACAACGTCCGTTCCGGCAGGTGAGACCTCGAAGGATATAAAATATTATGTAAACCTATTGAATTTGCTCGCGGAAAAAAATCTGACCCGAGGTGACACGCTTGTTGCGCTGGGTGGCGGCGTGGTCGGTGATCTGACAGGCTTTGTGGCTGCGACCTATCTGCGCGGTGTGCGCTTTGTGCAGGTTCCCACGACGCTCTTAGCCATGGTCGATTCCTCGGTCGGCGGTAAAACAGCGGTCAATTTGCAAAGCGGAAAGAACCAAGTCGGTGCATTCCATCAGCCGTCGCTGGTGCTGTGCGACCTTGAGCTGCTTCATTCCCTGCCGCAGGATGTGTTTCGCGCCGGCTGCGCCGAGGTCATTAAAACGGCGATCTTGTTTGATGAAGCATTGTTTGACCATTTGGAGAAAAACGGCTTGACGTTTGACCGTGAGTATGTCATCACGCGTTGCATCGAGTGCAAGCGTGACATCGTCTGCGCCGACGAATTTGACAATGGGCAAAGGCAGCTTCTGAATTTGGGGCACACCGTTGCCCATGGCATCGAAAAGCTGACCGATTATATCATCCCTCACGGTGAGGCTGTGGCGGCAGGCTGCGCGATTTTTGCGAGGGCGTTTGCCGCCGATCACGAGAGAATCACAGCGGTTTTTGAGAAATTCGAGCTGCCCGTGAAAACGACCTTTTCCGCGCCGGTGCTTGCAAATGCAGCACTTTCGGATAAAAAACGGCTCGGCGGCACGATTACGGTCGTTGTGCCGAATGCCGTCGGCAATTGCGAGCTCAAGAGCGTGCGCATCGAAGAATTGGAAACTATCATCAAGGCAGGTCTTTGATATGAATTTGACATTGTCCCCACGGCCGATCGGGGGAGAAATTAAGGCCATTGCATCAAAATCGCAGGCGCATCGGCTTTTGATCTGTGCGGCGTTTGCGGAAAAATCGACGAAAATCGTCTGCGCGGAGGCCTCGCAGGACATCGAAGCGACCGCACGCTGTCTAAGTGCCTTGGGCGCACATATCGACTATTGCGGCGATACCTATACGGTTTACCCGATCGATATTCCCAAAGCCGACGCGGTTCTCGATTGCGGAGAAAGCGGCTCGACGCTGCGCTTTTTGCTTCCGATCGTGGCTGCCTTGGGGGTGAGTGCGGACTTTTTGATGCACGGAAGACTCCCCGACAGACCGCTCTCGCCGCTGTGGGAGCTGCTGCAGCAAAACGGGATCACTTTTACCCGACCGACACACAATACCCTCCATATGGAAGGAAAGCTCCGTGCGGGGACGTATCCGATTGCCGGAAATGTGTCATCACAGTTTGTCTCCGGCTTGCTGTTTGCGCTGCCGCTGACAGGCGAGAAGTGTGATATTATGTTAACCTCTGCGCTGGAGTCCGCACCCTATGTGGACATGACGCTTGCCGCATTGAAGCGGTTCGGTATTCAGGTGCAGAAGACAGAAAACGGATGGAGTCTTGCAGAAAAGCAGCATTACCGCTCCTGCGGACGAATTTCCGTTGAGGGCGATTGGTCGAATGCGGCGTTCTGGCTGTGCAGCGGCGCCTTTTGCGCACCCATGTATGTGACGGGCTTAAATCCCGACTCTCCGCAAGGAGATCGGAAGATCATCGAAATATTGCGCCGCTTCGGTGCAAGGATCTGCACGGACGAGGACGGTATTACCGTTTCACCCGAAAGATTGCACGGCATTGAGATCGATGCAAGCGATATTCCCGATCTGGTGCCGCCCTTGGCATTGACTGCGGCCTGTGCAAGCGGAACAACTCGCATTTACGGTGCACAGCGTTTAAAAATTAAGGAAAGCAACCGCCTTCTGAGCGTTTCTCAGGCGCTGAACAACATCGGCGGCAGGGCAACCGTTACAGACGATGGAATCATCATTGAGGGCACGCCCCTGTATGGCGGTCGGATTGACAGTCAAAACGACCATCGCATTGCGATGATGGCGGCCATCGCCTCCACCGTTTGCAGCGGAAAGATCGAGCTGAGCGGTGCAGAGGCTGTGAAAAAATCCTATCCCCGATTCTGGGAAGACTTTAGAAATCTGGTGATTTAAATGGGAAATACAGTCGGCGCGGTGCTGCGCTTGAGCATTTTCGGTGCATCGCATGCGCCTGAAATCGGCATGACGTTAGAAAATTTTCCGTCGGATTTTGCGCCCGATATGCACAGGCTGCAGGTATTTATGCAGCGCAGGGCTCCCGGTCAGGGTGCGCATACGACCTCGCGCAAGGAGCCGGATGTACCGATCTTTGAAAGCGGTCTGACAGACGGCAAAACCAACGGCGAAATGATTCGTGCGATCATCCGTAATACCAATACACATTCCAAAGATTATGGTAACCTGCAGGACATGCCCAGACCGTCCCATGCGGACTATCCTGCGCGCATGAAATACGGAGAAAATTTTGATATTCGAGGCGGCGGACAGTTCTCCGGACGGATGACGGCGCCTATGTGTATCGCAGGTGGACTGTGCCTGCAGTATTTGGAAAACATGGGCATTTGCGTCGGTGCGCAGATCCTGCGGATCGGAAAGGCAGAAAACCCGAAATATGATCCGATTTCGCCGGAAATACCCTCAAAATACGCCGATCCAACGGAGGAAATGTTGGAAGAAATTGCTTCGGCAAAAGCGAATCTTGACAGCATCGGCGGCGTGATCGAGTGTGCCGTGACAGGCTTGCCCGTCGGCTTGGGAGAGCCGATGTTCGGCGGCTTGGAGAACCGTTTGGCGCAAATCCTCTTTGGGATCCCGGCGGTCAAGGGCGTAGAGTTCGGCAGCGGTTTTGATTGCGCGCTTATGCGCGGAAGTGAGCATAATGACCAATATTATGTGAACCAAAACGGCGAGGTCAGAACCTTCACCAACCACGCCGGCGGTATCTTGGGCGGATTGTCTACGGCGATGCCGCTTTTGTTCCGTGTGGCGATCAAACCGACACCGTCGATTGCAAAGCCGCAGCAGAGCATTTATTTCTCCGGCGGCAACGGTGTTTTGGAAATTAAGGGCCGCCATGACCCGTGTATCGTGCCCAGAGCCGTTCCTGTGGTGGAAGCGGCGGCGGCAATTGCAATTTTAGATTCAATTTTGGAGGCGAAATCATGAATTTAGAGGAATATCGTAAACAAATCGATGCAGTTGACGATGAGATCGTGCGGCTGTTTCAAGAGCGCATGGACATCGCAGCGAAGATCGCAACCTACAAAAAAGAGCAGGGTATGCCGATTTTACAGCCGGCGCGTGAGCGTGCAAAGCTGGCAGAGGTCAGCGAAAAATCCCGTGAGGATATGCAGTCGTATATGCGTGTTCTGTACTCGCTGTTATTTGAGCTGAGCCGTACCTATCAGGAGAAGGGCAACCGCACCGAGTTATATTACAAGATCGAAAATGCCATTGAAAACACGCCCAGACTCTTTCCGCAGACGGCAAGCGTTGCCTGTCAGGGAGTAGAGGGTGCGTATTCTCAAATTGCCTGCGAAAAGCTGTTTAAAAACCCTCAAATTCAGTATTTCCGCAACTTTGATGGCGTTTTTGCGGCGATCGAGTCGGGCTTCTGCCGTTACGGTATTTTGCCGATCGAAAACTCTACCGCAGGCTCCGTGAAGATGGTCTACGATCTTATGGTCGAGCACAATTTCAGCATCGTTCGTTCCATGCGCATGAAGGTCGACCATTGCCTGCTTGCCAAAGCAAACAGCGGCGAAATTCATGAAATCTTCTCCCACGAACAAGCCATTGCGCAATGTGCGGGCTTTATCAAGAGCTTGGGCAATGTCAAGGTCACCGTTTGCGAGAATACCGCTATCGCCGCGAAGAAGGTCGCAGAGTCGGAGCGCACCGACATTGCTGCGCTTTCGTCGAGATACTGCGCCGAGCTCTACGGCTTGAAGATCATCAAAAACGCGGTGCAGGACGGCGGCAACAACCACACTCGCTTCCTTTGCATCAGCAAAAATACCGAGATCTATCCCGGTGCGGATAAGACCAGCATTATGATGATCCTGCCGCATAAGCCGGGTGCGCTGTACAAGGTGCTTGCGCGCCTGTATGCGTTGGGCATCAACCTGCTCAAGTTGGAGAGCCGTCCGCTGCCCGAACGTGATTTTGAGTTTATGTTCTATCTGGATCTGGAGACATCGGTCTATTCCGAGGAGTTTGTGCAGTTGATGTGCGAGATCGGCGGCATTTGTGAGGAATTTAAATATCTGGGCAGCTATTCGGAGGTCGTGTAATGCGCTGCGGACTGCTCGGAGAGCACCTTGGGCACAGCTTTTCGCCGCAGATACACGCGTGCTTGGGTGATTATTCGTATCGGCTGTTTGAGGTCGAGCCGCAGACGTTAGAGGATTTTTTGAAAAACGGCGAATTTGACGGTCTGAATGTGACGATTCCTTATAAAAAGGCGGTCATGCCGTATTGTGCAGAGCTGTCGGAAACGGCGAAAAAAATGGGCTGCGTGAACACGCTTTTGCGCAGCTCGGACGGCACGCTTTACGGGGACAACACCGATTTTGACGGTTTTTCGTGGCTGCTATCGCGCAACGGCGGCGTAGAAGCAGGGCAGAAGGCGCTGATTTTGGGCTCGGGCGGAGCGTCCGGCACGGCGCAGGCGGTTTTGCGTTCCTTCGGCGCGGAATGTGTCGAGGTGTCCAGAAACGGACAAGTAAATTATGTAAACTACAAAGAGCATGCTGATGCAACGATTTTGGTCAATGCGACACCGGTGGGAATGTATCCGAATAACGGTAGATCGCTTGTGGATTTAGATGCACTTCCGAATCTGAAATGCGTGCTGGATCTGGTCTATAATCCGCTGAATACAAGGCTTTTGATGGATGCACAGGAGAGAAATGTCCGCTGTGAAAACGGGCTTTCCATGCTCGTCGCGCAGGCGAAGCGCGCAAGCGAGATCTGGACGGGTGAGAAAATTTCTGACACCTGCTGCGAAGAAATATTATGTAAACTTCTAAAGCAGATGCGCAATATTGTTCTGATCGGCATGCCCGGCTGCGGAAAAAGCACCGTCGGCGCACTTTTGGCGCAGCGGCTTTCCTGTCCGTTTTTTGATGCAGATGCGGAAATCGTCAGGAAAATCGGCGCGATTCCCGAATTTTTCGCTAAATTTGGCGAGGCGGCGTTCCGAGAGGCGGAAACCGAGGTTTTGTGCGAGCTGGGCAAAAAATCGGGCTGCGTTATTGCAACGGGCGGCGGCTGCGTGACGAGGGAGGAGAATTACTCCTTGCTGCACCAAAACGGGCTCATTATCCGCATCAACCGCCGTCTGCAAGAGCTGCCGATCGACGGAAGACCTGTCAGCCAAGCGAATGATTTGCAGACGTTGTTTGAAAAACGCGATCCGCTTTATGCCCGTTTTGCCGACCTGACGGTGGAAAATACGACGATCTCGCAGACGGTAAACACCATTTTGGAGGCGATCGAATGAAAATTTTGGTATTGAACGGCCCGAATCTCAATATGCTGGGCATCCGTGAGCCGAGCATCTACGGCAAGCAGGATTATGCGGCGCTGGTGGATTTTATCAAAGCTGCCGCCGAGGAGCTTCATTGCGAGGCAGATGTGCGCCAGAGCAACCACGAAGGCGTTTTGGTCGATTGGATTCAGGAGGCTTACGGGAATTTTGACGGCATCGTGATCAATCCGGCCGCCTACACGCATACATCGGTTGCGATTTTGGATGCGCTCAAGGCGGTCGGTCTGCCGACGGTCGAGGTGCACCTGTCTGATATTATGCAGCGTGAGGCGTTTCGGCATGTTTCCTATGCCGGCATGGCGTGTAAAACAACCTTTAAGGGTCTCGGCTTCGAGGGCTACCGAAGGGCGATGGAATTTTTGCTGAGCGAAGCTCTGTGAATACAAAAGCTTCGGCGTTGACCTGCGCCGAAGCTTTTTGTGAATTTTGCAAAAATTTTAGGAACTTAATAAAACATCCTTCGTCAAAAATACAGAGATCGTTTTTCGGTCAAGAAAGAGAGGGGTTATGATGATGAAAAAGATTACGATGCTGCTGGCGCTGCTTCTGAGCCTTGCGATTTTGGTAGGCTGCGCCCAAACCGGGCCAAAGCCTGCGACACAGCCGACCGCGGAGGCTGTCTCGGAAAGTGAAACGGAGCTTGACGGCGAGCCATTTATCTTCACCCGTGAGAATTTCCCCCGTATGGACGGCTCGACCTCGATGGTTCCGCTGGGCGAGGCGATAGCCGGCGTGCTTCTGGGGCAAAGCCGTGACGAAGTCAGCGAGCTGGTGCTGTTCAACCGCACGACGCAGTCCTTCCGCAATCTGATGAACGGTGATTGCGATATTTTGATCGTGGGCGAGCCGAACCCCTCTGTTTATGAGGAGATGGAGGAAATCGGTTTCGAGGCGCAGGTTGAGGCGATCGCCAATGATGCGCTGATTTTTGTGGTCAATGAGGATAATCCTGTGGATAACCTGACAACCGAGCAGGTGCGTAAGATCTATTCCGGCGAGATCACAAACTGGAGCGAGGTCGGCGGCAATGACGAGCCGATCATGGCCTTCCAGCGCAATCAGGATGCAGGAAGTCAATCCTTAATGGTCAAGCTCATTATGGGTGATACAGCTTTTGTCGATGCGCCGAAGGAGTATGTGATCAGCTCGATGGGCATGCTGATGGAGGCGGTCAAGAGCTATGACAATTCCGCCAATGCCATTGGCTATTCGGTCTATTACTACGCAAATGATATGCGCAAGGCTGAGGGGTTGAAGATATTGAGCATTGACGGCGTGACACCAAATGCGCAGACCATCCGCAGCGGTGAGTATCCCCATTGCAATGCTTATTACTGCGTAATTCCCGCATCGGCAGAGACCGACAGCCCGAACCGCATTCTGCTCAACTGGCTTCTGTCGGATGAGGGGCAGTATCTTCTGTTCCGAGAGGGCTATGTTTCTTTGAAGGACTTTTCATAAACCGTAAGGGAAGGACGGAGGTGCGATATGAAACGGATCGTGATTGTGCTTTTGGCACTGGTGCTGCTGTGCGGCTGCTCGACGAGCAAGCAGGCAAGCGAGCAAATAGTCGAAACGATGCAGCCGACGTATGACAAGCAGGTGCTTGAGGGCAGTGTGTGGGTGCAGACGGATTATTCCAAATATACACCGAGCAAACCCATTGAAGCGAAATATACCCGTCTGTCTGAGGAGTTCATTCCTGCGCTGCAGCCGTCTGAGGATTATGGGATGATCTATCCCTTTGTCGGCAGTTATAGCAATTCGGGCTATACGGTAACGACCCGTTACGGCATAGTGGATGCCTCCGGACGGGTCGTGGCAGACGCGGTGTATGATAACATCGAGCCGATCTGCCAATCGGGAGGTCTGAGCGCGCAAGCGGCGCAGGTCAAACCGATGTGGAGACTCGGAAAGCGAGAATTGATAAACGACTATCCCGAAATGCGCTATGCGTTGGCCACATGGGACGGCTCGTTTGTTACCGAGCATATCTATTGGGCGGTGACGGCTTATGATGAATATGTCTTAGCCTATACTTTTGGTTCAGACGAGGCAAAGCCTGTGATCCATGTGTACGATACGCAGGGGAATCTCTGCCTGAATACCGAGGAGCTGCCCTTCTTTGATCGTTTGAGCGATAATAGCTATATCGATTACGGCGAGGGACTCTTTACCGTACAGCTCAATGAGCCGTCGGGGTATTACATTGCCGATTGGGAGGGCAACCTTCTCCACGGACCGTTTGGATGGGCAGACGCCTATGTCGATGGCTATGCCGTAGTGGAGAAGCGCAACGGCTATTACGCTTATTTAGATGTCAACGGCAATTATTTGGAGGATATGGAATTTGCATATGCCGACACCTTTAGCGACGGGTATGCTGTCGCCTCGAATGACACCGGCACGAAATTCCTGCTCAGTGCGAAGAGCGGACTCATTGCCGACATTGATGCAGCCAGCGCCTACTGGAACGGGAGCTATTTTTCCGTATGGAAGCAAACCGACACAGGCTCAGAGCATCGTGCCTATAGCACTGAGGGTGAGCTTTTGTATGAATGGGCAGATAGTGAGTATTGCGAATTTATCGGCACGGGGGAACTGGTGCATTATTACGAAGAGGGCAAGGCTGTTAATTTAGAGACAGGCGAGGAATTTCAGTTTGGGAATATGTACGAGTATTCTATAAGTACCTTTGACTACATGTATTCGTTTGAAGAGGTGCCGTATTACTATGTGTATTACTTTGAACCTTCCAAGAGGACCGTTTTGATGGATGCAGACTTCCGTGAGGTTTTGACCACCACGGGCTACATCGATATCTGGGAGGACATTTTTACCGCCAAGCGCTATATTATGGTTGACGATGGCAGAATACAGCTTTATGATATGAATGCAGAGCCAATCGTGCTGCTGCAATATGATAACTGCCAAGTTTATAATGATATGGCGCTGTGTTATGATGATATAGCCTCGTATTATTATGATCTGGAGGGCAACCTGCTCTTCTGCTATCCGTATAGCAGCATTGCAGACGATTGAAAGTTATGTGACATTTTCTCTCCTGCCGGCGAAGAATTTTTTGCCAAAAATAATGTTTGATAAGTTTGCTTGGCACTATAATAGAGCTGCAAAGAAAACTTGGCAAGGAGAGCAGTTGTGGACAAAGAACGCATCTTGAAATGAGCCGCAAGGAGAATAAGGGCAAGCAAGACGAGAGAGCGGCCGGCGGAAGGAAAAGCGTGGGGCATTTTTTCAGTTGGGTTCTTGATGTGCTGTTTGATGGAGATTATCGGAGAACATATGCTCAATCTTCCTCAGATGGCATCAGCCGCTTGGACGGTTTTCTGTGCAATGGAGCAGCCGTTAACTTGGTATTATATTTCCACTCGAAGAAACGCTCATACTTGTTTTTCGGACTGCTTATGCTTGTGATTGTGATAGCATTTATTGTTGTGCTGCTGCGAATGGCCTTGGTGTAATTATGGAAGATAAGCTGGTTTTATGAAATCGATTAAAAGAAGCACGAAACGAGAAGGGGCTTTCCCGGCAACAATTGGCCGATCCGGTCGGAGTTTCACGCAACACGAACAGCTCCATTGAAACCGGGCAGTTCAATCCTACGGCGAAGCTGGCGTTGATCCTGTGCGCCGCACTGGATAAAAAATTGAGGAGTTAAGCATATGAAAGCTGTTATGGCTGACGGTGCAGTTTTTCTGCCATGAGTATTTCACCATATTTGGTGCAAGCCGTAGGAAGCTTGACGGATACAATCGATGCTTTGAAAAGACGGTCAAGGTTTTTCAGCCGAGCCAAACACGTTTGATTCCGGATCTGTACCATATTGTGCTGCATCTGTTGATCACCGCCGACCTGACGCTGGTGATATCGCATATTGTCGCTAAGTAAAATTAGCTAAATCTGAATTTATGCTTTCGCACAAACACAGCAGCACGGTTTGAGCTTGCGTCAATGACGCACCTTCGGTTCTATAAATCTCTGTCAAGCATTTTGCAAAGCGGTGTGAATGGCGCGGAATCTGCGTGAGCAGGGGAGTATTATAAAAAGTAAGATATTGTCGAAAGATTTTTCTTGACAAATCCAACATGGTGTGCTATTCTATATAAGCAATGAGGCAGACCGCCTCTGCAAATGAATATCGCGGAGTAGAGCAGTTGGCAGCTCGTCGGGCTCATAACCCGGAGGTCGGGGGTTCAAGTCCCTCCTCCGCAACCAGATTTAACACCAAGAATCTTCGGATTCTTGGTGTTTTTACTATGTTTTCCAAACATTTTTGGGGTTTGCATTTTCCGCACTTTTTCATAGGTCGAGCATCACCTGCTATCTTCACTTGTCGGCATTTTGTCGGCAAGACGACGACGGCGACGAAATCAGCTCTTCGGTACTCTTTTCTTTAACCTGAGATGTTCTTCTTCAAGTTCTCTCCATTGTTGCTGTAATTGCAGACATTCCTCTAAGGCGATCTTCATTTCTTCGGACTCGTAAGACACTCCTTGCTCTACTAACCTTCTCAACTTGGCTTTTGCGTCCTCTAATGCTTCTCCGGCCTTCACAAGGGCAATTGCTGACAACACCAGTTCATTCTTTCTGTTTTTCATTGTTTATAATTCACTTCCGTTCTATCTATTATAGCAATTTGCAATTTTTATTATATATCATTATAACTACAATGGCAATATGCTATTATGATTTGTTTTAAGAAAAAGCACCATCCGATACAATATAGAGGACAAACTTAGGATGGTGATTGTTATGATAGAAGTGAACTATGAAAAGATTGGTCAGCGAATCCGTAAGCTCCGTTTGGAAAAGGGCCTGACACAGGCCGACCTGAGCGCAATGGTAAATTGCTCCAACAACTACCTGAGTCATATCGAAACGGCGCAGTGTAAGCTCTCGCTTTCGATGTTGCTGAGATTGGCTTCTGCCCTTGGTGAAAGTACAGACTATTTTCTGTTAGATACACCCTATGCTCACCCTGAGGCAATCATCAGCCGTGATATTGCTGCAAAGTTGGAGAAATGTAATCCTGCAACATTGGTGGCGGTATCAAAGATGATTGACACGTTGTTAGAGCAGCAGAAGAACCTCTCAGAAGACGATTGATCTATTGCGACCGTAATTGAATCATTTTTTGTCTATATATTATTCTCATGAAGCCATGCAGACAGTTGTTTGCATGGCAATTTTTATTTTAGGAGGATAATACGATGAAAGAAAAAATGATTCGCTGCTTGAAGGTTGCGCCCTGGAAGGTACCGGAGGAGTGTACATTGGAAAACTCTCTGTCCGCTTTACAGGAGGCCGTGGGAGGTCTGATCGAGCTTTTGGACATGATATAACTTATTTTGACATACTAAGATGTATATCAACTAATACATTATCATACTGTATAGTTTCTCCGTTGATATTTATAATCTTCATTTTTATCTCTGTGATTTAAATTTCAAATAAGATTAGGTAATCATCTGTATTAGAAACATAGGTAACAGCATTGCTGTGCTCGCTACAATTACTGTTGTAATTGTATTTTTGAGACGCTTGGAAAGAGTCAAGACAATGAAGCAGATTAGCAGAGAAAACGCCAATTGTGCGAGCACGGTAAAAATCAGAACTCCGTTGAGCGAAACGGTATCCGGCAAGTCTGAAAATATGGTCAAGCTGTTGGCCGGAGCATTTCCTTCCGGCAAACCGTAGCCCCGATATACGCAAATATATTGAGGAAGATACGCGATAATAGAAAGCGCGACAGTTAAGATGACAGAATGAATGTACTTATATCTTGCGGTGGTTTTTCTCTTGCCTGCGGTAGATATTAAGATATTCACACCGTTTTCACTTTCTACCGCAAAAGTGCCAGAAAGGGTTGCAATTAGGACAACGATCATCAGCATCGAATTGCCAAGAGTGTCGGCACGACCCTCTCCGCCCCAAAGGCGTTCATATCCTGTTGCATATACATAATGTTGATTTCCTGTCAGCGAATAATACTGCGAAGAAGAAAAAGTAAACGCATCTTCAGGGCGAAGCTGCTGTTCGATCTGCTCTCTTAACTCCAAATCATGCGTTTGATCCAATTGATTGTGAAGCTGTGCAAAACGTTCCGCTTCTGCATTCAAAAATTGCTCCTTCTCATCCGTCGGAACTCCGCTCAGCTTTTGCGAATAGGTGGTGTAAAATTGCTCCCACACATCATTTCTGATATAAAAATCTTGATAGTGCATGGCTTGTACGACACCGAAAAGAACTGTAGCGACAAGCGCACCATTCAAGAAAAGCAACTTCCATCCTTCTTGCAGAAAGAGATTCGTCGAGCGCAGACGCGGCAACCGAAAAATAGATATAGATGCACTTCGATGGGGCGCTTGTTTGCAAAAAAGAAGCCCGCCAAACAGTAAGGAACACAGCAAAACAGCACAAAGAAAGAACAGTGCAAAATAAAGCAAGGGCAGGGCGTTTCCAAACAAATTCAGAAACAAATATTCGTTCAGCAAGGCTGCTGGTCGAAAGTAGGTACTCAAGCTAAGTGCTCGCAGCCAAGGCAAGGAGGCGCTTGACATCCAAATAAACAAAGCAATCAGCGCTGTAGATGATAAGATGATGGCTGCAATTTTTTTGAAGTAATTACATAGAAAGAAAAATAGTGCAGAAACTGTCCAACACCAAAACCAGCGAAGCAGTAAAAAGATGAGCAAGTAGCCACCAACCGAAATCGCAAACGGGCAGGATGAAAAGCCGTAGACGGATTGTATCGCTCGTTGTAAAGGGCCAAAACCAAAGAGCGCTCCGGCAATTATAAAATTCGTTCCGTATATCAGGAGAAATCCTGCAAAAAGCAATATGCTCATTGCCCCGAACTTCTGCAGATAGAGCCTAATATGCCCATGCTTTGTGGAGCGGCACATATACAATGTACCATTGCTTTTCTCCTGCGTAATCAGAAGAAGCGATGCAAGAAGTCCGAATATAAGCACAAAAATGTCTGAAAATTGCCATGTGCTTATCGGTTCGGTCGCTCCCGAAAAAGAGTCATCTAACGATACACCTTCCAGACTATGATACAACTGCTCCGTTTTTGATAAGACTTCTGTGGAGAAAGGATCACCGGAAGCAAACAAAATCTTTTTTACCCGAACTTCGGCAAGTTGATTTTGAATTTGTTGCTGATATTCCGTCACCGCTTCTTTGCGTTCGATGATATTGCCATACAGTGCATATTCTTTATAGATATCACCGGTTATTAAAGAATCATCCCGATATGACTCGTCAAGGAACACCCTATCTTGCAAGGCATTGTGAGTTGCAACCAAATCACTCATAGGGCGGTCATAGTTTCCTTGAATTTGTTGCAAGGTATAACCATCGGAATCGTCCATGCAATGGTAGTAAAATAAAATTCCGTTTGCAACCACAATTAAGAGGAGCAAAATGATTGCATAGCGATTCGTTTGAATTTTACGCAGCTCATGGATCATGTTAATTTCGGTCCTCCAAAGTAATACAGATAGATATCTTCTAATGTCGGACGGACAGCTACGGAGGTTTTTGTGGGCGCACAATCGCAAAGAATCCGAACCAGAAACCCGTTTTGATCTCTGGAAATTCCGGAAATCATTCCAAGTTGGCGCACAGATGGAAGGAGTGCCTCTTCTATGGAAGTTTCCCAAACGCGGCCTTCCAACTGCTGAGTCAGTTCATTTGGTGCTGATTGTGATAAAACATTTCCATCGGATAAAATGATAATTTGATTAGCGACGAATTCTATGTCGGAGACAATGTGTGTAGAAATCAGGACAATTCTGTTTTCGGCGATTTCTGATATCAGATTCCGCACGGCAATGCGTTGTGAGGGATCCAAACCTGCCGTTGGCTCATCAAGAATCAAGATATCGGGCTTTGCAATAATTGCTTGCGCAAGGAGAAGTCTTTGGCGCATTCCTCCGGAAAGAGCACGAATCGGCTGCTTGCGCACATCTTCCAAGCATAGCAGCTTCAAAGACCAGTCAATCTGTGTTTTCGCCTCTGCATTGCTTAGTCCCCGCAAGGATGCCATATAGTACAAAAAGTGTTCTACGCTCATACCGGGATAGAAAACCTGCTGCTGAGGCATATAGCCGATGCGTGAGCGGAAAGCTTTACCCAACTTGTTGATTTCTGTTCCATTGAATAAGACGCTGCCTGAACTGGGCATAAGATTTCCCGTAATGATGTTCATCATCGTGCTTTTTCCGGCGCCGTTTGGCCCAAGTATGCCATATACGCCGTCATGCAATGTTAGATTTATTCCTTTAAGTGCGTGCTTCTTTCCATAGCTTTTTTCAAGAGCTTTCAGTTCTAATTCCATATTTCATTCCTATCTGTAGTTTTCGGCGTAAAAATCCTCTTTGGAAATGACTTTTGAACGGTTATCTGCAAAAAAATCTACACCTTCATAAGAGATACTGAATTCCATCGTTTGCGTGTTGCCGCCGTTTTTCAACTGCACCGGTGTGCAGTCGGTCAAATCTGCGTAGTAATAGTGGTACTCGTTATTTTTCTGCGTAATGTAAAATATTTTTTGGTCCATTAGCCAATAGTTTACAACCGGCTCTTGCGGTGTCAGCAATTCTTTCGTTTGCGCAGTCTCCGCATCAAAGGTATACAGCGTATTTCCACACAAATAGGAAACTAAGCTGCCATAGCAAAAAGAAAGATCTGCGGAAAATACATAATTATCCTGCTTATAATCTACCAATACCTCATACTCCCACGTTTCGGGATTATACAGTCTGAGCTGTGACTCTTGAACAACATATTTTTCGTCCTTTGTGTCAAATTCTTGCTCTAAAATTTGCACAACAAAGCCTGCTTTGCCAACGCAGCAAAAGTTACTAAATGGTAAAGTTTCCTTTTTGCCAGATGAAAGGTCATAGGCTATACAAGAGACCTTCTCATCCAAAACATTCATGGTTGCTAATGAATATGTCGTTTGCGTAATTTGATAATACAGGTAGCCGTTTGCAAGTGTAATTAAGCGAACTGCCTCGTTCGTCAATCGATCGTTTTCCGGTTCCTTGGGAGCCCAACTGAGGAGCGTTTCTCGCTCGCCGTCTTCAATTTGGTAAGCAATCAAATTCAGGCTTTGATCGTCTGCTTTGACTAAGGCATATAATTTCCCGTGATATTCTGCAAGTTGCTGTATGGTTCCTCCCACATATGCGTTGCAGGCCGAATCCTTGTGCTCGCAAGAAGGTTGAATACATAACGCAACCGCTGTATCCGAGCCAATCTGGCAATATTTTATGTATTTTCCGTTGCAGAAATAGTAGCCCCCGATCGAAGCGGGACAACGATAATATGTGCTATCTGAAAATTTCACATTCTCCGACGGGAGAGCGTGTGTCTTAGTTCCATGATTGCTATCAGTTGCAAGTATGCCAGCCTCTTGTTTGCAGGTACAAAAAATATGGGAAAGAACGAATAGCAAGAGAAGAATTGTCACGCTTCTTTTTTTCATACCGAGCCTCCTAACTGTTCAATTTTAAAAAACAGTAATCTTTAATTATCGTATAATTATCATACATTTTAATCGTAGCGAACATTAACAAAATAAGAATGGGCTGTAAAAAAACTCTTTCATATGTCATTTGTGAAAGTGCAGTAGTGCCTAAATTTTTCTAAAAACTTTTAGATGCCTGCGCAATACGACCTATGTTGGAGCTTTTTACAGCCCTAAATATTATGCGGTGAATCGTACCGACAGGGTTACATTTTGACCGTTATTCACTCCGTAGAAAGTGGCACTACCAGAAACCATTAAAACTTTGATTTGCTTTAATTTTATAGTACAGTTTGTCGAAGCATTACACAAGACTCATGTCATAAAATGCCAAAATACCGGCATAAGAGGTAATAATTTGATGTGAACACACCAATTGCGGTCGCATTCAGCTAATATCGGCTTGACTATTTATATGTTGTTGTATAAAATACAGCTATCATATTTTGACAAAATTTTGTACAAGGAATTAAGCATATGAAGAGAATAACCATTGCTGTGTGCGAAGATGAAGCTCTTGATATGGAGCACATCGTATCCCTTCTCAGGGAATATGACAAACAGCAACAATTTGAAATCCTGGCCTTTTCGCGTGCGGTGGATCTATTGGAATGTAAGCACGAACTGGACATTGCTCTGCTGGATATAGAAATGCCACAGCCCAATGGCTTTGACATTGCAAAGCGACTGATCGCCGGTTCCAATGCTCCCGTGATCATTTTTACAACAAAAAGCAATGCTTATGCCTTAAAGGGCTATGGTATCGCCCTTCGTTATTTACAAAAACCGCTCTGCCGCAAAGACCTGTTTGAAGCATTGGATGCGGCTGTTTGTGAGGCATCTGCGCATAGGCTTATGCTTCATATGGGCGAAACAGCCGTCGCCGTTCGCTTGCAAAACATTCGCTACATCGAAGTTTTTGGACACTATTCGGTGATTCATACCGTGAAGGAAACTCTTAAATTGCGCACCCCTTTGAAACAGATCGCAGAAAATCTTCCACAGGGGTATTTTGCTTCGCCGCACAAGAGTTTCATAGTGAATATGGAATACATAAAATCTGCCGGGACATCAGAGCTGGAGTTGGAAGACGGCACGAGGATCCCGATCAGCAGGAAAAAGTCTGATGAGTTCAATCAGATGTTTTTCCATTTCTTGGGGAGGTAAATAATGTATATTGCTGCAGAGTTGATCGGCGTAATTGCTGATCTTTATATTCTACACCTGTTCTTGCAAGGTATGTTTGCAAAAAAACGCAGAGCCCTTTGGAAATGGCTCTGCTGCTATGGTCTGTTTGCGGCTGTAATGATTGCGTTGGCGTTTGTGCCAAACGGTTCTTTTTTGAGGATGTTTTGCTTTGCAGCAGGTACGCTTTGCTTGTGTAAGTACTTATTTGAGGCAAAATTTTGGCAAGGTGTTTTTGCCGGCATAGGAATCTGTGCAATGAGTGCCCTTGTTGATGTGATCATGTTCTTGCTTTTGTCAAAGCTCGGCGTGAACGGAACTGCACTCATGCAATACGGAAATACCAGAATCATCTATATTGCTACTGCGCATATCCTATTGGCTGCATTTGTAATGGTTGTGTTGCTTTTCACAAAACGCAAACGTTCGGCTGTTACTCCGCCGTTTTTATTGGTTCTTTCCCCGGGGTATGTCGTCAGCATCATTTTGGGCTGCGTGTTTTGCATCGAAGCGCAAAAGCGTGGCGCTGATTTGCCATTTTCATATCTGCTTGCGGCACTTGCTTTGCTGTATATGAACATTTTGCTGATCATTTATGCAGAACGAATGAAAGAAAGCACAGACCGCCGTAGAGAGGCAGAACTTATGCAACAGCATTTTGCCCTACAGGAGCAGTATTATGCTTCTATGTATGCAGAGCAAAATGAAACACGGGCAATGTTTCATGATATCAACAAATATATGCTGGCAATGAAAGCACTCGTCGGAAAACAAAACAGTGACGAGGCTGCAAGGGTTTTACAAGAAGCGCAAGATGTTTTTGACAATCTTAACACTGTCATCGATGTCGGAAATTCCGTTGTGAACATCATTTTGACAGAATATCAAGCGATAACCAGAACGAATAATATCGATTTTTCTTTTGATGTCAGTGTTCCGGCGGAGCTGAAATTATCGGCTTCGGAGCTATATGTTTTGCTCGGGAATACTATGGACAATGCGATAGAGGCATGCAAAGAGCTTCCTGCCGAAAAGCGTTATCTGAGGATGCAGCTCAAACAATTCCACAGTATTATATTTTATCAAATAGAAAACCCATATTTGCTGCCGCATTTAGACCGCAAAAGGGGAAAGAACCATGGTTTCGGTCTGCAAAATGCACGGCGCATTCCAGAGAAGTATAACGGTGTTTTTAATGTTGATATCTCTGATGAAGTTTTCTCGGTAACCGCACGTTTTAATGTTTGATATTAAGTAATGTCTGCTGAATAAGTCACAAGGGCGACTTATTCAGCAGACATTAAATAGTTTTATTAAGAAATAGTATGAAAATTACATAACCTCCAATGTGTAATCCTTTAATATTTTTACCAAATCAAGGCGCTC
>CAYVLD010000014.1:0-21943 GCA_964452205.1 uncultured Oscillospiraceae bacterium
GGGCACGCCGCATCCGTAGCGCTCGTTCCTCGCTGACGGCTGCGCAGGCGAAGGAACTTTAAACGCTCCGAAATACTACGATTTCCCGAGCTTTACTAAAGATTCTTCGGTCACTTCGTTCCCTCGCAATGACATAGGAAAGAGTTTTTTACAGCCCCGTTACGTTCTGCGTAAAAAGATCTCGCCGCATTTGCGGCAGATCACCTTCGTCTGTCCGTGGCTGACCGGCACAGAACGTACCGTGCGGCAGGCAGGACAGCGGAAATACCGCTTCTGCGGCCCGTAGCGCAGACGGTTGCCGATGCGCTCACGTCGTCTCAGCCAAAACGCAGTAAACCGCTGTCTCATGATGCCCCCTGCGTATCATGCGTCTGCTTGAGGATTTTTGCAAAATATATAAAATATTTTACAAACGACAGGGAGATCAGCGCCACGATCAACGCGCAGTCGGCCAAAACGAGCCAGCCGGGCATGGCGGTACCGGCAATGGGCTCCCAAAGGATCATGATCCCCATCGACAGATAAATCACCATTGTGCACAGCTTGCCGTACCAGCCGGCGCTGTAAACACTGTGCGTTTTGTGCAGAGCCATAAGTGTCATAATACCAATGACAAATTCCTTCACAACCAGCGCGCCTACGACCCACCAGTATTTCGAGTCCAGCAGGCACAGCAGGACGACCAACTGTGTCAGCTTGTCTGCAACGGGATCGATCGCCTTGCCGAAATCGGAAACAAGATGGAAGGTTCTTGCGATCCAACCGTCGACCACATCGGTCACGCCCGAGAGAAACAAAACTCCGAAAGACCACCAAAAATGGCCGTTTTCATACAAAATCACAATCAGCGGGATCAGCAGCAGCCTAAAAAAGCTCAGCATGTTCGGCAGCGTCAGGATCCGATCGGTATCGGCTCTCTGCGCACGCTCTATGTCCTTACGTTCTTCGTCACTCATGTAATCGCCTCCGGGGAAAGTGTACCCTTTTTTCTGCCATAATTATAAGTGCTGAACATCAACTGAATATCAACTTTGCATAAATTTTTGTTGATTTTTCTTTGCAACTGCGCTGTGGTGTGATATACTAAGGTCGGAGAAAGGGGGCGTTGCCCGTGTTTCGAATTTTGGTTGCTGAGGATGATAATGAGCTGCAACAGCTTTTTTGCAGGGTTTTGACCCGAAACGGATTTACCGCCGTTGGTGTCAGTGACGGTATTGCGGCGCTTGAGGCGCTGGAGCATATGTCGATTGATCTGATCGTTTCCGATATTATGATGCCGCATATGGACGGCTACACTTTGGTGCGCACGCTGCGTGAGGCGAACAATGCGATCCCTGTGCTGATGATTACCGCGCGCGACGGCTTTTCGGATATGCAGTCGGGCTTTCTTGCAGGCGCGGATGATTATTTGGTCAAGCCAATCAATCTCAATGAGCTGGTTTTGCGCATCAACGCACTTCTCAGACGGGCGAAAATGGTCGCTGAACGCCGTCAGTTCATGGGAAGTACGGTGTTTGATTTTGATTCGTTCACCGTTCGGCGCAATGCTGCCGAGACGGTTCTTCCGCAGAAGGAGTTTTTGCTGCTCTATAAGCTGGTTTCGTCGCCTTCGCATATTTTTACCCGTCAGCAGCTTATGGATGACATTTGGGGGATGGATTCGCAGACCGAGGCGCGCACGATTGACGTACATATCAACCGCCTGCGCGACCGTTTTCGCGACAATCCGGATTTTGAGATCATTACGGTGCGCGGCATCGGTTATAAGGCGGTGAGCCGCAATGGATAAAAAATACTCGCCGCGAATGCGGGCGTACTATTGGCTGATCTTGGTGTTTATCGTCGTTTTTTCGTTTACGGCGGTGGCAAGCGGTATGTTTGCGCTGGAAAATCTGGGCATGATCCCAAAGCTGAGCATGTCTACGCTGATCTCGCTTTTGGCGGTAGCGTCGGTCTCAATTGCGCTGATGAGCTACTTTATCGGGCAGCGTATTCTGACGCCGATGGTCAAGCTGAGCAAGGCATCGAAGGAGGTTGCACGCGGTAATTATAATATTTCCGTTTCCGATTCGAGTAAGCTCGATGAGGTGCAGACGACGTTCCGCAATTTTAACGCCATGGTCAAGCAGCTTGACAGCGTTGCTACACTCAGCAGCGATTTTGTGGCCAACGTTTCGCACGAGTTTAAAACGCCGCTGACTGCCATTGAGGGCTATGCCATGCTGCTACAGGATCAAAGCCTGCCGGACGAGGAACGAGCGGAATATGTCGAAAAGATTCTGCTCAATACACACCGTCTGACAACGCTGGTGGGTAATATTTTGATGCTTTCGAAGATCGAAAGTGCGCAGCTTGCGACGCAATTTACCGATTTCCGACTTGATGAGCAGATTCGTCAAAGCGTTGTCGCGCTTGAAAATGAATGGAACGCAAAGGATGTTTCGTTTGATGTATTGATGGAGGAAATACAGATCAACTCCTGTGAAAGTCTGCTTTCTCATGTGTGGATGAATCTGATCTCCAACGCGATCAAGTTCAGCCCGAACGGTGCAAGCATCGTTCTGCGCCTGCAGGAGCAGAAGGAATGTGTGGTCTTCACCGTCAGCGATTTCGGCTGCGGTATGAGCGAGGAGGAGCAGCAGCATATTTTTGATAAATTCTATCAGGCGGACACCTCTCATAAATCGGAGGGACACGGCTTGGGACTTGCGATGGTTCGGCGGATCGTCGAGCTGCTCGACGGTGTGGTCGAGGTCGAAAGTGCGCCGTCAAAAGGCGCGACCTTCCATGTCATACTGCCGAAATAGGAGCGAAAAATGATCGTATTTGATAAGCTGTGGAAAACGATGGAGGAGAAAGGTGTTACAACTTACTCCTTGCGTGAGAAATGCAGTAATTTCAATGCTTCCGAAAGATTCTTCGTCGCCGCAAGCGGCTCCTCAGAATGACATGAGGAGACTTCTTCTACACGCTCAAATGCACCCGAAAAACGGGTGCATTTTTCATTCAATATGGGAAAAGCGCGGAATGGCCTTGCCGTTGACCGTGACGAGCTCGTTCCACATTGCAGCAGGCCGTACCCGGATGCCGAAATCGCCGTAGAGTGCGCGGTAGACGACCATTTCCTCCTCGGTTTCCGAGTGCCGTGCCAAATGCAGCACCTCGTATTCCTTACCCTTATAATGGCGGTATTTTCCCAATTTAATTTTCATATTCTCACCTCGGCTTCAGCATATCAAAAACCGATCATTTTTGCAATATAAAAAGATTGGGACTATCTTTTTCGGGAAAAATATGGTATGATAGCCCAGAGAAACGGAGGATTTCTAATGGACAATATTATTTCTCAGCTCGCGCAGGAGCTGAATCAGAAAGTGGAGCACGTTGAAAACGTTGTGACCCTGCTTGATGAGGGCAATACCATTCCCTTTATTGCCCGCTACCGCAAGGAGCTGCACGGCGCAATGGACGATACCACACTGCGTACTCTGGCCGACCGTCTGCAGTATCTGCGCAATTTCACCCAGCGTCGCGAGGAGATTCGCAAGTCGATCGCTTCGCAGGAAAAACTGACAGACGAGATCGAAGCCGCCCTGAACGGCGCGAAGACCCTGTCTGAATTGGAGGACATTTACCGTCCGTTTAAGCCCAAGCGCCGCACCCGTGCGACAATTGCAAAGGAAAAGGGCTTGGAGCCGCTGGCGCTGCAGTTGTATTCACAGGCAAAGGATCCGGAAGCTCCGGAAACGCTTGCGGAAAGTTATGTAAACCCCGACCTCGGCGTAAACACCGTCGAGGAAGCGCTTGCGGGCGCATCGGACATCGTTGCAGAGATGATCTCCGATGATGCCGAGATCCGTAAGGCGCTGCGTAATTTGATGAAGCGCATTGCCGTTTTGCGCTCCGTTGCCGCCAAGGGAAAGGAGGAAGAGGTCTCTGTTTATCAGATGTACTACGATTTCTCCCAGCCGATCGGCAAGGTGCAGGGACATCAGGTGCTTGCCGTCAACCGCGGTGAGCGCGAGGACTTCTTGAAGGTCAGCGTCGAGGTCGATCGTGAGCAGGCGCTGATTACGGTGCGCCGCGCGGTTTTGATTCCGGGCAGCAGCGCCACGGCTTTCGTCAGAGCCGCCGCGGAGGATGCTTATGACCGCTTGATCGCGCCGAGCATGGAGCGTGAGTGGAGAACCGCTTTGACCGACGAGGCCAACGAGGGTGCAATTCATAATTTCGCTCTGAACCTGCGTCCGCTTCTGATGCAGCCGCCTGTCAAGGGACATACCACCATGGGTCTTGACCCCGGCTACAGCCACGGCTGTAAAGTCGCGGTCGTTGATGCAACGGGAAAGGTTCTGGATACAACGGTCGTTTATCCCACCTTCTCGAAGGCAAAGAGAGAGGAAGCCATCTCTACGCTTGCTAAAATGGTACAAAAGCATGGCGTTGAGCACATTGCCATCGGCAACGGAACGGCTTCGCGCGAAACGGAGAATGCGGTCTGTGAGCTTTTGACCCGTGTCAAGGGCGTGAGCTATATGATCGTCTCCGAGGCAGGCGCGTCCGTTTATTCCGCATCCAAGCTGGCGGCGGAAGAGTTCCCACAGTTTGATGTCAACCTGCGTTCGGCGGTTTCCATAGCGCGCCGTCTGCAGGATCCCTTGGCGGAGCTGGTCAAGATCGACCCCAAGGCCATCGGTGTCGGACAGTACCAGCATGATCTGCCCGAGAAGCGTTTGGACGAGTCTCTCGGCGGAGTTGTTGAGGATTGCGTTAATGCGGTCGGTGTTGATTTGAATACCGCTTCGCCGTCGCTTCTGCGCCGCGTTTCGGGTTTGAATGCGACGATCGCGAAGAATATTGTGATCTACCGAGAGGAAAACGGCGCATTTGCATCCCGTAAGCAGGTGATGAAGGTGCCGAAGCTCGGTGCGAAGGCTTATGAACAGGCGGCAGGCTTCCTGCGTGTGCCGGAGAGTAAGCAGATTTTGGACAATACCGGCGTACATCCGGAGAGCTATGATGCGGCAGAAAAGCTGCTGGCATTGTGCGGCTATGGTCTAAGTGATGTTGCCTCGGGCGGACTTTCCGAGCTGAATGCCCGTTTGGAGAGCTTCGGTGTGGAGAAAGCTGCACAGGCCTGCGGTGTCGGCGTGCCGACCCTCAGAGATATTGCGAAAGAATTATGTAAACCCGGCCGTGACCCCCGTGATGAGCTGCCGCCTCCCATTTTGCGCACGGACGTACTGGAAATGAAGGATTTGAAGCCCGGTATGGTTCTGACCGGTACAGTCAGAAACGTCATTGATTTCGGCGTGTTTGTTGACATCGGTGTGCATCAGGACGGCCTTGTGCATATTTCCAGAGTTTGCAATAAGTTTATCAAGCATCCGTCCGAGGTCGTTTCGGTCGGTGATATTGTCAAGGTTGCTGTTTTGGAGGTTGATGAGAAGCGCAAACGCATCAGCCTGACCATGCGCGACCTTCCGAAAGAAGGATAAAACAATGGCTGCCCCACTTTTTAGTGAGGCAGCCATTCGTGTTTATATGTGTACGGATGAGAGAACAAAAAAATCGATTTGTCGATCTGTTCGTATGCACTACTGTAGGGCATGACCTGCCCCTCCATAGTTGATCGGTAAACAGAGCGGTAAATCGGAATTTGGCGATTATCGTGTCATTCTGAGCGCAGAATCTTAGCGAGGCTATCGAAACCGGCTTCGTGATCATACTGCCAAAAATTCTTCGGTCACTTCGTTCCCTCGCAATGACATAGGAAAGAGTTTTTTACGACCCCTTTGTTATGCTAATAGGGCGTGCAATGGCTGCTGCAAAACCTTCGACAAAGCAACAAGCTCAATATCGGTTACAAATCGTTTGCCTGCTTCGATGCGCTGGATGGCATTTTTGTCTACGTCCAGCCCGATGAGCTGCAAACGGTCAGCAAGCTCACGCTGTGAAAGCGATAATTGCTTGCGAAAAATGGCAATGTTTTTGCCGCAGAGATTATTTGAGCCGTCAGAAGCTTTATTACAGAACATAAAAATCCCCTCCTGCTGACATTTAGTGATTGTCAGCGGGGAAATTATATGTTATAATTAACCCGAGAATGACATTTACCAAATGTCATTCCTCCAAGAATTTATGCGCAGGAACATTTAAGACTTCAGAAATGCGGAAAAGGATGAGGATGATTGATGAACGAGCAGAAGCGGCATTTTCAAGGTTTTTGGAGAACGATGCTTATGATAAGGCAGAGGAAGCTTAGGTTCGTATGCTTTGCGAAGCTTTCTTTGCAGGACGGTCGGCGGCACAGAAGAAGCGCATCATATTATTGCCGAACATAGAAAAATAGACCGCACAGACAAACGAGGTTTGTGCGTTGTTCAGTACACATTATTTACGCAGCAAATATTCCAGCAATGCGGCGCAGCCGTCGTCCACATCGCGCTCTGTCGCTCTGAAGTCGCGTGTGTACCACGGATCGGCAACGTCTCGAGGATGCTTGGTGTAATCCAAAAGCAGGGAAACCTTGTTTTTGGGGTCGTTTGCAAACAGGCGCAGCATGTTTCTTCTGTTTGCGCTGTCCATGCCGACAAAATAATCGTATTTTTCATAATCCGCCTTGGTTAGCTGACGGGCGGTTTTTCCCTTCGTGCTGATGCCGCGCTCGGAAAGCAGCGCACGCACGGGAGGGTACGGCGGATTTCCAAGCTCTTCATCGCTTGTGGCGGCCGAGGCGATCTCGAACAGATGAGAGACCTTGTTTTTTTCGACCAATTCTTTCATAATAAATTCTGCCATCGGACTGCGGCAAATATTGCCGTGGCAGACAAATAGTAGCTTTACCATATAATGACCTCGCTTTCGTGAGTTGATTATACTACAGAAAAAGATGGATTGCAACTTGAAACAATAAGACGGCGCTTCGTCCTATCAGCAAGAGTTCGTACTAAACATGGAAGCTGAAAATCTCTACTTTTATTGCAGGCAAAAACCGAGATTCGGGAGGAATGCGAAAATTCTTGCTTTTCTTCTGTTCCGGGAGTATAATTCTGTTAGATTACCTTGAATTTGCGGAGGAAATGCGCAATGGCAGATTTTACTATCGGCGAAATGCAGGAAATGCAAAAATCCTTACAAGATAAGTACAAGCACAAATGGGAGCCAATTTGCCCGGAAATAGGACAGAACAAACTGCTTTGGATGATTGGCGAGATAGGCGAGGTTATTGATATTGTCAAGAAGCATGGTTGGGAGAAAGCCTCAGCAGATGAAGAATTGAGAAAAGACCTAATTGAAGAAATGGCAGATGTCCTAATGTACTACAATGATGTAATGCTTTGCTACAGAATTACCGCCGATGAATTAAAGCAAGCATATACAGAGAAGTTCGAGAAGAATATGAAGCGCTGGTAAATCAGATTTTGGAGAGACGTTATGGTAAGAAAAGCAACGGTAAATGATGCAGAACAGTTAAGTGCTCTTAATGACGAATTTAATGGTGAAGGCGAAACAACCATAGAGAATATCAGAAATTCCCTTACGAGAAATCACCAAGAGGTTGTTATTGTCGATGATGATAACGGTGTGTTAACCGGATTTGTTTGTGTCCAGTTGAAAAAGTCATTCTGTTACGATGAATATATGCCTGAGATTACAGAAGTGTATGTTCGCCCGGCATATAGAAAACAGGGAATTGCAAGTAAGATGATTGCTTTTGCAGAGAATTATTGCATCAAGAATTATCCGCTTCACAAATATGAACTTCTTACAGGAAAAGAAAATCTTGATGCACAATCTGTATATGGCAAACTTGGGTATGCTGACGATAACGAACTCCATTTGTCAAAGCGAATAAAGAAATAAGCGCCACAATAACAGCCGCCTCCGGCATGGAGGCGGCTGTGCGCTTATTTGGAGACGAAGAACATGACGGCGAACAAGATGCCGATGATCCAAGTGCCGGCCTTGATCTGCCGCACCTTGCCGGTAAAGAGGTTAATAAGGATCGAGGCGATCATACCGAAGGCGATGCCGAAGGAAATGTTATTTGTAAAGGGGATCATCGCGACCGTCAAAAATGCGGGGACGGCTTCGGAGGGGTCGTCCCATTCGATGTCCTTCACGCAGCCCATCATCAAAATGCCGACGTAAACAAGAGCGGCGGCGGTTGCACACGAGGGGATGAGCTTGGCAATCGGTGCAAAGAACATGGCGAGGAAGAACATCATTGCGGTAAATACGGCGGTCAGGCCGGTTCTGCCGCCTTCGGCAATGCCGGCGGAGGACTCGACGAAGGTCGTTACAGGCGAGCAGCCGCAGACCGCGCCGACGCAGGTTGCGGCAGCGTCTGAAAACATCGCCTGCTCCATGCGCGGAATGGTTCCGTCTCTGTCGATCAAGCCGCCGCAGGTGCAGGCACCGTAAAGTGCGCCGAGTGTGTCGAACATATCGACCATGCAGAATGCAAGCGTGCTTGTCAAGAAGGCGATTACAAAATTGCCCATTCCGTGCGCGTCAATATAGGCAGTAAAATCAAAACCGTCACGGAAAACCGCACCGAGGGAAAGGTTAACGAAGTTGCCAAACGGCTCAAAAATGTTCAAGGACAGGTTGCCCAAAACGCCGTCAGCGAAGCCGTCAACGGTTGTAAAGCCGAGCAGATAGTACACAGCGGCAGCGCCCAAAATGCCCCAGAGAACCGCGCCGCGGACACCGCGTTTGGACAAAATACCAATTGCAATAATGGCACAAATAACGATCAAAAGCGGCATGACCTGCGCCCAGGTGGCGGTGCCGTGCAGGGAGGGGAAGATGTTAAAGGAGTGGAGCTTGATCGTTCCGTCACCGATTTGCAGCAGACCTGCGCTTTGCAGACCCAAAAAAGCGATGAACAGACCGATGCCGGCGGAAATCGCGGTTTTGACGCTTTTGGGAATGGCGTCCAGAATGTGCTTGCGCAATCCGGTAGCGGTCAGTGCAATGAACAAAATGCCATCAAAAAATACCAAGACTAAGGCGTTCGCATAGGTGAAGCCAAATTCCTTACAGATCGTGTTGACAAAGAAGGCGTTAATGCCCATGCCGGCGGCCTGAGAGAGCGGAAGATTTGCAAAAAGGCCCATCATCAGCGAACCGAAGACAGCGGATATTGCGGTCGCGATGTAGACTGCATCGAAGTAACCGTCACCGAAATAAGAGAACATATCGGCATTGACGATCAGAATGTAAGCCATTGCCATAAATGCAGTCAGACCGGCGATCAGCTCTGTTTTCACAGATGTGCCGCGTTTCTTCAAATGAAAATAGCGTTCCATAACTTCCTCCGTTGATAAACCGTATTCAAGAATGACAAAGTCATTGTAGCAGAAAAAAAGACACGTTGCAAGCAGAAGAAAAATGAAGAAATGGTAATTTTATTATGCGTTTTACATAAAATAAAAATCTAAAAATTATGCAACATGCCGAAAGTTAGTTTACCCAAAACGGAAGTCTTATATCGCGGTAAATTGATTTACAGTCCCTTTTTTAATGTTTCTTATGCCTCAAAGCCGATGAGCATGCCGCCGCGTTCGGCGTAGAAGCTGCACAGACCGCCGGTTCTGTAAATTTCGATCTTGGCGTGAATAAAGTCCTTCAGAATCTGCGCCTTGAGCTGCAGAGCGGCAGCCTCGTTCAGACAATGTGCAATGCAGATTTTGCCGCCTTCGTAGCCCATCTCATAAAGATGCTTGACGATCGCCTTTAACGCATTTTGCTCGCCGCGGCACTTGTCCAGCGGCTGCAGCGTGCCGACATCGCTGGCCTTGCCGACCATGCGGATGCCCAGAAGACCGATGACCTTTGCAACGGCGGCGTTGACACGGCCGTTGTTTGCCAGATTTTTCAGCGATTCAAGCATGAACAGCAGGTGTGTCTTCTTCCTGTATTGGTCGATCTTGGCGCAAATGGTATCAAAATCATTCCCTTCTTGAATTAGCTCTGCGAGCTTGTCGATCAGCAGCTTGACCTCGGGACCTGCGGAAAGCGTGTCGATGACATAAACACGGCGATCCGGAAAGCGATCTTCATAATCCTGCTTAGCCATCTGTGCGGCGTTGTAGCTGCCGGACAGAGAGCCGGAAATGGTCAGACAGAAAATGCGCTGTGCATCTTCAAAGGCTTCCAGCCAGTCACCGGCACTGGGGCAGGCAGTTGAGGATTTGCCCTTGTAGGAGAGAAGGTCGGTAACCATCTCATCAACATTGAGCATTTCGTCATCGACATATTCCTTCTCGGAAGTGATGATCTTCAGAGGCGCGGAGGCGAATGCAACATCCTGCATGCTTCTGACATCGGCGCTGGAATCGGCCACGATTTTGTACTTCATAAAATTCTCCTTTATTTTGCATAGAGCAAGCCGACGATGTAGTTGAGCAGACGGCAGGGCAGCAGCTTGGCAAGCAGCGCAAAGAGTCGATAGCTCAGACCGATCGTAACTAACGGCTTTGATTTCTTTTTTAACGCAGCACGGCAGATGAAGCGGCCTGCTTTTTCGGGATTCATGCCGTTTTGCTCATCCTGCTCCATTTTGGAAACGGAGCGGCTGATGCGGCCGTCATAGACCTCGTCACCGACGACGGACTTTTTGCGCGCGGCTGTAAAGCCGGTGCGAATGTCGCCGGGGCGGACGGCACAGACGGTGATATGATAGGGGCGCAGCTCATTGGCAAGTGCCATGGTGTAGCTGTCGATGGCTGCTTTTGCAGCGGAGTAATACGTCTGGAAGGGAATCGGGATCGGGGAAGCGACAGAGCTGATGTTTACGATACGGCCAAAGCCCTGTTTTCGCATATACGGCAGGAAAACGCGATTGGTGCGTACCATGCCGAAAAAATTGACGTCAAACTGCCTTTGTGCCTCCGCAGTCTCGGTAAATTCTACCGCGCCGGAGATACCGAAGCCTGCATTGTTGATCAGAATGTCGATCCGACCCTCTGCGCGCATGATCTGCTCGGCTGCGCGTGCAAGCTGTGCCTCGTCTGTGACATCGGCGCAGATATGGTGCAATCCCTCGCAGGAAAACGGACGCCGGCTCAGTGCATAGACCTTGCAGTTTGCGCGTGCAAGTGCCTGCGCGGTGCAAAGACCGATGCCGGAGCTGCCGCCTGTGATTACGGCTACCTTCTGCATCTCAAGCCTCCGAAACGACACCTGCGATGATGTCTGCGGCCTCTTCGATCAGATCTTCCGTCAAGGTTGCCATATAGCTCGTGCGCAGCAGACATTCACCCTGCGGTGTAGCCGGCGGCAGGACGGGATTGACGTAAACGCCGCCTGCATAGATCGATTTGGACACCTCTAAGGTGCGATGGGCATCATATGTATAGATCGGAATGATAGGCGTAGTCGTTTCGCGGATGGGAACCGACTTTTTGCGGAAGCATTCACGGGCAAAATCGGACAGATGCTGTAAATGTGCAACACGCTCCGGCTCGGCTGCGAGAATACGAAGCGCGGTCAGCGCAACGGCCGTGCAAACCGGCGGGATCGAGGCCGAAAAGATCAAGGGCCGTGAGCTGTAACGAACGTAATCGACCACGGCTTTGCTCGCTGCCATGTAGCCGCCGATGGAGGCAAGGGTCTTACTGAATGTGCCCATATAAATATCGACATCGGCCTCCAAGCCGAAATGACTTGCGGTGCCGCGACCGCCTTCGCCCAAAATGCCGAAGCCGTGCGAATCATCGACCATCACACGAGCGCCGTATCTCTTCGCAAGCGCGACGATCTCCGGCAGCTTTGCAATGTCGCCGCCCATGGAAAATACGCCGTCGGTGACGATCAGGCAGCCGGCGGACTCGGGAACTTTTTTCAGAAGACGTTCTAAATCCTCCATGTTGCTGTGTTGATAGCGCAGCAGCTTGCCGAAGCTCAGACGGCAGCCGTCAATGATGCTGGCATGGTTTTCTTTGTCGCAAATGACATAGTCGCCCAAGCCGACCACGGCGCTGATAATGCCTAAATTGGTCTGAAAACCGGTGGAAAAGGTGAGCGCATCCTCTTTGCGCAGGAAGTGTGCCAGCTCCTGCTCCAAGGTTAAATGCAGCTCCAATGTGCCGTTAAGATAGCGTGAACCCGAGCAGCCGGTACCGAGCTCATCAAGCGCCTTGTGCGCGGCCTCAACTACCAACGGATGTGTGGTCAGACCGAGATAGTTGTTCGAACCGAGCATGATACGGCGCTTGCCCTCCATGATAACTTCGGCATCCTGCTTCGACTGCAATGGGTGGAAATAGGGGAATAAGCCTTTTTCCTTCAGCGCGTCTGCAAGAGACGGGCGGTGCATCTTCTCAAAAATATCCATTTTCTCTCCTCCGCTCATTGATTTGAGCATATCTGTTAGAAACTATAACATAAAAAGTGTGATTCGTCAAGAATTTCATGCTTTTCGATCATAACACACCGTGAGCGTGCAATCAATTTGTTCGATAAATCGGCATTTATCATTGGCGTGCAAAAAATGCAGCGGGAGACTTGCTTTTTTTTAATGAGATGTTATAATTATACGCGAAAATGAATGTGAGGAGGGACGGCGATGCTTTTTGGCAAGCATATCAACCGTTATTATCTGAAATATTTGCCGCTCCTGCTGCTTGGTCTGGCATCGCTCGTGCTGGTGGATTTCTTTCAGTTGGAGATTCCGGAGCTGTATCGCATGGTCATCAACGGCGTAAATTACGGCGAGGTGCAGCTTGACGGCGAGCTCTATGCCTTCGATATGAGTTTTTTGTTGGATCATATCTGCCTGCCTTTGATTTTTATCATTCTTGCGATGATCACCGGCCGTTTTTTGTGGCGAATCTGCTTCTTTGGCACGGGTGTAAAAATCGAGACGCAGCTACGCCGCAGGATGTTTGACCGCTGCAGCGAGCTTTCACAGCAGTACTATCAGGTCAACAAGGTCGGAAATCTGATGGCGCTGTTTACCAACGACTTGGATACGGTGCAGGAGTGCTTCGGATGGGGCGTTATGATGCTGCTCGATGCGCTTCTGCTCGGTGCGATGTCGATTATTAAGATGATGCGCATGAATCTGATGCTGGCATTTTTGGCGCTGATCCCGATGGCACTTTTACTGGTGGTCAGTACGCTGATCGGCAAATACATGATGCGCAAGTGGGACGAGCGTCAGCAGGCGTATTCCGATCTTTCGGATTTTGCACAGGAGACGATTACCGGCATGGCGGTTATCAAGGCCTTCGTCAAGGAGGGCAAGGAGCTGTTATTCTTCAAAAAGCTCAATAAGCAAAATGAGAATGCCAACGTTGCGCATGCCAGAGCATCCGTTCTTCTGCGTGTGTTCGTGACGCTGTTCGTTGAGTCCGTGATCTGTATTATTCTTGGTTACGGCGGTTATTTGGTCTATAAGGACGTTTTTAATGCAGGTCAGCTTGTCGAGTTTATCGGCTATTTTACGGCGATCGTCTGGCCGATCATGGCAATTTCCGAGCTGATCGACATGCACTCAAGAGGAAAAGCCTCGCTCAACCGCATCTCGACCCTGCTCGATGCGCAGCCGGAGGTCGTCGATGGCGAAAAGGTGCAGCAGATCGATGTGCTGCGCGGAGATATTGAGTTCCGTGACCTGACCTTCCGCTATCCGGGCGGCGAGATCGATGTTTTGCAGAATGTGTCGTTAAAAATTAACGCAGGTGAGAATGTCGGCGTGATCGGCAGAACCGGCTGCGGCAAGACCACGCTGGTCGATTTGATTTTGCGCACCTACAACGTGCCAGACGGAACGCTTTTCTTGGACGGTCGGGATATTAACGAAATTCCCATCCATACGGTGCGCGAATATGCTGCCTATGTGCCGCAGGATAATTTCCTTTTCAGCGACACGATTGAGAACAATATCGCGTTTGCTGCCGATGAGTTTGATCGCAGCGGCGTAGAACGTGCAGCGAAAATGGCGGATGTACATGACAATATCACAGGGTTCACCGAGGGCTATGCGACGGTGCTCGGAGAGCGTGGCGTGACCGTTTCGGGCGGTCAGAAGCAGAGAATTTCCATTGCGCGTGCGCTGTGGAAGGATGCGACGATCTTGATTCTCGATGACAGCGTTTCGGCGGTCGATGTCAAGACGGAGCAGGCGATTTTGGAGAACCTGCGCTCGGTGCGTCAGGGGAAGACCACCGTTTTGATCGCGCACCGCATCAGCACGATCGAGGCAATGGACAAGATCATCTTTATGGATGACGGACACATTGCGGCGGTCGGCACACATGCGCAGCTTTTGCAAAGCTGCAAGGCCTACGCGCAGATGGTTGAGCTGCAGCGGCTTGACGAAGCAAAGGAGGATGGCGCAGATGTATGAATTCTATCCTTTGATCGTGATCGGTGCGCTTATCGGCGGTGCGGCGCTGGCGTGTATTATCGGCTACATGTCCATCCGTAAGAGCAAAAAGGATATCGGCTTCGAGCGCAATATGAAAGACAGCGAGATCACAAAACGACTGCTGTCATATGCCAAGGACGACTGGAAAAGCTTCGCACTTGTGCTTGTACTGATGATTTTTTCCATCGCGTATGACATTCTCTCCCCGATGATCGTCGGTGATGTGGAGGAAATGATCAAGGGCGACTTTGAAATGTCCGAGCTGCTTCCGATGGTGCTTTTCTATGCGGGGATTCTGGTCGTTTCCCTGATATGCACCTATCTGCAGGCGATCATTTTGCAAAAAACCGGGCAGCGGATCGTTTCAAGGATCCGTCAGGATCTGTTTGTACATATCGAGAGCCTGTCGCATGCGCAGCTCAATTCGATGCCTGTCGGCAGATTGGTCACGCGTCTGACCAACGATACCAACGCAATTTCGATGATGTTTACGAATATCATCGTCAATATGGTCAAGTATTGCTTCGTGATCGTGGGCGTGCTGATCGCGATGCTGTGCGTCAATTATATGCTGACACTGATGATCTTGTGCTTTGCGCCGTTTATCGTGCTGTTTACCATGGTTTTCCGCAAATTCTCGCGCAAGGCTCACCGCAGAGTTAAGGATGGAACGACCGATGTCAATACCTTCCTGTCAGAGAATCTTTCGGGCATGAAGGTCATTCAGATCTTCAACCGCGAGGAGAAAAAGCGCGCGGAATTTAACGAAAAAAATGACCGTCTGGGCAAGGCAAAGTTTGAGCAGATCTTTGTTTTCGGTATTTTCAGACCCATGGTTTATATGCTCTATATTTCTTCGATCCTGTGCCTGTTCTATCTCGGCGGCCGTGGGTATCTGAATCAGATTTCCTTTCTCGGGCAGGTCGTGACCGGCGGTACCATTGTCGCATTTTATATGTATATCTCCAAGTTCTTTGATCCGATTCAGAATCTGGCAGAGCAGTTCAACCGCCTGCAATCTGCCTTTGCTTCTGCGGAGAAGATCTTTTCCATCATGGATATTGAGCCGCATCTGAAGGATGCTCCCGATGCCATTGAGCTGGAAACGGTCGAGGGAAATATCGAGTTTAAGAATGTCTGGTTCTCCTATGTGCCCGATGAGTGGGTTTTGAAGGATGTTTCCTTCAAGGTCAATGCGAAGCAGACGGTTGCCTTTGTCGGCTCGACCGGTTCGGGCAAGACGACCATCCTCTCGCTCATCTGCCGAAATTATGAGATCCGGAGGGGTCAGATTTTGATCGACGGAATTGATATTCGTAAGATCAAGATTTCGTCTCTGCGCAAGCATTTCGGCCAAATGCTGCAGGATGTTTTCCTGTTCTCCGGCACGATCCGCAGCAATATTCTGCTGCGTGAGGAGAGAATTTCCGATGAGGAGGTCTGGGAAGCCTGCCGCTATGTCAATGCCGACCGATTTATCTCCCGTCTTCCGCATGGGCTGGATGAGGAGGTGCGTGAGCGCGGAAACAACTTCTCGGCAGGACAAAGACAGCTTCTGTCCTTTGCTCGTACCATTATTCATAAGCCGTCGGTGATGATTCTCGATGAGGCGACTGCCAACATCGACACGGAAACCGAGCTGCTGATTCAAGATTCGCTGAATAAAATGATGAACATCGGAACGATGCTTATCGTTGCGCACCGTCTGTCAACCATCCGCCATGCGGACAACATCATTGTGATGTCCCACGGGAAAATCGTGGAGCAGGGCAGCCATGCGCAGCTTCTGGAGCAAAAAGGCCGCTATTATCGCCTCTATCAGCTCCAGCAGGATAAAAACCGCCTCACACAGGGGCAATAAATACGGTATCAGGGAGGAATTATGAAAAAGAAATTTTCAACTGAGCTTGCCTATGTGCTGGGGCTTCTCGCCCTTGCCATCGGCGCAAGCTTGATGATCAAGGCGAACTTCGGCCTGACCATGATCGTAGCACCGGCGTTTGTCATCCATGCCAAGCTGCAGAGCGTTTTCTCATGGCTTTCGCTCGGTATGGTGGAATATCTGTGGCAGGGCATTTTGCTCCTGGTGATGATGCTGATTGTGCGCCGCGCAAAATTGAGCTATCTGTTTTCGTTCGTTACGGCTGTCGTGTTTGGCTTTATGCTTGATGGCTGCATCTATCTGACGGGTCTTCTGCCTGCGCCGATGGGTCTGCGCGTGGTGTACTATCTGTGCGGTATGCTCTCGTGTGCGCTCGGTGTGGCGCTTGTATTCCGCACCTATATTTCGCCCGAGGTGCATGAGCTGCTGGTCAAGGAGCTTGCTTCAAAATTTTCAGTTGCCTCGCACCGCGTAAAAATGGGCTATGACTGCTTCTGCTGCGCGATAGCGGTCATTTTGTCCCTGTGCTTCTTCGGAGAATTGGTCGGTGTCGGCTGGGGCACGATCGTTTGTGCACTGATCAACGGCTTCGTGATCGGCAAAATCAGCAAGCTGTTCGATAAATTGTTTACATTTGTCGATATTCTTCCGCTGCGACGCTTTTTTGAATGATTTTTCGCTGAGGCGAGATACTAATCCATGAAAAATCAATGATTTGGAGTGGATTTCATGCAATATCTATGGACACAGAATGTGAAGCTGCCGCAGTTTCCTGCATTGCAGGGGGACAGAAAAACGGATGTTTTGATCATCGGCGGCGGTATGGCAGGCGTGCTGTGTGCAGAACGTCTGCGCGAGGCAGGCGTGGACTATCTGCTTGTCGAGGCAAAGCGCATCGGTCTGGGCATTACCAAGGGCACGACTGCGGTGATCTCCGCGCAGCACAGCACGTTGTATCAGGATGTTGTAAAATCTTTGGGCAAGGAGCGTGCACTTTTATATCTGCACGCAAATCTCGATGCGGTGGAGCGGTTTCGGACGCTTTGCGGAAAAATTGACTGCGAATTTGAAGAGCGTCCGTCGGTTCTGTACTCTCTCACAGATGCGAAAAAAATGCGCCACGAGGCTCAGGTGCTGCGCGATCTGGGGTTTGAGGCAGAGTTTATCACGGAGCTTCCGTTGCCGATTCGTATCGCAGGAGCGGTGCAATTTCCCAAAATGGCGCAGTTTCATCCGCTCAAATTCCTCGGTGCTGTGGCAAAGAATCTGAATATTTTGGAAAACACCTTTGTAACCGACTTGGACGGCACGACGGCAATCACAAAGCAAGGCCGTGTGTTTGCGAAAAAGGTGATCGTCTGTACGCATTTTCCCTTCATCAACCGCCGCGGCCTGTATTTTATCAAGCTGTCGCAAAAGCGTTCCTACGTCATTGCGCTCAAGGGTGCAGCGCACCTTGGATGCACGCTGGAGGAGGATGCAAAGGACGGCCTGTATTTCCGCAATTATCGTGATCTGCTGCTCATCGGCGGCGGAGACAGGCGCACCGGCTGCGAGGATGGTTTTGCGGTCGCGCGCAGCTTTGCGCAGCAGCATTTTCCGCAGGCGCAGGAGGTCTGTGCGTGGGCAAATCAGGATTGCGTTACTTTAGATTCGCTGCCCTGCGTCGGACGCTACGGCAGTATGGAAAACGTGTTTGCCGCCACGGGCTTCAACCATTGGGGAATGACTACGAGCATGATGGCGGCGCAAATGCTGTGCGATATGGTGTTGGGGAAAAAGCCGCTGATGGATTTGGATTCACGCAGACATGTTTTTACAAAGCAGCTTTTTCAGAATATGGCAACGACTGCCATGAGCCTCGCGAAGCCGACGGTGAAGCGCTGTCCGCATATGGGCTGCGCTATGAAATGGAATGAAGCGGAGCAGAGCTGGGACTGTCCCTGCCATGGCTCGCGCTTCACGGCTGACGGAAAGCTGATCGATAACCCTGCGATGCGAGATATGAAGGGACTGTAAAAAACTTCGAATCGTCTCCTTCTGCCGAACGTTAAGAGCCGGTATTGTTGGTTGCGTTCGGCAGAACGAGAGGAAAAAGAGTTTTTTACAGCCTTTTTTCGCCCTTGCACGAAGCGTGCTTGTGCGCTATAATATGAATACTGATTTTTGACGGAAAATACTTCTTGCGGTGTCGAGGTATCCTTGCGCATGGATGCAAACGACCGACGGCAAAGCGCGCTCGATGTTGAGGACTGAGTATGATCGTAATTTATATTGTGCTGATTTTGGCGGCGCCGGTCGGCCTTTGGCTGCTGATGCTGCGCACGAAGCGTAAAAAAGCGGACTTTTTCGGTCTTGCCAAGTACCACTATGCCCATCGGGGACTGCATGGAAACGGTGTGCCCGAAAATTCCATGGCGGCGTTTCGTCTGGCAGCGGAGCGTGGCTACGGCGCGGAGCTGGATGTGCATCTGACCAAGGATCGGCAGCTTGTGGTCGTCCATGATGAGAGCTTGGAGCGCATCGCGGGTGTGCAGCGCAAGGTGGAAGAATGTACTTATGAGGAGCTGCAGGCATATCGGCTCGAGGGAACGCAGGAGAAAATTCCGCGTTTGCAGGAGGTTTTGCCGCTGTTCGAGGGGAAAACGCCTCTGATTATTGAAATCAAGGCGGTCAAGGGCAACCACGCAGAGCTGACGCGGCGCGTGTGCGAGCTGCTTGTCAATTTTCCTAAGCTGCAATTTTGTATTGAGTCGTTTGATCCGCGCGTGGTGCGCTGGCTGAAAAAGCATCGTCCCGAATTTATTCGAGGACAGCTTTCACGCAATTTTATTCGCAATCGGAACCATTTGCCGATTCTGCCGGCGGTGCTTTTGACCGGACTTGCGCTGAATTTTTTGACGGTGCCGCATTTTATTGCCTATCGCTTTGAAGACCGACAGCGGCTTTCGCTGCGAATTTGCCGAAGCGTCTGGGGCGTGCAGGAGTTTTCGTGGACGATCCGAAACAAAGCCGATGCGAAGACGGTACTGGACGACGGTGTGCCGATTATTTTTGAATATTTTGAACCATAGGAGGAGCTATGTACGATAAGCTGACAAAAAAAGACATTGAGCTAATGGAGGCGGAGCTGGAAGACCGCCGTTTGAATATCCGTCCGAAGATCATGGAGGAGGTCAAGCGCACGCGCGAGTACGGCGATCTGAGTGAAAACTACGAATACAAGGCGGCGAAGCAGGCGCAGAGGCGCAATGACAGCCGCATGCGCTATTTGCAGAATATGATCAAAACGGCGCAGATCATCGACGAAGCGCCGTCGGGCGAGAGCGATACGGTCAAAATGTATGATAAGGTGACGCTGTATCTGCCTGAGGATGACGAAACGATGGTGATTCAGGTCGTTTCCACGGTGCGCGTGGCTCCGGATGCGGGCTTTATCAGCATGGAAGCACCGCTGGGCAAGGCTGTTCTGGGCAGGAAAATGGGCGAAACCGTGACGGTTCGCGTTAATGACAGCGTTTCGTATGAGGTGCAGATTCAAAAAGTCGAGCAGGCTGAGGATGACGGCTCTGCTCCGCTGCTGGAATATTGATTTGAAGGGGCTGTAAAAAAACTCTTTCCCATGTCATTGCAAGGGAACGAAAGTGACTGAGGAATCTTTTGTGAAGTTCGGGAAATAGCAGTATTTCGGGACTTTAAAAAATCCTTCGCTTCACTCACAATGGCATCAATCGGAGTTTTTTTACAGCCCCTTGCTTTTTTTGTGAAAATCGTTTATACTATCTGCACAATGGAGGTGAGCAGAGTGTATCAGGCATTGTACCGCAAATACCGTCCGCAGACCTTTGATGATGTGGTCGGACAGATGAATATCACCCAGACGTTGAAAAATCAGCTTTTGAACAATCGTATGAGTCATGCATATCTGTTCACCGGCACGCGTGGAACGGGCAAGACGACCTGCGCCAAAATTCTGGCAAAGGCGGTCAACTGCTTGGATCCAGCCGACGGCAATCCGTGCAACTGCTGCTCGGCCTGCAGGAGCATCGATTCCGGTGCGTGCATGGACGTTTTGGAGATCGATGCGGCATCAAATAACGGCGTTGATAATGTTCGAACCTTGCGTGACGAGGCGATCTATTCTCCGTCGGAGGTCAAAAAGCGCGTTTATATCATCGACGAGGTGCATATGCTCTCGCCAAGTGCATTCAACGCGCTGTTGAAAATCATTGAGGAGCCGCCTGCGCATTTGCTGTTCATTCTGGCAACAACGGAGCTGCACAAGGTTCCCGTAACGATCCTTTCGCGCTGCCAGAGATTTTCGTTTCGCAGGATCGTGCCGGAGGATATTGTTGACCGCCTGAATTATATTGCCTATCAGGAGAAGCTGGAGCTTGAGACGGAGGCAGCGACATTTTTGGCGCGCCTTGCAGACGGCGGCATGCGTGACGCGGTCAGTATGCTTGACCAATGCGCTTCGGCAGCAAACGGTGCGATCACGACCGATGAGGTCTGCCGCGTTTTGGGGCTTGCCGGCACGCGCAAAAGCGCGGAGCTTTTGATGGCGATCAGCGCGCAGGATACGGCGAGAGCACTTGAGATTTTTAACGGACAGTATGCCGAGGGAAAGGATCTGGCGGCGATGCTCGATGAGCTGTGCGCCGTGTGCCGTGACCTTTTGATGCTGCGCACCGCGCCGAAGAGCGCGAGCATGATTTCAGGCATCTGCACGCAGCAGGAGCTGCAGACGCTGCTGCCGAAGTTCTCGCCCGGAGAGCTTTTGCGTATGACGAGTATTTTGCGCGATACGGCGGCAGGCTTTTCCGGCTCCGCCAATCGCAGGATCGATGCGGAGCTTTGCATCATTCGCCTGTGCGAGCCGGAGGCGGTGATGAATGTCGAATCGTTCAATGCACGTCTGAGCCGCTTGGAAAATAAGGTGGCAAACGGCTTGGTTGCCGTACCGAAGACGGCAGAAGCCGAAGAAGCTCCTCCATGGGATGACGAGGAAGCACCGCCATGGGATGACAGCGATGCACCGCCGATCACGGAACACGAGCAGCCAAAGCCTGTGCCTGCTGCGCCGTCGGGCTTCTGGCCGAAGCTGGTTGAACGGCTTCGCACGGTTTTGAAGCCGCCTGCCATCGGGATGTTCGTTGTCAATGACAATGCACCCGTAAAGGGTAGTATCAACGGCGATGTACTGACCTTGGAGGTCATGCCGTTTGCAATGAATGCGATCAATACGCCTAAAGTGCTTGAAGCGGTGAGCGAGTGTGCAGGCGCAATTTTGGGCACGGCGGTCAGGGTGAGCGTTGCGGCACCCGGAGAAAAACAGGAAACACAAAACGAGGGGCTTGCTCGGCTGATGCAGTTCGGTGAGCAGCACCCGGAACTTGTAGAATTTAAATAAAAGGAGATTTTAACAATGGCAAAAGGCGGATTCCGTCCGGGCATGGGCGGCGGTATGAACATGAATATGATCAAGCAGGCGCAGAAGATGCAGCAGGATATGCTGAAGATGCAGGAAGAGCTGGAGGCAAAAGAGTATGAGGCGACCGTCGGCGGCGGTGTCGTTTCTGCGCGTGTTAACGGTAAGCATGAGGTGCTGTCTTTGAACATTGATCCTGAAGCAGTTGATCCTGAGGACATCGAAATGCTGCAGGATATGATCGTCG
>CAYVLD010000014.1:21953-22337 GCA_964452205.1 uncultured Oscillospiraceae bacterium
TGATCGTCGGTGCGGTCAACGAGGCAATGCGCAAGGCGGATGCCGAGATGCAGCAGGCGATGGGACGTATGACCGGCGGATTGAATCTGGGCGGTCTGTTCTAAAGATGCGGTATTTTCCTGCCGCATTGGAGCGGCTGACGGAGCAGTTTGCCAAGCTGCCGGGCATTGGCGGTAAAACGGCGCAGCGTTTGGCGTTTCATCTTTTGAGCATGCCGCAGGAGGAGGCTGAGGAGTTTGCCGATGCGATCATGCAGGCGAAAAATACGGTGCATCTTTGCCCTGTCTGCCGAAATTTGACAGATAAGGACATTTGCCCGATTTGCGATGATGAGGATCGTGACCGCAGCGTGATCTGCGTGGTCGCGGAGCCTAAGGATGTGAT
>CAYVLD010000015.1:0-21748 GCA_964452205.1 uncultured Oscillospiraceae bacterium
TCCAAGATTTAAGGCTCAAAACCGCAAGGTTTTGGGTCTTTTTCTTTTGATTTCATACTCCTCTCTGATTAAAAGTCTACTTTTAATCAGAGAGGAGTATGAGTATAACAACATTAAAAATCGGGATAGGAGATGAACTCCTATCCCGATTTTTTGGTTATTTGCGATTAGTTCTGACCGCTTTCGCTCATGTAAGCTGCGACGGAGTCGCCGTAGGCGAGCATTGCATTTGCCATTGCGATCTCAGCTTCCGTTGCGCCGGTTCTTGCTCTGGTGGCGGCAACGTAGCTCTCAATGCTCCAAGTGAGTGTCTGAGAAACAGCAGTATCACCATCGTACAAAGTGATGGAAACAAGCTGACGCATCTGCTTTGCACCGACATCATCGAAAATGCCCTGGCAGACTTTGCCCGAGTTGAGCATCGTGACGGGCAGGGTGGCTAAAAGGTCACCGGTCTGCGCATCGGTAATCACATAGCTCATAGTGGAAGCGTCGGTCGGGGTGTAGATGCAGTTGAGGTAGAGCATAACCTTCGACTGCACGGACACACTGTTGATGATCTTCACGCCGCTGCCGGTGCTCGTAGAGCTGTCGACGGCGGTGGGAATTGTCTGCGTACCGTAGGCAAGCTGTTGTGCAGTGAGCTCTGCGTTGACCAGATTCTCGGTGTTGTAGCCGAGACGAATCTGAGCGGCTGCGCCGTAATTCAGCATATCGACAGCCATGGTCTTAAATGCTGCAGTTGCATTTGCAGAGTCGATTCTGCCGATCAGGTAGCTCTTGATCGTGCTGGAATTTGCTGCGCTGTAGTGGATAGAACCGTCAGAAGCAACTGCGTACAGTGTTGCAGTAAAGGTGTCGCCCATCTCCTTGGCGCTAATGCCGGTGTAGACTGCCTGATATGCCGTGATAGCGCCGGTGGTGCTGTTGACAACGGGAGTCATAGCCGTCATGTTTTCGCCCAGACCGAAGGTTGTAGTGACAGCAGTGCTGTCGGCAACATCCTTGGAGATGACAATATAGAAGCTGTCAAAGGAGCTGACCTTCGAGGTCAGGATCGTGTAACGAACCTGCATATCGGTACCTGCGCTGATCGACATGATGAAGCTCAGGTTCGAGTCGAGAACATATTTCGGCTCGGTGTTTTCCACGCTGCCGCAGAAGATGCAGGTGCCGTTGCTGTATCGATGGTCTACGGAAACGGAATAATCACAATTGCCGCAGGTAATGGTGTGGCTGCCATCACCGTTATCGGTGTAGCAATAACGGTGGCCTGTGGCTGCAGAGCCGGTAACGGTGTAGCTGTCGGAGCACTTGCTGCAGGTAGAAACGGTGTAACCGGCGCTCGTGCAGGTTGCGGCAACCGTCTGGCTCGTATAGTTGTGGCCGGTCGCAGCGAGAACGACAAAGTCATTGGGAACCTGATACTGGCACTCTGCATCGATGTAGCAAATGCCGCAGTCGCTGCATCTGTAGTGTTCGTTGTAGCCGACTTCCTCACAGGTAGGTGCGAGGTCGGGCTGATAGGCTAAGGTATGGCCGGTTGCGCTGATCACTTCGGTGGTAAAGTCGCCGCAACCGCTGCAGGCCGTGGTTTTTACGCCATCGGTCGTACAAGTTGCCGGAGTAGTGATGTCGGTCACATAATTATGATCGACGGTGGCAATCGAAATGTAGGAAAGCGGGACGGAATACTTGCAATCGGCGTCGATAAAGAGACCGTCGCAGTTCTTACATTCATAGTGCTCTTCCATGCCGATTTCCACGCAGGTCGGTGCAGTCTTTGCACAATAGACAGGTTCATGCTGCAATGCAGCGATGGTCTGTGTGATCGTGTCACCGCAGTTTGCGCAGGTGGAGACAGTGCTGCCGGCGGTGGTGCATGTGGCCTCGATGGTTTCTGTCGTATAACTATGGCCGAGAGCATTGGTGTAATTGCTGGTGAAGCTGTCGCCGCATTTGCAGGTATAAGTGGTGTAGCCGCTATCCTCGCAGGTCGGCGCAGTTACGATCATCTCATAATCATGTCCGGTTGCGGAGATGTACTCGGTAATATAGCTGTCACCGCAACTGCAGGTGTATGTGGTATAGCCCTGATCTTCACAGGTCGGAGCTGTAACGGTGGAGATATAATTGTGGCCTTCGGCGGAAATGGCTTCGGTCTCGGTTGCCTTACAGACGGAGCAGGTGTAGGTCTTGACGCCTGCTGCATCGCAGCTTGCGGGCGTGGTGATAACGCCGTCATCCCAATCGTGAGCTTCCTGCTCGTAGGAGTAACCGCATTCGCACTGTGCGATGTGGCCGGATTCATTGCTGACATAGACCATTTCATGCGAGATTGCTTTGAAGGTTGCATACAGATTGGTGTCCTGAGCAAAGGAAGCGGTCGCAAGATTTACGGTATTGCCGTCAGCATCGACCCAGCAATCAAAGATGTAGTGCTCGGATTCGGTAGAAACCTTGATCGGCTCCGCGCCGTTGTAGCTCAGGGCAGCGCCTTCCTCGGAAACGGTGCTGCTCAGGCAATCCGAACCGTCTTCGTTATAGAAATAGATGAAGTTGATGCCGTCCTTCTTCGGGCCGATATAGATCTCGTCGAAGGTGACGACCGCGGTCTCATCAGACTTTGCGCGGACATCGTTCAAAACGACCTGAACAGAGGTAATTTTGCTGTAGCCCTGCAGGAAATCGTTGGTCGGGAGCGTAATGGTAATATACTCGCCGCTTGTGAGATCTGCGTCGGTCAGAGAATATGTCAGATAATCTGCAGTGATCGCCTGCGAGTCATCGTCAAAGATGAACTTAATTGCAAAGCTCGGAGAAGCTTCGCCTGAGCTGTAGGCTTCCAGACCGGACATCTTCAGACGTACCTGAACCATTTCGGCCTTGGACGGATTGAAGTTCAGCGGACGGGTCAGCAGGGAAGGACCTTCTGCATAGATCTGCAGATAGGGGTTGCTGCCGACAACGACGGTGCTCATGGTTCCGGCAGCGTTATTGAAGGTCGGAGCGCCGCAGCGTGCGGTATTGTAGCCCCAACCGCCAAGGTCATAATTGAAGTAGCCGTATTCGTAGGAATCGTAACGGCGGCGTGCTTCTTCGGAGTTGTCAAAGCTGAAGTAGAGGGAGCCGTCGTCGTTGGAGGGCTTGTTTGCATCGGGACCGACATAGATATAGTCGATAATGACCCTGCCGGTGCCGCTGCCGTCATCGCAAATGCCTTCAATATGGGGACGGATCGCGGAGATCAGCTTGCCGCTTGCAGAAGACAGGGAAGCGCTGACGGTGATATATTCGCCGTCCAAAATGCTGTCCGTGGAAGCGAAGGACACGCCCTGCAGGGAGGAAGCATCTTCGTTGAGCAGATAGTAGAGCTTCATCTGCGGGGTTGCACCGTCGGCGGCGGTGAGGTTTGCGAGCTTGAAGCGCATTTCTACGACGTCGTTACTGCCAACCGTATACTGCAGCGGTGTCTGTGTCAGGGCATTTCCGCCGGCGGTGGTTTGCGCATAAGCGTAGTTGCCGGTGATGCCGGAAATGGTCAAGGTGCCCTCGTTCGTGTAGTCGAAGGTGGGCAGGGAGTTGCGGCTTGCGCTGTATGCCCAGGGGATGAGGTCGAAGTTATTGCCTTCGTAAACGCTGTTGTTGTATCTTCTGACAGCCTCGGCGGTGTTGGTAAAGTCGAAGTAGAGATGCTCAGCGCTTGCGCTCGGAGCAGTATCGGGCTGACCGATATAGATGTAATCGATCTCGATCTCAGCGCCAATGTAGATGTTGCTGGTGGTAGACCACGGATCGAAGAGGACGCGGTTGATCACATAGCCCTCCTGATAAACGCTGCCGACGATCGGGATTTGGACGGTCTGCCAGTCAGTCGTTGTCATGGAAATTGCATCGGAGCCGTTACCGGTGACAGAGTTATAGGCGTTCGAGCCTGTCTGCAGACGGACATCGGGGATCACGCCGGAAACGCCGTCTTCGTTCGAGGTCACGTTTATGCGCAAACGGACTTCTACAACGTCATTGGCTGCGACGGTGTGGTTGATCGCACAGGTGTCCTGCGGCCAAACAAGGAAGTACGGATTAGCTACGGTGCTCTCGTTGACACCGATCATGGAGCCGTAGGAGTCAGAGCCGAAGCTGACCGAGGTATCGGTGTTGTTGGCGATCTGCCAGTTCCATGTGGTTTCGGGGCTGCCGGACTTGAAGTGCAGCAGGGTGAAGTCGTTTTCTGTGTAACCGCAGACGGTGCAAACGCCATCGGTCATGGTGCAATCGACGGTTTCAGCAACGGTGCCGCAGGAGCTGCAGGTCTTGCTGTGTGTGCCGTTGAGGTTGCTGACGTAGAGGTAGTTGCAGCTTGCTTCGAGTGTCACGGTGTAGGTATTGGTACAGCCGGCACCGGAGAAGGCGTCTGTAACCAGGTCGCTGGTGGATTCGTCATGGTGAGCAGCACAGGCATAAACTGCGTAACCGGCGGCCGTGCAGGTTGCGTTGACACGCTCGACAACTTCAAAATAGCAGCTGTATTCCTGACCGACGCTGCAGTTATAGCAGAAGGCAAAGTGTGTGTCTTCGCCGGTTTCCCAAGTTTCTACGCGCTGATGGATCATACCGCAGAGCGATTCGTAGCTGTCGCTGCAATTCACACAGGTGTAGGTGGTCATGCCGGTTTCTTCATCATAGGCCGGCTTGTAGGAGTGTGCGCCTGTAGCGATCTCCTCGGTGTAGGAGCTGCCGCAGGAGCAAGTGTAGGTGAGAATGCCGGGGATAACGCAGGTCGGCTCCATGGTGGTTTCAGCAGTATAGCTGTGGCCGGTGGCTGCAATGCTCTCGGTGTAGGAGCTGCCGCAGGCGCAGGTGTAGGTCATCACGCCGGCAGTTGTGCAGGTTGCATCGGTGGTAATGCCGGAGCTATAGGAGTGGGTATGCACCGGGAAGATGGTGTTACAGAAGGCGTAGTCTTCACCGGAGGAGTTGTATGCCTGAAGCATGCAAGCACCCGTGCTCTCACTGACGGTGCCGCTGTAGGTCACGTCAAAGGAGGCGCTGCCATAGGAACCCAAAATGCCGCTGGAGTTGGTAATGGTCAGCTTGGTCTTGTCGGTACTGATGGTGAAGGTACTGCTGCCCCAGCCGGACTTGTTGGAAACGCTGCTGATCGTAACACCGTTCTGCATGGTGAAAACAAGCTTGGTCAGTGAGGTTTCCAGTTCATCCTGTGCGTGAACGGTGAAATTCATGGTGGTGCTGTTCTTCACATATGCGCTTGCAAGCGTGGTCTTCGCAGCACGGAAGAAAGCGAAACCCAGAACCTTGCCGCTCGAGCTGCTCGTATTAACGGAATTTCTTGTGCTGATGATGTCGGTATACTGCTCATAAATATCAGAACAAGTGGGATTCGTGGTGGTTGCGGTGCTGTCGAAGGTCTGAATTGCAGCGACTGCGTCAAGGCCTTGATTTGCGCAATTTTCAGCCAGAGTGCCGGGCCATGTGTTAGCCGCGCCGTATTCCTGCGTATAGGACATGATGGCAACGAAGTCACAAACATCCTTCAAAACAGCAGGATCCTGACAGTAGGATGCCTGAGCAAAGGAATCGGAAACGGATTCGGGCATGATGGCGCAGGAAACCAACTTGTCACTCGAAAGATCCTGTGTTGTTTCGGCGATAAAGCTCTTGAGATTATCCTTACGCATCTGAGCGACCTTCGTTGCACCGTTGAGCGCATCGGTCGAGCCTTTGCCCGCAAGTGCGTTGGCAAAGCCGACACCGGAGGGCGTCGTGCCGCCGGAAGCGGTGTAGATGTAGTAGCCGTCGGAGTTGGTGGTAACCTGATACGATGCGCCGTAATCGTTATTCGCGGTAACGGCCATCGCCATTGTAGCGGCATTATACTCAGCCTTGGTGATGCTGTAGTCATTGATCAGAACGTTTCTTGCAGAGCCGCCCCAATCGTAGAACAGGTTCGCATAACGGATGTAGTCAAAGTGAATACCTGCAATGTCGTAGTTATTCAGTTCTTTGATCAAGGAACGCATATAGGTGCGGTAGCCGCTGTCGCGCAGGTCAACATACTGTGTGACAGTGCTGCCTGTGCCGTGGCGGAAATGGTAAGCGATGGCATTGGCATCGCTTGCGATATAATTGCTGTCCTGACCGGCTGCCATCCATGCGTGAACGCGGATGCCATACTTTTTGGCGGCAGTACAGGTCTGCTCCAGCAGGTCAATGTCGGAATAGCTCATCACGGCGCCGGAGACGCTGGACTGCCATGCCAGCTTGCCAAGGGTGCCCTTGACCAGCAGGAAAATGTCGGTGATTCCGATGTCGGCGTATTCTGCCATCAAGGTGTCTGCGCCGCGGTAGTAAACCGTTTCACCGAAAACCCAGTCTGCAATCATGATCTCAGAGGAATCAATGCTTGCAGCGGATGCTGTGGTCACAAATGCTCCTGCAAAACACGAACAGAGCACTGCAAGGACCAGAAGCATGGAACATAATTTTTTAGTCATTATAAAACTTCCTCCTTATAATTTGTGTGCACTCTTCATATTAGAACGGGAGCGTTGCGTAATAGCTGTAGAGGGTAAGGGTCGTGTTGGTCTTGTAGCCTAAGTAGTTGTAGTTGCTGACAAGGTCAGCGGTATACCACTTGCTGCCGCAACGGAGCTCTGCCCAAACATGGCCGGTGCTCATGGAAGAGAACTTGCAGTAGCCGTGCAGATAGCGGCCGGGGACACCGAGAGCGCGTGCGCAGGCATTCATAAGGTGTGCGCTGTCGCAGCAGTTACCGAGCTTGGCGGTCCAAGTTTTGAGAGCGCCCTTTTCGGTGTTGTAATAATAGTCATAGGAAATCTTGTCGTTTAAATACTCAAAGAGATTGAACATTGCCTGATAGGTGCTCGAAGGGCTGGAATAGCCGCCGTAGGTGCCGGAGGAATATTTCATGCCGGTCTTTGCCACAGAAATGATCGTAGAGTTGGTGGACTGGCAATAGGTGGAGGAGATAAGGTACTTCGAGTAATCGGAGTAGTCCACACCGAAGGTAGCATCGCCGCCGGAGCTGCTTGAGCCGCTGCTTGAGTCGCTGCTTGAGTCGCTGCTGCTGTCTTCGCCCCACGGAGCGGAGTCCATGGACGTGGGCAAGGAGCCCTTCTGGTAATAGTAGCTCAGAATCTTTGCGAAGAAGTTCACACATTCCTCATACTGTACCGTGCCGAGGGTGGAAGAGGTGCAGTAGTTCGGAGCAGCGCCATTGCTGTCCATAAAGGTGACAATTCTGCTCGCCATATCGAGGTATTCTGTCTTTTTGATCGAACCGGAGCTCTGAGTGCCGGAGGGATTCGGAGCTTCGTCCATGGTTGCACAGGAGTAAATGTTTGTTAGCGTGCCGTTGTTGATGTCGGCGATCGCTTGGCACATCATATACAGTACTTGTGCCGGATAGTATACATCGCCGGTATTGAGGGTGCAATAGTTGGGCAGTGCGCTGTTTTCCTTGATCCATGCTTCGATCTGATAGCCCTCCAGAGCGATAACGCCGAGGGTGATCTTCGTGGTGGAAATGGAGGTGGTCGCTGCGGTTGCGGCTGTGGTGGTCGGAGCCGCCGTGGTCGTCGGTGCAGCAGTGGTCGTCGGAGCTGCCGTAGTGGTCACGATGCCCTCTTCGTTGGTAACGCCCGAAACGTGTGTGGGCAGGAAGGTGACACTCTCAGGCAGGGCGCTGCCGGTAGAGTAGGCGGCCAGAGCCTCGGCAAAGATATGCACCAGAGAGTAGATGGAAATACGGCCGTCATAGGTGTTTGTGCCGTCGGACGGACGGTTGAAGCTCGAGGGCAGAGCAGAAACCGCGTTGCCGTATTTATGGGCACGCTCTGCCAGGTCGAGGTACTGACCCTTGGTCAGGGTGGTGCCGCTGCCGCAGAGGATCTCGTTGGTGTTGAAGGAAACACTCTGATAGGCAATGGCGGTGGTGGAAGCCGTGCCCTTATTCAGCTCAAGCAGTGCGCTTGCAGCCATGAGGGTGTAAGCCGCCGTGTCGATCGAACCTTCCGAGAAGGTAAGGCTGCTCGGGAACGAGTAAGCGTAGTAAACACCGTCGCTGTCCTTGGAGCCGCTGCTGATGGCACTTTCCAAAGTGCTGAGCACCTTGGCCGAGCCGGCTGCGAGGGAATCAATGGTCAGCGAGGAAGTGATTTCTGCCGCAACGACCTGACCGGCTGATGCAAACAGGGAAACAAACATGCACAGCAGCAGAACAAGCGACAAAATGCGTTTGGTTTTTTTCATGCGTTAAATTCCTCCTTAAAATTTTTCAAGATTATGTGCGAAATCAAGTTTCGTAGTATCGACCTTCTTTCTATCTCGAGGGCGCACGCGCCCAAAACTCACAAAATCAGCCCAAATCCTCTGGCGAGAGCGAACCGATGGGAACGGTTTCGTCTTCGGGCAGCTCCTCTGACCAGTCTTCGTAGGTGTCCAGATCGGACGGCGGCGTCAGTACGGCGGTGGAGAAGTCGCTCAGCTCCATATTCACGGCGATCTCCTGATGGATCAGCTCGTCACCCAAGTAGGTGTCATTGACGAAGGAGACAGTGAATTGCGTAAAACTGCCGTCTGCATCGACTGTGGCAGAGAAGGACAGAAGATTTGCGTTGTGCGAATCGTCTACGACAATGCCGAGGATCTCTCTCAGAGCGGGGCTTTCGTAGACGGAAAAAGGAATGTCGAAGGACAAAAACTGCGAGCCGTCAGCTTGCGCAATGACCGACGGATTATAGACCATCTCGGCATAGATCTCCATGAGGAAGTCCGTGGCGAGGTAGTCTGTGTGATCGTTGGTCGTGACGAAGTATTTATCGGGCGGATCAAACAGATAGCTGATAAAGTAGTAGCGTTCGCCGTCGAAATAGGTCTCATGCGGATCGACGTTGGCCTCGGCGGAGTCGATGGTGAATTTGCCGTCCTGATACACGCAATCGACCGGCGTCACAGCCGAGGTGATCTCCTCGGATGAGGGAATTTCCGCAACGGAGGCGATGGAGCCCTTCATGCGGTAGCTGTCGAGGGTGTGGAGCTTGTCAAGTGCGGCATTAAAGATCTCAGCGACCCGCTCCTGCGATTCGTAGTAGGCGTTCGGCTCGGGGAGCTGTGAATCGTCATCGCTGCCGCAGGCACAACAGGCGAAGGCGCAAGTGCCGATCAGAAGAGAAGCGATCAGTTTTTTAAAGCGCATGGAAGTGAATCCTCTCTGTAGAATTTCGCATTACCATGAAAAAGACACAGTAATACCATAAATATATTTTTACATAAGAATTATAGCAGAAAATGGGAGTAAGTGCAAGACTGTTAAGTGGAAAGTGAGTTGTGCAATATGCAGAAAGTTCGGGGGAACGTTTTGTGCAAACTGACAAACAAAAGAAAAACAGGAAAGGTTTCTTTTACAGACCCTTTCCTGTTAGAGGCGAATAAACAAACGCAGTCGAGCGGAACCTCGTGAGCGTGTCGAGGAAGTCTCCTCATGTCATTCTGAGGAGACGCTTGCGGCGTGCCCCCTTGCGGGTATTCGCTCGGAATGACAAAACTATAGTTTTTCGACAGCCTGACGAGCTTCTGCTTCATCCGAGCAGAACCTCGTAGGAGCGCAATGTGGCAATGAAATCGTCTGTGTCCGCTTCTAAAACGGCTCGCTCGACCTCGTATTCTTCCAGCAGGCGTTCGATGATCTCATTGCGCGAAAGGCCGCCTTGCAGGAGCGAATAAATATCCGTACCGAGCTTGTTTAAGCAGAGTAACCGCTTCGGTGCGGAGAGATCTTGAATGGAGATCAAAAGTGTTTCGCCTGCGACCTCGCGCAGGATGTATTTGGGGTTTAGCCGCATATGGAGCCCTCCAATTCTTCGGCAATGCTCGACAAAGCAGCACGATAGGCTGCATTTTTTCGGCAAATATAATCCGGAACGACAGAAAAATCCTCGTGCTCGGCATAACAGATGGCAGGGCAGACCTCGCAGCGGCTGTAATGCTCGCATTGAATACAGCCGGTGGGCAGCCTGACCTTGGAAAACGCGTCGCAGGTTGATTGCCATGCCCTCTCCATGCCGACTTCTAAAATTGATGTCTGAATACATGGGATCATGCCGCAGGGGAGCATGTTGCCCTCGTAAGTAACCCAATAGGCAGCGCGGCCTGCGCGGCAGCGAACGCCGTCTCTGACCTGACCGCAGTCGTCGAGGCGCGGCGGTGCTTCGGCGGCTTTTGCGCGGCAGAAGGCGGCAAAATGATCTTCGCCCTTCTCCGAACGTATATGGTCAATGATCGCACTTGCGGCCTCCTCGGGTTCAAAACGTCTGAAGCAATCTTGACAGCTCGTTCTCGTGGGTGGGAACATATATGCGGTGTGCTGAACATTAACGCCGAGCTCCTGCGCAAAACGGTGCACGGCCTGCAGATCGTGGTTATTGTAGGGTGTTGCGGCAAAGTTGATTCGGAAAGGAATGCCCATCTGCTTTAGCTTGCGAAGGTTCTCCGTGACGCGGTAAAATGCAGAGGCGTTACCGCAAAGAGAGGCGTATGTATTCTCATTCGCTCTGTATAAAGATACATTCAAACGCAGCGGAGGATGTTCGCGCAACAGGTCGAATATCTCATCTGTCAGGAGGGTTCCGTTGGTGTTGACGGTGAGCAAAAAACCGCGTTCGGCGCAGGCGCGATAGATCAAGCAAAAGTCCGGCCGCAGCATCGGCTCGCCGCCGGTCAAAAGAAGGATCAGCGTACCGCTTTTTGCGGCTTGCTCGGCAATGGCGATCCACTGCTCGGCGGACAGCTCTTTTTCTTGAAGCTCACGGTCATGGGATATGTTGTGAATGTAACACATTTTGCAGGAGAGATTGCATCTTGCGGTCAGCTCAAAGGTAGCGGAAATGGGGCTCTTTTGCTGTGTGGCGCGGCTGATCAGGGCATCAACTAAGGACATTATGCTCTCTCCTTTCCGGCTTGACTTAAAAAGTGAGCTTGGGTGATTTTTGATATTTAAATTATAACAAAAAAATGTGGGAATTGCAAGCCGGAATGGGAAATTGTGCAGATTCAACAAAAGACGATTTGATGCTTGAATAAAATTTTTTATACCCGAGACGGCGAAAAATGGAGGAAGTTGCTTGAATTGATATTTATAATGTGGTATAATTTCCATAACTCAAAATACAAATATAAAATAACGTTTCGTCACAATGTATTATGGCGTTGTGATGTCGGAAAGAAGGGAGATTGAGCAGTGATGAAGAAATGCTACACGAAGCCGGAGCTGATCTGTCAGGAGCTGAACCCGGAGACGATGTGTTCCTCCGCTTGCAAGTTTCAGAATCCGATCTACAATGAATCCCAACAATGCAGCTATACCGAGCCGGATTTGGGCTTTACGATTTTTGCGTTGTCTTGGCTGGATTGTTCGGATGAGAACCCGATGGATTACTATTGCTATCATAACGGTTCCGGTACCATTTTCGGTTCGTGAGTTTGCAACTTAGGTTATCGCCTTTTGTTAAAAGAAACGTGTTATCCTGATAAGCGCAGAACGAAGAAGCTGTCAAGGCTGTCATCCTGAGCATAGCGAAGGAGCTCGGCGAGGATTGTATATCTGTGATGTGACCGTGCTGCCAACAAGATTCTTCGGTCGCTATGTTCCGTCAGAATGACAAAGGAGCCGGTTTAAACGAAAAGACAACCATTTCTGTCATCGCGAGGAGCGAGATGGACAAATTTATGATTTGCATCATTTTTGAAAATTGAAAGGAGCAAGCAATATGAAACTAAGCAGTTTGATACGCCGCAGCTTAGCGATGCTCGTGCTGCTGGCAACTCTCGTGAGCCTCGTGCCGAACGTCTTCGCGGCAGAAGATGAAAACGGCATTCCAAAAGAGCTGCAGGGCAAGGAACTGATCGCCGAGCTCGATGAGAACGGCGATTTGGTCTACACCGAGGCAGACGAATCGACGAAGGCAGCTATGCGTGCGACGTCCTTCAATGCACAGGCAACACAGGACTTCTCGAAAGGAGCAAGAGTTGCATTCTTTATCGATGACAGCAACACGGAAGGGAACACCAGCTATAAGGCGTTCACGATCAGCGATGCGAATATCGACAATCTGACAGCGCGCGGCGTTACCGACTTCTTCGTTATGACGAAGAATAAGGCAGGTACCTTCAGTACGACGGATTTGAAAAACGTTATCACCTATGCAGGTACTGCCGCAAATGTCTATGCATGGATGCACTGCGCGCTGGATAACGCTTATATCGCAGCCAATGAAGGCAGTGCGCAGTACCACTTCCGCGTTGGCAGAAAGTGCAATGCGTATAGCTCCGACAGCGAATACTATGATACCCGTAATGGCTTTGTCGATCTGCGTTTGAGCGCGTATAGGACCTATTTTAACGGCTTGGTCGATCAGGTCGAGGCTTGCGCCGGTGTAGACGGCGTTTTGCTCGACTCTGTCAAATTTGGTGCAGACTACTACGGCTGGGATGGCAACGCAAGGACGACGATGGGTACAACTGCCTACAATGCAGCGGTTGTGAAGTTAGCGGCACACCATGGCTATACATATAAGACAAATAGCAGCGGTTACTATGTTTACAGTGGAACGACAACGGCGGACAGTACCAGTCTGACTACCTATGTCAATGCTAACAGCACCAATGCGCAGACTTATTACAACTACCGTGCAAGCATTATCACCGGATTCATCAAGTCCGTCCGTAGCAGCTTGGGCAGCGGCCTGTATTTGGGCGTTGCTCTTGAGGCGGATTGGAATAACACCTATTATATCATGTCTACCTACGGTCAGTTCCCGGCAAATTTTAAGAGCTACGTCTCAAACGGCTTCTGCGTGGTCAAGACCTTTTTGAATGTTCTTGGGTCCTATACCTCCTCTTATTATGGCTCATCATCTACTGCCAGTATGGGTGTTGACAGAGCAAAAAAGGTCGCAAAGTACGGCTGTAACGTCTTTGTCGGTATGGACGGCAACTGGACGAGCAATAGCAGCAATCCATATGCATGGTATGATCCTATTTACTATCAATCGTATTGGATATATAACTCCCGATTTACCGTCAACGGCGACGTAAGCTATGGCGGCGATATTTTAGGCGCGGCACTATATACGGCAGGCAATATCGGCTTGATGAAGCTCACGGTTAGTGAAGTTTCGTCAACACCAACGATGACGGTCGATTTTGTCAACCCGAATATGGCATCATACGGCATGTTGGGCTACTTCCATAAGTACAATTCTACTTCTGCCCAGTTTAACTTCTCGGCAGCCGGAATCAGCGCCGGCGGTGTCAAGACAGTTTCCGGACATATGAAGTATTTTGCCAACACAACGAGCAGTATGGGCTATGTCGGTGCGTACGCAAGCTACGATAATGCTACGATTTCTGCTTACGGTACGGGTAAGTTTAAGGTTTGGATTACGGGCTTGGATGTTACCTATGCGACATTGCCGTTTGCTAGAATAAGCATTTATGATAATGCAACGGTTTGCGCAAGCTCATCAAGCACTTGGTCTTATACTGCTGCTATTCCGATGTACCACCACTTTGTAGTCAGTGGTCATGAGAGCTGTACCTCCTTTAACTACACGGTAAAAGTAAGTCCGGACTGCACCGGTACCGGCTATCGCATCGCCACTTGTAAGACCTGCGGCTATGACTATGTTGATGTTCTTGCCACTACAGGACACAGCTATACCTCTGTAGTGACGACGGAGGCGACTTGTGAAACCACCGGTTTGATGACCTATACCTGCTCCGTCTGCGCCGATACCTATACGGAAGAGATCGCGGCACTCGGTCATGACTATCAGACAGTCGTTACGGCTCCGACCTGCTTGGACGGCGGCTACACGACCTACACCTGCTCCAGAGATGCGAGCCATACTTATGTAGCTGATGAGACTGCAGCGGCCGGCCATACCTTTGTTAACGGCACCTGTACCGTTTGCGGCTTTACGCTTGCCAAGCTGATCCACTTCAAGGAAAACAGCGAGGAAAATACCTGGGATTGGCAGATCGTCGGCGGCTCGAATCTCGGCTTTGACACCTCGACCGACGGTGCCATGTACGGTACTGCGAACGGTATGGTTCAATCCTACTTCTATATTGAACCCAGCGGCATCGGCGACATTGACCATACACTTATGGAAAATGACTTGATCCAGATCCGTATTCGCGTTAAGACCATTCAAGGTACGGCAACCACGGCAACGCCGTCTATCAGTCTGGAAACGGCATCGGGTACGCAATACGGCGCAACGATCAGCGGTGATACGATCGACCTGACCACGACCGAGTGGCAGATCGTCACCATTCCCGTTACCGGTTATACGGTAGGTGATACGATTGAGAAGATCCGTATCAATCCGTTTGGCGAGGAACCGGTTGCCGCGAATGTCGAAATCGACTATGTCTTTTTCGGTCAGGAAGAGGGGCTGCCGATCACGGTTACCTTCTATAATTATGATGGCAAGGTACTGCAGACAAGCATGATCACTCCGGGCACAAAGGCGACTTACTACGGCGAAACGCCGATAAAACCCTCCTCCGCAGGATTTATTTACACTTTTGAGGGTTGGATCGCAACAAGTGCTCTGTCGCTGCGCAATACGGGTACTGTGATCTCCGATCTGTCCACAGTGACGTTCTCTGCGGATACAGCTTTGACAGCAAGCTTCTCCTATGTGCGTGGTGACACGGAGCCGCTTGACTCCGATAAGCATTTGGTCGATAACGACGGCGATCTTGAGGACTATATTTATGACATTGAGATCGATGCCTCTACCTACGGTAGTGAGGTTACGATTAATAAAGAGTATAAGACGCCGATGGATATCGTTATCGTTATGGACCGTTCTTCCTCCATTGTCTACTCGGCAAACTATAACAGTGACTATAAGGTTACAAGCGCGTCGAATCTGACGACGGTTCTGAACAAGCTTGATAAAACCAAGCCTTCCGGATATTATTCCGCAACGAACTGGCTAGGAATTGACTATGTCGGCGCAGAGGACATACAGACCGGCGGTTATATCAGCTACGAGGATATGCGTTATAACACCTCTAAGTCCCGTTGGGAGGTCTGGCAGACCATTACAACGAGTGAGGCAAAGACTTTGTTCGGATCAGAATCCAGCCCTGGCACTTATTATGTGGAAGATAACGACTGGACGATTCTTTGCAGACCTGCCAGTGTTATCAGAGCTTTTGGCGGACTGGTTTATCATCAGGAAGCGTTTGGCAGTTGGGTTCCGGTGACTCAGGCGTATACAGACTTCATCGCCCGCCGAGATGAGTCCTTTGCCGACGAATGGGAAGCTGCGAACGGCTTGGCTGGCTACACTGCTTCCAACGTTTATTTCCGCATTGGTGTTTCTCGCCGCGCAATCATGCAGGAATCGCTAAATAACTTTATCGACGAGATTTACGGCACGCTCGATCAGCTCTCGCAGGGAGAATACCATACTATTTCTATTGTCTCATTTGGTTACGGTATTTATGTTGATGGAAAGCAGAAAGATGATGGCTCACTTGGTATAAGCTGTACGCCGCTCAAGCTTGTCAATTCCGAAGATGCTGCAACGACAAATGCGGATAATCTTAAAGCTCTTCATACATGTATTGACAATACCTATGCTTTTGGACAGACCTATACGGATGAGGCGATGGCTCATGCAGCCGAAATTGTTGCAGGAAATAACTCTGCTGAACGTGGTGCTTCTTCCATTGTAATTCTCTTTACCGACGGTGCCCCGACACACGGCGCTACTTTCCAAGCAGATGTTGCAAATACTGCATTGAGTGCGGCAGCACCGATGAAGACGAACGGTACCGATGTCTTCGCGATGGGATTCATGCTTGGCCTTAATTCGGCAATTGATTACGGTGCTATGGCTGATAACGGTTATGTAGATGAAGCAAATAACTTCTTGCATCTGCTTTCTTCTAACTATCCGAATGCAACTACCATGAGCGGCCCGGTCGATGGCGGTAGTTCCGACGCGGGATACTATTTTTCCACCAATGACGGCTCTGAGTTGGGCGAACACTTGGCTGAGGTTTACATCACAACAGATACAACGACTCAGGTTCAAACGTCACTTTCTGGCAAAGTTGAGATTAGAGATGTTGTTACCCGTGAGTGGGATGTCCTCAAGAATTCGGATGGCAGTTGGGATGTTAAGGTTGAAAAGTATGCTTATGAAGGCTTGGGCGTATTTGCTGATCCCGAGACCTTGGACAGCAGCTTGTACACCTTGACGGTGACCGAACTGACCGACTCTGAGGGCAACTTGACCGGCGAGACCGAAATTCAAGTTGAATGGACGGATGCACCGAATGCTTGGCTGCGTGAGGCGGAGGAAGCTGATGATCCCACCTATTTGGGCTATAAGATTTTGGTCACCATCGGCATTCAGCTCGACCGTGACAGCACCATCGGCGGCAACAATATCCCGACCAATACGCCTGATTCGGGTATTTTCTACCCGACGAACCACGACTTGGATCACTATTATGACGTGCCCAATGTCAATGTCGAGATCGAATATGACTATAAGGTTCACGACTACTTCCTCGACCTTTATAACACAAACGCACCGTTCGATCTGCTTGACGTTCTGAACAGCGATGACCCGATGGAATACAAGCTCGCTGTTTATCAGGATTTGTATACTCGTACGGTTGATGTTGACGGGTTGAACAACCGCTTCGTTAACATTGAGCATTTTGCAGGCACCGACATCTACTCCGAGTATCTGGAAGCAGGCACGACCGAGTGGGCACCGAGCTTTATGGAGCCGGTATTCGACTTTGAGAATGACCTTTCCGGTATTCCCGTCAGATACGAGGTCACGCCGATCACCGGTGAAATTGACAGCCTCGGCAGAGAAGCATTTACCGTGAAGAAGCCTGTCCGGACGGCATCGGTCAACTACTACGCTCCGAAGTATGCGGTCGTTGACTATCATACGACGGCTGTGATCGGCATGGGCAACGAGACAGAAGCAAAGCTCGGTTCCGCAGTCGTATTTGAAGACAATGGTGCATTTGACTCCACCGGAAATAATGCACAGTACACCTTCCGCTGCGATGTTGACAACGGAGATGAACAATCGCACATCTTGACCGATATTGAGACGATCGGCTATACCGTTACGGCGATCAACGCTCCGAAGGGCGCTTCAAGCAATGCGGTCAGCCGTACCATCCATATCATTCCGGCAAATGTTGTTGAATATGATTATGAGGTTCTGTCAAAGCATGAGTATGTCAGCGGCTCCGAATTTACCGGCACGTGGACGGTTGTAGGTACTTATGACAACACCAAACAGAACGTGGACAATGAAGAGCTCCACGGCTACGACAGCACATTGCAGGCATCTGCAAGCACGGAGCCCTACTCCTACGGCCGCAGCTACATGACCACAGTCAGCGCAAATGTCAGAGATGACGACGGCAGCATTACGCAATACAACAATAATGCGGCGCTGAAGTTTACCTTCACAGGTACGGGCTTTGACGTGATCTCTCAGACCGGCCCCGACGAGGGCGTCATGATCGTGGAAGTTTACAAGGCAGGCACGACAACGCTGGAAAAGCGAGTCATGGTCGATAACTATCTTGCAAACACGACCCTGTATCAGGTTCCCGTTGCTCGCGTGATGGATCTGGAATACGGTTCCTATGATGTCGTGATCCGCGCCTTCTACAGCGATGCGTTCAGCCATTATGTTGCTCCGACGACGGAAACTACGAGCAATGCCAATGTCATGACGGAGAAGAAGCTTCGCAGCGTGCTTGACCTGGGCGAAAACGATCTGCTGGATTACACGCTCTCTGCCGATCGCGCAAAGAAAAGCCGCGCCCTGACTGCTACCGGCTACGACGTCCATGTCGACGGCATTCGTATTTACAATACGCTCAACGATGAGCTGACTGCAAGCAGCAACCCTGTTGCTTACTACGCTTACGGCTTGGCAAACGAGATCAATGCTCAGTTCAGCAATGTCCGCCGGTACATGCTCGACATCAGTACATGGAAGTACGACATTTCTGCTACCGAGAATCTCGAGGGCGCGTTGTACATCGCCTCCAAGGGTGACACCACCAACGTTTCCGAAACCGATACCGGCATCCACCTGAGCATGGACGGCATCTTCAATTACGAAACGGTCGATGGTGTGAACTATCTGATCGACGTCAATGATGCCCGTGTCACGCACCCGGTATACAAGACCGACATTTATGTTGAGGTCAGCGGCAGCACCTGCCGGTACTACTGCAATGACGCTTCCGGCGCGAAAGTCAGTCTGACAGCGAAGGAAGTCGGCGCGATCATCGGTCAGGGCAAGGTCGTGTTCTATAACTCTTACTATGCGGTCAACAGCCCGAAGAACGAGGTTTACCTCAACGGCACGAACGGTCTTGCTTTCAACGCCAAGGGAGCAACGCTCCTGAAGATCAGCGCCAAGTCGATTGACGGCTCTGCGGTTGTCCTGCAGGCATACGACTGGACAAACAGCAAGTTTGTCAATGTCGCTGCAGCAACAAGCAAGAACATGGAGATGTACTACGACCTGACCGATTACATCGGCTCCAATGGCGATGTGGTCATCCGTAATCTCAATGATGATACCTATACCGGTGTGATCTCCATCTGCAATATCAAGGTTGTTGGTTCGACTATCTCCGCACCTTCGGCTGCTTACAAGGCAATCGATCTGATCCAGAACCCGAACGGAGTTACCGATTGCACACATCCCGAGCTGACCTTCGGCGAAGCAAATGATCCGACCTGCGTCAAGGCAGGCAACACCGAGTTCTGGTACTGCGATGACTGCGAGACCTTCTATGCCGATGAAGCGGCAACGCAGGAAATCGATGCGCTGAGCACATTGATCGCTCCAACCGGTATCCATAGCTATGTTGACGGCGCTTGCTCCGTCTGCGGTGCGAAGGAGGAAACAACGCAGGATCCGATCTATAATGAAGACCTGTCCTTCATCGCATCAATCAGCGCAGGTGCGCAGATCGAAATTATTTACACCGTCACCGCTGCCACGGTCAAAGGCTACGACAGCTTCTATCTTGAGATCACCAAGAACGTCAGCGATCCGATCGTCACCGTATTCGCACTTGACGGCGAGAATGAGCTGGTACCGTTTGTCAATGCTGCAAACGGAGTTACCGTTGCATACCATGCAAACTACACCGGCATCAACGCCAAGGAAATGGGTGACAGCTTCACGGCCGTGCTGTTTGCAGTCGCTGAGGACGGAACGGTTTACTACGGCGAGGCTTCCACCATGACGATCAAGGACTATCTGACGGCGAAGATCGACGATGAGGCTTCCTCCGATGAGCTGAAGACCTTGGCTGTGGATATGCTCAACTACGGCGCAGCAGCACAGCTCTACTTCGGGTACAACACCGAGAATCTCGTCAACGCCGATTTGACCGCCGAGCAGTCAGCCTACGCAACGACGCAAATGCCCTCGGCAACCGATTCCATCGATATTTCCGGCGAGGGTGCAGGGGTCCTTACGAGTGTTGCGCTTTTGAACAAGGTTTCGCTTTACCTGACTGCGAACTATGAAGCATCCGCGGATTCGAACATGAAGTATGTCGTAACTGATGCCGCTACGGGCGAAGAGATCGCGCAGATCGCGGCTGAGGAATATATGACGAACTTCTGGCGCGGCGTATTTGATGGTGTCAGCGCAAGAGACATGCGTAAGCTCCTGAAGATCGAGCTGTATGATAATGATGTTTTGGTTTCTAAGACGCTGACATGGAGTATCGAAAGCTATGTAGCACAGACCAGAGACAACGCATCTGCATCGGATGTCCTTTGCGGACTCGTCAATGCAATGCTGGTCTACGGCGACAGTGCTGCAGCATATATGCTTGCTTCCGGTCAATAAAATGCGTTTCGGGGCAGGGAATCATCCCTGCCCCGATTTTTAGGGCGTATCTGAAAACCGGCGGAATGACCAACAGCGAGGGATTTTTTCGTTGTACAAGTCATTTTTACGCAGGAATACTTTGTGTATTGCAAGGAAAAATGACGCAGTACGGCGGAAAAAGCGCCATTGTTTGGGCGTTTTGACGGTTTTCAGATACGCCCTAGTACAAACGCGCATATTGTTCATAATAGAAAGGACTGTTCGACATGATTGCACGCTACTATCTCAACGACCCGAACGCGCCGAAGCCCAATTCTCCCACGCACATCGGCACAAATATCTATCTGGAATACGACGGAAAGCTGCTGTTAGAGCAGCGTTGGGACTGCGGCTCGTGGGGACTGATCGGCGGTCGGCTGCGCAATGCCGAGAGCTATGCGCAGGGGATCTGCCGCGAGCTGCGCGAGGAAACCGGAATTTTCGTGCCGGAAAACGCGGTCGAGCAGATTCGCATCGTGGACGATGACCGAATTGCAAGCTACCGCGATGGAACCGTGTGGAGAATGATGATCGTGCTGTTTCGAACGGTTTTGGACAAAGAACCGATGCTGAAACCGAGCAAGGAATCCACGCTCTTACGCTTTTTTACGCCGCAGGAGCTTGAAACGCTCGATGTAGTGGCAACGCACCGCGATCTGGTAGAAGAATGGAGGCTCTCCCGATGAGGGAAAGCCTCCGTTCATTTTATTCTTTGATGATATTTGCCTCGGGTGCGTTCTTGCGGACGGACTCAACACCGTTCTTGCAGGAAGCAAGTGCCTTGTAGCCCTCGCCGGTGGCGATGATCTGGCCGTTCTTTGCCTTCAGGCGGAAACGGTATTCGCCGGCCTTGTCAGTGTACATTTCAAACTTCGGGCAGGTTTCGGTTGCAAAGCCCTCGACAGTCTGATCCTCCAATGCGGCAATGGGAGCGTTTTTCATTACGCTTTCAATGCCTTTACGGCAAGCAGCTTCGCTTTCGTAAACCTCGGAGGTTGCAATGATTTCGCCGTTGCCGGCCTTCAGATCAAACTTGATACCGGTTGCAGTTTCGCGAATTACAAATTTTCCCATAGTTACATCTCCTGTCCTTAAAAGGATTTGTTAAAATAGATTCTTCAGCTTGCCGGTAATGCCGGAGAGCTTATCACCCGCGAGCTGTGCCTTGACACCGTCGGTGATCTTGTCAGCGATGCCGTCGGGGATGTCGATACCGATCAGCTTTTCGATGGTCTTTTCAGGGTCTTTGGTAAAATCGTCCTTCAAAGAGGGATTGCTCTTGATCTGGTCTGCGATCTCGGAAATTTTTGCTTTAATATCCATAGTAACTCCTTTCATCGACACAGAATTGTCTGATATTGCTATTATATAACGAAATCCGATCGATTTCAACAGTTTTCTTGCGTTTCGGCGCATAAAAAATGGGTAAGGTGTATGCCGCAAATACACCCTACCCTTAAGTCACATAATTATGAAATTATGCAAACTTACCAAAGAAACCTGCCGCAAAAGCGATCAGACAAATTACGCATGGCAACGGCGAGCAAAGCTCCTTCATAACCATGTACATCAATATATTGTCTTAAAGCAGAAAAACTGACAAATTTTTAATAATTTATTATTTCGATTTATAACAATAAATCCCGAACGGAGAGAGCTTTCCGTTCGGGATTACAAAAAATATCTATTATAATGTGTACTGAACAACGCACAAGCCCTTGCAAGCCAAGGCTTCCAAG
>CAYVLD010000016.1:0-20816 GCA_964452205.1 uncultured Oscillospiraceae bacterium
GCTTCCTCTGCCGTTGCGTGCATGGTGTGGCCCTCCTGCCACAAGAACTCTCTGTGACGCAGGAACGGACGGCTGGTTTTCTCCCAGCGCAGAACGCTGCACCACTGATTGTACATCTTCGGCAGATCACGGTGCGACTGAATGACATTGCGGAAATGCTCGCAGAACAGCGTTTCCGACGTCGGACGGATGCAGTAACGCTCCTCTAACTTCTCGCTGCCGCCGTAGGTGACCCATGCGCACTCCGGTGCAAAGCCCTCGACATGATCCTTCTCCTTCTGCAAAAGAGATTCCGGAATCAGCATCGGCATATAAACGTTTTCCGCGCCGGTCTCCTTAAATCTTGCATCAAGCTGATGCTGGATGCTCTCCCAAATGGCGTAGCCATACGGACGGTAAATAAACATACCCTTGATGGAGGAATAGTCGATCAGCTCCGCTTTCTTGCACACATCGGTGTACCATTGCGCAAAATCAACCTCCATATCGGTGATCTGTTCCACTTTCTTTTCCTTCGCCATAATCTTATCTCCCTTTCGGCAAAATATCTACACTATATTCTATCACATCTGTCAAGCCCTTTTACAGTGTCAGTCAAGGAAAATTTGCATAAAATGGATTACGATCCTCGCAAAAAAGGAGGTCATCGAATGGTGACAGTCACGCTGACGCTCGATCCTGCGGTCGCAGCGTTTTATGCGCAGGTGGCGCAGCAGGTCGGCTTGCCGCTGGAAACGGTGCTGCGCGATGCGCTTTTCAAGCTGGCCGGCGAACTTTCTTTGGAAGCTCTGCGGAAAAAGTAGAAACGGGAATTGTAATTTTCGCGCAAAGATGTTATAATGTACAAAACTATAAAAAAAGAGGTGGAGCCAATGAAATCCATCCGCGATGTATATAAGATCGGCAAAGGTCCGTCCAGCTCCCATACGATGGGGCCGGAGCGAGCTGCGGAGATCTTTTTAAGCCGTTACCCGGCGGCGAAAAGCTTCTGCGTCAAGCTCTACGAATCCCTTGCCAAAACCGGCAAGGGTCACGGCACCGACCGTGTTCTCTACGAGATCCTCGGCAAAGGCCGCACAGAGGTCGTTTTCTGCGAATATTGCGATGAGGAGCTGCCGCATCCGAACACCATGGACTTTTTTGCCTATGACGAAGACGAGAACGAGCTCGGCAAGATGCGCGTCATGTCCGTCGGCGGCGGCGACATTCAGATCGAGGGCGAGCAGCACGATGAGGCAACCGAGATTTATCCGGAAAATTCGTTTGCAGAGATCAAGCAGTTTTGCGCATGGCGTTATATCACCCTGAGTGAATATGTTGAGCTGAACGAAGGTCCCGAGATCTGGGACTTTTTGGCCGAGATCTGGCGCACGATGAAGCGCTCCATCTCTCTGGGACTGCATACCGAGGGCATTTTGCCCGGCGGCTTGAAGGTGCATCGCAAGGCAAAGCACATTTTCTCCCAGGAGCGCGAGGGCGAGATCCCACAGGTGCGCGAGCTGCGCTTGGTCTGTTCATATGCCTACGCCGTTGCCGAGGAAAACGCAGATAACGGCATCGTTGTCACCGCGCCGACGTGCGGCTCATGCGGTGTTCTGCCTGCCGTTCTGCTTTATATGCAGGAGCGCGGCGGTTTCTCTGACGAAAAGGTGCTTGAGGCGCTTGCCGTTGCCGGTCTGATCGGCAATCTGGTCAAGCGCAATGCTTCGATCTCAGGCGCGGAATGCGGCTGTCAGGCAGAGATCGGTACGGCAACCAGCATGGCTGCCGCTGCGCTTTGTACGCTCTTTGATCTGAGCATCGACCAGACGGAGTACGCCGCCGAGATCGCCATGGAGCACCAGCTCGGTCTGACCTGCGATCCCATTTGCGGACTTGTGCAGGTGCCCTGCATCGAGCGCAACGCCGTTGCCGCCAAGCGTTCAATGGACGCATTCAACCTTGCCTCCTTCCTGTGCGGCACGAGAAACATCAGCTTTGACATGGTCGTGCGCACGATGAAGGAAACAGGACATCACATCAGCGAAAAATTCCGCGAAACCAGCGAAGGCGGTCTTGCCAAGCTGTACAGCCGCAGAAGAACATAACGAAAGAGGTTACATTATGAAATTAGGTATCGTCGGTCTGCCGAACGTCGGCAAATCCACGCTGTTTAACGCTTTGACCGGTTCTCACGCAGAGACCGGTGCTTATTCCAACGCCGCCGCCAAGCCCAACATCGGTCAGGCAAAGGTGCCCGACTCCCGCTTAGACTGGCTGACGGAGTATTATCACCCGAAGAAGACCACCCCTGCCACGATCGATTTTGTCGACGTGGTCGGCATCAAAAAGGGCGGCGGCCGCGGCAACGCCTATCTGCAGACCATCCGTTTGGTCGACGCTCTGGTGCACATCGTGCGCTGCTTCGACAATGACGAGATTTTCACCGAGCCTGCCAACGCCGCCCGTGATGCGGATAATCTGAACACGGAGCTGATCTTAGCCGACATGGAGGTCGTCGAGCGCCGTCTGGACAAAGCCGCAAAAGCCGCCAAAAGCGGTGACAAGAAGGCAAAGCGTGAAACTGAGATGTGCCAAGCACTTTTAGATCACCTGCTCGAGGGCAAGCCTGCCTCCTCTTATGAATTTACCGACGAGGACAAGGACATCCTGCAAGACGGCGGCTTGCTCAGTGTCAAGCCTGTCATCTATGTGGCAAATCTTGCCGAAGACGACATGGCGAGCTATGAAAATAACGAAAATTACAAGGCTTTGGCAGCTCTTGCCGCCGAACAGGGCGCAGCGGTTTTGCCCATCGCCGCCAAGTTTGAAGAAGAGATCGCGGAAATGGACGACGAAGATGCCGCCATGTTTATGGAAGAATTGGGTCTGACCCACAGAGGCTTGGATCGTTTGATCCACGCCAGCTATGATCTTCTGGGCTACATTTCCTTCCTGACCGGCGGCGAAGACGAGGTTCGTGCATGGACGATCACCAAGGGCACCAAGGCTCCCAGAGCTGCCGGCAAGATCCACAGCGACATTGAACGCGGCTTCATCCGCGCCGAGACGGTCGCCTTCGAGGATCTGAAGGCTTGCGGCACGATCGCAAACGCCAAGGCAAAGGGTCTATTCCGCAGCGAAGGCAAGGAATATGTCATGAAAGACGGCGACATCGTCAACTTCCTGTTCAACGTATAAATCTAAATCTATTCTATAAAACAAGGGGCAGTAAAAAAACTACTTTTTTCAAAAATAGCCCTCGTTAAAAGTTAGTCACTCCCCGTGAAAAGCAGGATTTCATCTTTGCTTTTCACGGGGAGTGTTTTATGATTTTTTGGATTTGGGACTTTTTTTACAGCCCCATTTTTTAGCTTTCACTTATAGTAATGCATAATGATAGTTTCATACCTGTATCTGACCATAGGAAAATCAATTCATCCGCTCAAAACGACCTGTTATAGTTTCACCTTCAAAATTACGTTTTACAACCAAAGAAGTCTCGTCGAGTGTTATAATTTCGAGCTCTACATAATTGCCGTCATCAGTCAACAGCATTAACTTATCACCATCTATCCACCATTTTACGATTTCACGGTCAATGCAAGTGCCATCAGGTAGAAATACACTCGTTTCATCTCCTGGCTGATAAGTTTCATGCCATCCCTGACTTGAGGATTGCTCCACTGCTGTCCATTGACCGATGATTAGCTCTGAATACTCCTTTTTTTCGCTACTCATACATGCACACAGTATAGCGATAGTACACAAAAGTGCACCAATCAAGCAAACAATTCGGAAGCATTTCATTTTTTCTTTCTCCTTTTCTACTTTTGGAATGATAATTCAATTATAAACACGAATCATTCGTATGTCAAGCGGTTTTTTCTGCTTATAGATTGTTTTTTATCTTTCCATGATTGGTTACTATAACATAAGCAAAGGAGGCAATCAGTTATGGAACTCGATTATTCTGAGATTGGAAGGCGTATCGCTAAGCGCAGAAAGGAATTAGGGTTACGGCAGGTGCAGGTTTGCGAGCGCGCAGAGATCAATGACAAATATCTTTCCTGTATTGAACGGGCGACTTCGATTCCCTCGCTTGAGGTCGTGATGAAATTAGCGGCCGCGTTAGATACAACGCCGGATGAGTTTCTGGTAGGCAGCCTGCGACACAGCGATACACAGTGGCGCAATGTCGCAGAGCTTCTGCGCACCATGGATTCTCGGCAGCTTCAACTTGCCAAAAGCTTTTTAATCTGGCTCACAGAACAAAAAATATAATACTGTTTAACAGCTATTTTCATATGCTGCACAGAAGTCGGCCGCACGCCCAAACAGGGCATGCAGCCGACTTCAAATTTTTACTTTCCTCTATGAATTTCGCAGGCGCAGGCAGACCGTCACGGCCGTCATGTCATCTTCGCCCGAAGCCGAGCCTGCAAGAAGTGCAGCAAGCTCTCCGGGCGAGCTTCCGCTGTAAGCGGCAAGAGTCTCCTCGACCTGCTGACCGTCCGCGCCGTCACTTGCCAGAACCAGCATTTCCTCGCGCTTGAGGCAGAAGGTATATTGCTCCGGCTCGTCCGAAACGCTGACCCCGGGCGGCGTATTTGCCGTACCAAGCGTTTTGACCGTATCAAAATGTCTGAGATACGTCGGTGCAGCGCCCCATTTATACAGCTTCGCCATTGCGCTGTTCAGATCGATATGCAGCAGATCGACCGTCGTATAGCAGCTTGCTCCGCGCAAAATTTCCGTCCCGTTAAGAATTTTTAACGCGCTCAGAGGCGCAAAACCGCTTTTGAGCAGCTTTTGCAAAATTTTTACCGTCTGCGCGCTGTCAACTGCTGCCTCCTCGCCGTTCCCCATGCCGTCACACAAAAGCACAAAGAAATCTGCATTTGCACCGTAAAAATAGGCGCCGCGGTCGCCGCTGACGGTCTTGCCGCTTTTGCCGAGGGCGCAGACACCGACCAAGGGCATAAACGCCGTCCGATCACAAAGCTCCTGCGTTGTGCGAAGATACTCCGCAAGATACGTCATCTGCTGCGCAAGCACCTGACGGCTCTCACGAAGCAGCATGCGATAGCGTCTGCGGTAGAGCATGCCCTCGAGCTCCTGATTTACCGCCAGCACAAAGCCCTCGAAATGGCAGCACTGCGAACGAAACTCCTGCGCAAAATCTTCCGTTTGTGCTACGCCGCGTTCAATGATGCGGTGCGCCGCTGAAGAAAGCGCCTCATACGACTGCGCCGCGCGCTGCTGCCAGCAATGGTGAAAGCGCGGACAGCAGCGGCAGACCCGTTCGGCGGCGGCATCATAGATTTCGTCTGCCTCGCTCGGGCAGATCGTGCCAACCTCCCGGGGAAGCTGCAGGCTCAGCATTTCCAACACCTGCGCAGCCGCCTCCATGCGGTCTTCTGCCTTCTCCGGTGACGAAACGGAAAACATCTCAGGGCAAAAACGTTTCAGCAGCATTGCGCCGAGCACGCCCATCGCACTTGCCGCCGCCAGTTGGATCGTCAGCTCTCCAAAGCACAAAAAGACCGCATTGGGCAGCAGCAAGAAGCTCGCAGCACAAAGTCCCCGATCACGTTCCGAAAGACGGTCGCACAGCAGCGCAGGCAGAACCAACGCCGGCAATGCACACCGTCCGTAGCCGCCCGTCAGATCCAGCGCAAGTCCCACAAAGGCCGCCGTTTTGATTTCGCCGCTTGCCGCACATACCGCGCAGGCGGCGAAAATCGCCAAATCAAACATATCTGTAATTCCGCTCAGTCCGGCGATAAAAACCGCGGTTAACAGCACACCGGCTCGTCGGTTGCCGCTAAAGCTTCTTTGGAAGCCTGCGGTACAGGCTGCGGCTATCAGCGTTTTCGCCGTCAGGAAGCTGATCTGCACCTCGCCGCCCAAAATGCTCACGCCGCCCAAAACGGCGCACACGCACGCCGTCATTGACGGCATGAACCAGCGCAAGGCAGGAAGTCTTGTCCCCTGAAACACCGCAACGGCAGCGAGCATCAGAAGCGTCAGCGCCGTGTATTCGGCCGCAAAAGAAGCCTCGCAGCGCAAAAAATAGCCCAAAATCGCGCCGAACGCTGCGCAAAACGGCTGCACTCCCATCGGCATCGCCGCCACCAAACAAGCGGCAAGCGGCAGCGGCTTTGAAAACAGACTCGCGCCGCTGAGCACAAACCCGCACAGCATGAGCAGTGCCCCTGTACGCAGCTTTCCCCACAGAGCATTTTTCAGCCCGACCGCATTTTTCGGCCGCAGCAGCAGCTTGGACGAATGGATCTCCTTCATCATGATCTCCCCTTTTGCGAGGATTGTACATGCTGTTTTGCGCCAAATTCGTCGGGAAATATCGCAGGAAAAGGAAATACGAAAAAGTGTTGACTGCATACATAAAAAATGATAAAATAACACCCGAAGGGAGGCCTTCACATGGGAAAGGAATTGGAATTTAAGCTCCTGCTTCCGGACGAGCAAACACTCTTCCGAATTGTCGAGGATACGCTCATTGCCTCGCTTGCCTCCGGTGCGTGGCAGCAAACGCAGATGAAGACAACATATTTCGACACGCCGGAGCGTCTTTTTTTCGCGCAGCATGTCACCTTACGTCAACGTTTTGAGGGTGAAAAAAACATCGTTTGCGTAAAAACACCGCTGAAGGAGTCCCACGCGCGCGGTGAATGGCAGATCGAAGCTGCTTTGATCGACGCTTCTGCGATCGAACGGCTTGTTGCGCTCGGCGCGCCGACGGAGCTCGTTCTGCTTTACGGCGAGGGCAATATTGCGCCCGTCTGCGGAGCGGAATTTTTGCGCCGTCATGTGATGCTGACCTTCTGCGACGGATCGCAGGCAGAGCTCGCCTGCGATCAAGGCTTCCTTCACGGCGCATCGGAACGTTTATCGTTTACTGAGCTGGAATTAGAGCTTTATAAGGGGGAAAAGGACGAAATGCTCAAGCTTGTCCGTCACCTTTGTGAAACATATTCTCTGCGTGAGCAGCCCTTGAGCAAATACGCCCGCGCACGGAGCCTAAAATGAAAGGAGAAAATATGAAGAAGAATAAACCTACCGACACAATCATCTGCGGCGTCGTCCTGCTGATTGCAGCAATCATCACGGCAGTGATCGGCATGCTGCCACCGCCCGAATTAAAAAACGCCAACGAAATGACCGCCGCTGAGATCAGCGACGAGTACAGCTACTACATTGAGGATTTGACGATCATCGATTTCTACATGACCCAGACCGGCGGCGACAGCGGCAACGGCAAGTACTACATTGCCTCGTTTGAAGATGCCGACGATAAGCTGTGCTTGGTTTCCGTCTATGCCAAGACCTCTGCCGACATCCATGATGAGCTTGAGGCCTATGCCGCAGACAGCGATGCGGCCTACGGCGATCTGGTTCTCAGCGGCTGCTTCACCACGAAGGAGGTCGCCTCCATTGACGACATGAGCACGCATTATGACCGCTTTGCTGATTCCTATGGAAACGATATCTTGAAATACATGGGCCGATCCGCACAGGATCTGAATCTGCACATGGAATATGTGTGCGCAGACGCGGCTGATTATGAGGACGAGGCCTCCAATTCCTTCATGCTGATCGTCGGCGCAGTATTCCTCGTGCTCGGCACGGTTTTGCTGATTTTCGGTCTGAAGGCCAAGAAGAAGCTGAAGGAAGAAGAGGAAGCTCGCGCTCGCTTCAATGCAAATCAGCCCACCGACGAGCCGGACTTCTACCGGCCTCCGCAGGAATAATATCGTAAAAGAATCCCTCCGCAGCGGCAAACGCCGCAACGGAGGGATGATTGTTTTACTCCTTTGTCAAGGCAAGGGTGATATTCGGCGTGCTTTCACTGATGCAAATACTGCCGACCGCTTCGTCGCCACGGTATAATTTATATGTACCGTAGGGAATGCCCAAAAATTCGCACGACACCGTCTGCCCGATGCTCGTATGCACGGTCTTTTGCTCCGAAAACGCCGTGCCGACCAGCGAAAACGTATAATACGGCTGCTTCGCCACAAATTCCGCGCGCACCGTCCCGACCGGCTCATTCGTCAGATGCAGCGTCTGTCCATCCGTCCAGCCGCAGCCGCCTTCAAGCGTAATGGTGCAGTCATCGTGCAGAAAAAATACTGTGCACACCTGCCCCGAAAAAGCATAGTACCTGCCTGCAGGCAGCAGCTTGCTTGAAGCAAAACCGTCTGTCGGTGTGAGCTTTTGAACAAGCGCGCCGTTTTCATCATATAAACTGATCTCGTTTTCGCCCGCAAAGCGCACGCGCTGCCATGCAAACACCGTTGTTTCCTCCTTGCCGGCGGCAAAAAATCCGATCACCGCCGAAAGTGCGATCCCCATCAACAAAAAAGCACAGACCGTGCGCAATACCGATCGTTTCATGTCGCATCTCCTCCTAAAAGCAGTATAGTGCCGCCGTTTGGGAAAATCCGTCGAGAAAGGCAGGTATAAAAAGTTTTTTTCGTGGCGATACTTGGCTTCGGAGGTGCTTTTATGCAAAACAACAAATTTTTAAAATTCATCAAAGCAAAGGGCTACTACATAGTCCTGCTCATTTGTGCAGTGGCTGTGGGAGTAACCGGTTATTTCCTTCTGACAACGGAAAAGGATCAGACACCTGTGACGCAGGTCGCCGCAAGCGTTTCCGAACCTAAGGACACACACAAAGCCGACTCGCCTGCCGAATCCGTGGCGGCAACACAGGACACGGAATCTACGACGGCGCAGCCGAGTGAGTCCTTCCATCTGACGCGTCCCATTGACGGCGAAGCCTTGACCGCTTTCGCGGCGGATCATCTGGCGTACAACGCAACGACCAAGGATTGGCGCACGCATGAGGGTATTGACCTGAGTGCAGTTGTCGGTCAGGAGGTGCATGCGGCTGCCGACGGAACGGTTTACACGATCTACGAGGACGAAAACTACGGTATGACCATTGTACTTCGCCACACAGACGGCTATACAACACATTACAGCAATCTCTCCGAGGAGCTCAGCGTCAGCGTTGGTCAGCAGGTTGCCGCAGGCGCAGTACTCGGGACGGTGGGCACGACCGCAAACGCAGAAACCGCAACCGCACCGCATCTGCATTTTGCGCTGTATCAGAACAATTCTCCCCTCGACCCGAACGACTATTTTGCAAACTAAAAAAATCACGCAGCAGGATTTTTCTTCCTGCTGCGTGATTCTTGTTACGGTCCTTCTTTGATTTCGGTAATACACCATTTGCCGTCGATCTTTTCAATGCTCCAGCGTGCCAAAATGCGCTCATCCTTCGAGCCGCTGCTGCAAACCAACTCGCCGTTTTTGTCAAGCGCCTTTTGTGTGTAGGCGACCCACATGTAGCCCGTATCATCCTCCGCCTTGGCAGCAATGCAGTCAAGCGTTGCCTTTACGCTGTCAGCATCGGGATAGTAATCCAAGGAGATGCACCATCTCGACAGCAGACCGAATGCGTCACATTCCTCCTTGGTGCCGATAAAGCTCAGCGCTTCCTTGCCCTGCTTTAAAAGCGGTTCGGTAATATCATCGTCGATGTCGTGCAGATCGTAAATCTCATCGAGCTGCTCGCCAAACCAGCGTTCCGTATCCCCAAATTCATTGCTGAGCGAATTGGAATGAACAAAATACAGAACCAACGCAAAAAGCAGCATCGCTACCGCGGCATAAAAACAGTAAAGCGGCCATTTTTTTCTCTTCAGAGCCTTGTTTTTCAAATTCATATTGCGTCTCCTTTCAAGCGTTTCACCGTTTGTAAAATTGCGATTTTTCGGCGAGATGGGGCGTCCGAATTTGTCATTCTGAGCAACGCGAAGAATGACACGATAATAGTCAAATTCCGAATCCACGACTGTTGCAAAATCGGCCTCTGCATGGGAACGAGACGCGTAAGCGTGCCGGGAGGGGGGTCTCGTTGCTATGCAGTAGTCGTCTTTGTAACAGACCGACAAATCGGAATTTATCAAATTATTTTAATCGGTTTTGGGTATCAGGCGGTTCTTCAAATCCGCTTCGGGCGTGACGATCACCGTTCGATAACGCTCATAGACCACCATGCCCGGTTTCGCGCCGTTCGGCTTTTTCAAATTCCGCACCTGTGTTATGTCAACCAAAACATTTTGCCCTTCTTTTGCCTCGGAAAAATATGCCGCAAGCTGCGCCGCCTCGGTGATGGTCTGATCGGGCGGCACGTCTCCGCGGCAATCGATGATGACATGCGTGCCGTGGAATTTCTGCACATGCAGCCACAAATCGTCCCTTCTTGCGGCTTTCAAGCTCAACTGGTCATTTTGCCTGTTATTCCTGCCGACAAAAATACGATAGCCGTCCGATGATACAAATTCCATCGGCTTCGACGGCTGCATCTTCGGCTGCTTCTTGCGGTTCACCCGGCGAATGTAGCCGCCGCCCTCCAATTCCGCTCGTATTTCGCTCAAATCTCGCTCATTTTCCGCTCTGGAGAGTTCTTCCAGCACCGCTGCCAAATATTTTTCCTCCATTTCGCCGTTTGCGATCTGCTCGGAAAGGATCTTTTCAGCGTGCTTCGCCTTGGTATATTCCTTGTAGAACTTTGCCGCATTTTGCTGCGGCGACAGATTCGGCTTGAGCGGTATTTCGATCTTCTTCATCTCGGGGTCGTAAAAATCGGTCGCCGTCAGCTTCAACTGACCGCGCTCAATGGCATGCAGATTCGCCGTGACAATGTCACCCAATTGGCGCAGCCGCTCGCGGTCAAGCGTGGTTTCGTACTCCCTGCGCTGCATTTCGAGCTTGCGCAGGGTGCGCTCACGCAGCGTCGTGACCGTTTTGCGCAAAGTCAGGGATTTTTGCCGCATTCGTTCGGAGTGATCGGTCTGCGTATAGAACGCGTCAAGCAGCTCGCAGCCGCTTTCGTAAGCTCGCAGCTCCATACAGCCCTCGTACTGACGGATTTCACGGTAGGAAAAGTCCGCAGGCTTTCCCTCACGACACAGCATATACGGCTTGCTCCCCTCGAAACGAAATTCTCGATACAAAAATTCCGCCAAACGCGCTCGATCAAGCTCCAAAATGTCCGCTTCCGTGTTGCCGCAGAAGCAGTAAGACAGTTCACGCGCGATCAGAGGCGACAGACCTGCAAAAGTATCCGGCAGCCATTTGTCCAAACGTTTAGAGCTGTCAACTTCGCTCAAAAGCGCGCAAATTTCGCTCAATTCCGCTTCTTGCGGAATTTTTTTGTCCATTCTCGGCGGTTCTCGGTAAAAAAGTCCGGGCAAAACCTGCCGCAATTGGCTCATCTCAAAATCCACACGGCGCATACAATCAATGATTCTTCCATCCGCACCCGTCAAAATCAGATTGGAATTGCGCCCCATCAGCTCAAGGATCAGATGCTTTTGACAGGCAACGCCCATCTCATCGGTGCAATCAAACGCAATATCAACGCTGCGCTCCGCCGTCGGCTGATATATCTTTGCGATCCGACCGCCCGAAAGATGCTTGCGCAGCAGCATGCAGAACATCGGCGGCTGCGCCGGATTTTCAAAGCTCGCCTGCGTAAAATGGATCCTCGGACGGCTGCCGTTGGCAGAAAGCAGCAGCTTTTCACGCCCTCGAAGCGTCAACAGCACCATATCCGCCGAGGGCTGCTGGATCTTATCGACTCTTGCGCCCAGCAAGCTCGGCTCCATCTGCTTCAGAAGCAGCGAAAGAAATACCGCATCAAGTGGCATGCTCTCCCTCCCCTTCCTTACCAAGCTCGAAAAGCTCTGCAACGCGCTGCGTTCTTCCGCTCAGATAGAGCATGCCGAAGAGGGCTTCCAAGCCGGTAGCCTTGCCGTATTGCGACTGCGTGGCGTTCTTCGGGATCGCATGCACATGAGCATTTCTGCCGCGGCGGTAAACCGCAGCCTCCTCCTCAGTCAGGTGCGGCATGATCCGCTGCGCAAACGCTGCCTGCGCAGGCGCACACACACGCGCCACCGTCTGCTTGTGCAGATTGCCATTGACTGCAACGCCCTGTTTGCAAAGCTCGGTTCGCACCAGAAGCTCAAAAACCGCATCACCGATATGTGCCAGCGCAAGGGCTGACATTTTTTGAATCTCCTGCATTGAGAGTATCTCGTTTGTCATATAAAACTCCTTATTGCGATGTCAGGCGGTTCGCACCGTACATACCGGCATCATTGCCGAGCGCAGCAAGTGAGAATCCGGTATCCGCGCCGGCGTGGAAAATATGCTTCAAGAAATATTTTCTGGTGCCCTCGAGCAAATAGCTGCCTGCCTTCGACACGCCGCCGCCGAGGATCACACACTCAGGATCGCACACGCAGCACGCCGATGCGATCGCTTCACCGAGATAGTCAAAGACCTGCTCCAAAAGCGCCACAGCAAAAGTGTCCCCACTTTTCGCGGCTTCGAACACGTCCTTGCACGTCAGTTTTTCGATGCTGCGCAGAGGCGTTTGCACTTGCGAAAGAGCAAGCTGCTCCTTTGCCATGCGCACGATCGCGTTTGCCGAAGCATACTGCTCCAAGCAGCCGCGTTTGCCGCAGGTGCACTGCCTTTTGTCCGGCGCGGAGACGGTAATATGTCCTACCTCACCGGCGCAGCCGTGCGCACCGCCGAGGAGCTTGCCGCCCAAGATCACACCGCCGCCGACGCCTGTGCCGAGCGTGACGAAGATCGCGGATTCTGCTCCCATTCCGCCGCCGTGGTAGTATTCACCCAAGGCAGCGCAGTTTGCATCGTTGCCGCCGACCACACGCAATTCGGTCAACTGTCCCAGCGTTTCGTGCAGATTGAAAACGCCCCAATTTAAATTCATACAGCAATTTACGACACCGTTTTCGTCGATCGGGCCGGGCACGCCGACACCGATGCCGCGCACATCAGCCTTATCGATCCGCCTTTCCCTCAGCAAGCGCTCAATCGCCTGCGCAATGTCCGGGAGAATCGCTTCGCCCCCGTTTTCGATTCTGGTCGGGATCTCTCTCTTTTCGATCAGGCAATCGTCGCGGAACAGTCCGATCTTGACCGCAGTTCCGCCGACGTCAACGCCAAAGCTGTAGTTCATATTTTCCCTCTTTTCGCCTTTTTCTGTATTATACACAATTCCGACGCATTTTTCTACCCCAAAACTTTTTTTCCGGAAAGGTTGTGTTTTTGAAAGTTTTGATGTATGATAGAGATAGGAAAATATTACAGTAAAGGAGTTGCTGCGCATGATTAAAGTTGACATATCCAATGTTTGGGGAGATCTGTCCTTATCCGATCTTCTGAACGCTGAAAAAGAGGTTTTTGAAGCCCATAAGCTCCTGACCGAAGGCAAGGGTCCCGGCAATGACTTTCTCGGTTGGTTGAATCTGCCGACGTTTGAAGAAACGCAGGAGCTGCGTCGTATTCGCCATGCAGCCGAGAAGATCCGCTCGGATTCCGAGGTATTCGTTGTCGTTGGCATCGGCGGCTCTTACTTAGGACCGCGCGCAGCCATCGAGCTGGTCAAGGGTCAGAATCACAATCTCTTCCGCAAGGATCCGCAGATCTTTTTCGCCGGCAACAACCTCTCAACGAGAGCTTGGAACGAGCTGTGCGCCTTGCTCGAAGGAAAGGATTTCTCTATCAACATCATCTCCAAATCCGGCACAACGACCGAGCCTGCCATCGCCACGCGCGCTCTGCGCTGGATGCTTGAGCGCAAATACGGCGCGGAAAAGGCAAAAAAACGCATCTATGTCACCACCGATCCCAAAAACGGCGCACTGCGTCAGATGGCAACCGACGAGGGCTACGAAACCTTCATCATTCCGCCCGATGTCGGCGGCCGCTACAGCGTTTTGACCGCCGTGGGTCTGCTGCCGATGGCAGTTGCAGGCATCAATCCGCTGGATGTCATGCTTGGTGCTGCTCGCGCGAAGAAGGACTTGGACATTCGCTCGTTCGAAAACCCCGCATGGCAATATGCCGCCATTCGCAATCTCCTGTACCGCAAGGGCAAATACATCGAGATGCTGTGCTGCTATGAGCCGAGCTTCCGTTATTTCGCCGGCTGGTGGCAGCAGCTCTTCGGAGAGAGCGAGGGCAAGGACGGCAAGGGCATTTTCCCGGCAACCGCTGAATTTACCGCCGACCTGCACTCTCTGGGACAGATGATCCAGCAGGGTGAGCGCAATCTGTTTGAGACTGTGCTGCGCTTTACGCCGACCGGCAGGAAAGCCACCATCGAGGTCGATTGGAAGAACCTTGACGGTCTGAACTACCTGGAAGGCAGGACACTCGACTTTGTCGAGGAGCAGGCCTTCCAGGGCACGCTGAATGCACATGTTGACGGCGGCGTTCCCGTCATGGTGCTTCAGGCAGACGACGTTGACGCCGATACGCTGGGCGAGCTGTTCTATTTCTTCGAGCTTTCCTGCGGCATTTCCGCCTACATGCTGGGCGTAAACCCGTTCAACCAGCCCGGCGTTGAGTTCTATAAGCGCAATATGTTCCAACTTTTGGGCAAGCCCGGTTATTAATAAAAACCACCTTGCATTTTCCACCGAAAGATGTTAAAATAGAAGTACCAATACGAAGGAGGAGTTTCCTATGGTTAAGTTAATTATGGGTCTGAAGGGCGCAGGCAAAACCAAGCAGCTCATTCAAGACATCAACGAAGCAGTCAAAAGCGAATCCGGCAGTTTGATCTGCATTGAGAACGGTACCAAACTGCGTTATGATATAGATCGCCGTGTCCGTCTGATTGAATATCAGGATTACAAGATGCCCGGCTCCATGCCTTTTTTGAAGGGTTTTATCAGCGGTCTGCATGCCAGCAACTTTGACATCAGCCACATCTTTATCGACAGCTTCTACAAGCTGCTCGACAATGCTACCGTTGCCGATGTTGAGGATTTCGTTCTCTGGTGCGAGAAGTTCGGCAAAGACAACATGGTGAGCTTCACCGTCATCGTTTCGGAGGATCCTGCAAACGTCTCCGATGCTGTGAAAAAATTCCTTTGATACATACTTGCTCCGCTCGAAGCCGAGCGGAGCATTTCTTTTCTTGCATTTTGCCTAATGATATGATATGTTTATAGGCGGAGGTGATCGGTTTGCAGAATGTATCGTTCATGAAATTTGTTTTGGATAAGGCTTGCCGCAAACGCATTCCCGTTTCCGGCACGCTGGAGTTGACTGCACGCTGCAATCTCGCCTGCAAAATGTGCTACATTCACGAGAAAGAAAACGATCCCCTCGTGATCCAAAAGGAACGTCCGACCGAATTTTGGCTGGACTTCATCGAGCAGGCAAAGCAAGCAGGAACGCTGACGATGCTCATTACCGGCGGCGAACCGCTTCTGCGGCGCGATTTTAAAGAGATCTATCTTGCCTGCAAGAAGGCCGGTTTTGTCGTTTCGGTCAATACAAACGGCACGCTGATCACACAAGACGATGTTGCATTTTTTAAGCAATATCCGCCTGCGAAGCTGAATATTTCGCTCTACGGCGCATCTGCCGAATCCTACGAGGCTCTTTGCGGAATCGGTTCAATGTACGAGCGCGTAAGCGGCGCGATCGGCGCACTTTGCGCCGCCGGTGTTGCGGTGAAGATCAATTACACCGTCACAGAGTTCAATCACCATGACGCGCCGATGATTTACGCTCTTGCCAAGGAACTAAAAATTCCGATTCAGCATTCAACCTACATGTTCCCTGCTCTGCGCGCCGGTAAGGACGGCGCATGCGCCTCGTGCCGCGTTTCGCCGGAGACAGCCGCCGCCTACAGCGTCGCCTGCGACCGTGAAAAATTTCCGCCGACAGAATACGCGCTTCGCGCCAGGGCGCTTGCGCACGGTCACGACCTGCCGCGCGAGAACGATGACGATTCGCTTCGCTCAGAAAAAGAACGCATCTTCTGCCGCGCAGGTCTGAGCTCCTATTGGCTGACCTATGACGGCAGACTTTTGCCCTGCGGCATGCTGGTCAAGCCGTCTGTGCCGCTGGATCGTCCGTTTGCTCAAGCTTGGCCGATTTTGAAGGAGGAAACCGCCAAAATCTATTTGCCGACAAAGTGCACAAGCTGCAAAATACGTCCCTATTGCGAGATGTGCGCCGCGGTTTGCTACGGCGAGTCGGGAGAATTTGACGCTGTGCCTGAATATATGTGCCGAAAAACCGAGGCGTTTTTGAAAATGATGAAGGAAATCTACGAGGAGGAATTTCATGAAGCTGAATGATAAATTTGTCCTGCGCCAAGTCGCAGATGAGTATATTTTGGTGCCTGTCACGGGCGATTTTGATTTTAACGGCATTATCGCCTTTAATGAGATCGGAAAAGAGATCTATGATCTGGTGCCGCAGGTCTCCTCGGAGGAGGAGCTGGTCGATCGCCTGTTCGAGATTTTTGACGCGCCGCGCGAGGTCATCGCGGAGGATGCGAAGGAATTTCTTTCCAAACTCCGTAAGGAGAAGGTTTTGCTTGACGAGTAATTCGGAAAGCGGCTGTAAAATTTCAGTCTGTTGAAAAAACTACCGTTTTGTCATTCTGAGCGAAGAATCTTCGCGAGGCTATCGAAATGCAGTAATTTCAATGCTTAAAAAAGATTCTTCGTCGCCGCAAGCGGCTCCTCAGAATGACATGATGAGACTTCTTCGACACGCTTTGCGGGTCGGGAACTTACGTTCCCGACCCGCTGTTTGTTTCTGTGTTTGTTTTTACTGGCCGGATGCTGCCATGTAAGCTGCAACGCTGTCACCATAGGCGAGCATTGCGTTGACCATGTTGATCTCAGCTTCGACAGAAGAGTTCTCACGGACGGAGGCAACGTAGCTCTCAATGCTCCAAGTCAAGCTCTGAGAAACTGCGGTATCACCATCGTAAAGAGTGATAGTCAGAAGCTCACGCATTTGCTTTGCGCTTACTTGATCAAAGCTGCCACACCGGAAGCCGTTATTGTTGTAGATGGGAACCATCGTTACGAGTTCGCCCTCTGCATCGTGAATCACATAGCGCAGATTTGTTGAATCAGATGTCTCGTACTTGGTGTTGAGATAGAGTATCACCGTAGATTGTACGGAAACGCTGCTCAAAATCTCGCTGCCCTCGCCGTTGACACGGATGTCGTTGACTGCTTCGGGGATCTGTGCGCTTGCATATGCCTTCTGTGCGTCTGTCAGGTCTGCGTTGACCGGATTTTCAGTATCGTAGCCAAGGCGGAGCTGTGCAGCAGCACCGTAGTTCAGCATATCAACACACATGGTCTTGAGCTCATCGCCGGAGGATGCTGCATCCAGCTTGCCGATCAGGTAGCTCTTCATGGAGCTGACGCTCTCCTTGCCGCGATAGACCGTACCATCCTCTGCAACTGCGTAAAGAACTGCTGTGAACTCATCGCCCATTTCCTTGGCGTTGATGTTTGCATAGGTTGCCTGATAGCCGACGGTTGCGCCGTAGTTGTTCAGAATTGCTTCCATATCAGCAAGCTCATAGGTCGTTACCTCAGCTTCGCCGCCTGCAACTGCCTTGCTGACTTCCAGATAGAGGCTCTCATACCGGCTGACCTTGCTGCTGAGGACGGTGTAGCGAACCTGCATATCCGCACTTGCGGAAATCGACATGATGAAGCTCAGGTCTTCATCCAATACATATTCGCTTTCTGCGTTCTCGATCAGAACGGAATAGCTGTCGGAGCAGATTGCACAGGTGAAGGTGATATAGCCGCTATCGGTGTAGGTCGCTTCTGTCACAACTGCATCGTAGCTGTGGCCAAGCGCTGCTACTTCGCTCTCTTCAACCGCGCCGCAAGCACATACACCGGTCGTCAGACCGCTTTCGGTGCAGGTCGGTTCGCTTGCAATCGTCCAATCGTTCCACTCGTGATTGATGTGCATGGTCGGATTGACCTTGAACACGTTGATCGCCTTAACTGCCTGTCTTGCAGTCAGCGGCAGGATGCCGCCGTTGGAAACGGGGCTGCTGCTTGCAATCTTGATGTTGCACAAAGACAGAACCGTGTCGGTAATGTCGTTTTCATCGGTAGAGACGTTATCAGCGATGTTGCACTTGAGAATTACGACGCCGTCAGCGGCATAATTCGTGTCGATCTTGTAGTACATCTCCGTTCTGGAGGTAACGTTTGCAACGTCTCTCCAAACCTTTGCGGTGCTGTCCCAGATCTGCAGCAGAACGAAGCCGTCGCCGGTCGGGATCTTCGCGCTGATTTGAACGGTGGTGTTCAGATCGATTGCGAATGCAATACCCTGATTGTTCTGCAGGTAAACCTCGTTCTCCGGGCCGATGGACTCATACTTATCATCGTAATAGGTGATATCGAGCGAGTTGATCTGACTATTGGTAAGCTTAATTTCCTGTTCGCCGTCAAAATAGAAGAATTCAACTTCATTGGAAACGTTCGTACTCTCAGTGCCGGAAATCGGCTTTACATAGACCGTATACGTTACGTTATCTACCGTAAGCATAACAGGACGGCCGCTGGAAGCATACAGGTACAGATTATCGCCGGTCTGCTTCGTATACATCAGGCCGGAGGAGCTGAGGTAAACGCCGGTATTATACTGGACGCCGCCGGAGTTTGTAACCGTATTGTCATCGGCGATATAGAGCATGCCGTTAGCAATAGAGGAGTCTGTCGTCCATGAGTCCGCACCAAGCAGATGGTCATTGATGTTGCTGAAGGTCGGGCAGAGCTCACCTGCTGCTGCGTAGAGGATCTCTTCATCAGTAAGAGTGGTTGCATCGGTTGTCGAACGGGTCGTTCTCGAAGGCTCAACGAAGATCAGCTCGATGTCGTAATACTCCGTCGAGGTTTCACTGATGTTGCTGGTTGCGTAAGCGCCGAACGCATTGGTCGTACCTGCACGGAAGACCAAGCCTCTTGCCTCGTTATCAGCCGGTGTAATACGGTATGTGCCGTTAACGCCTTCGGTGATGCTCCAATAGAACGGATCCGTACCGGCAGTAAAGCTCGTGGAGGTGCCACCGCCGTGTCCAAGGTACTTCGTGCCCTTCAAGAGAGTGTAGCCGCTTGCGGTATAGGTGATGGTTACCGCATAGGTCGAATCGGTGGTTGCACCGTCAACCGGTGCATCGATTGCCGTACCGCTGATTCTGGAGGCTACAAACATGGGCAGTGCATAGTAGCTGCCTGCAACGTTTGCCGCAATGACATAGTCGCCGGACTCAATAATCGTGAGCCCTACTTCGGGTCCCGTGGGTTCTTCCGGTTCGGTAGCCTCGGTAGTGGTTTCCTCGGGTTCCGTGGGTTCTTCCGGATCGGTCGTTTCAGAATCGGAGTCATCCGAATCGTCGGCTGCATAAATTTCAAGCGGGTTGTAGATACGGATGCCGTCGATATAGGCGCTGTACTGACCGTTCTTTGTTGCGTTCAGACTTCTTGTTGCTGCGCATTCGGCGGTGATGCGCTGGATCTCCAGAGGAGCATCCTCGCTCAGACCCAGAACCTCGCGGACATCATCCTCTTCGAAGCTCAATGCAGTACGAGCTGCAGCTCGTGAGGAGTTCTCCTCTGCCGATTCGACGGGCAGGAGGCACAGCTCGGTCTGAGCATTGCCGACTGCAAAGGCGTTTGCAGATTCGTCGTAACCGAGAACTGCGCTGCTGTTTCTTGCGCCGGTCAGCGTGTAAGCATCCTCGCTGCCGCCGATCAGCCAATAGCTGCCGGTGGTGTTATCCTCGGCCGTATAGGTCAGGTCGGTGATGATATAACCGTTGGGCTTATAGGTAACAGTCTTTGCGTTGCTGCCTGCTGCCTGCGCGGTCACAGTACCGTTCGCCTGTACTTCGATCAGAGTTCCCGTGCCGTCTGCCGCCATAGCATAGTAGGCTTCGCCAACCTTCGCAGCGATGACATAGGAGCCGCCTGCGACGGTCTTTGCAGGAGTGACATAGTTATGGTCGAAGATCGCATTGTAGAATGCGCGGATCTTGACGCGGTAGGTGCCGTAGACCTCGTTGCCATCGGCATCGGTATTGCGGAACATGATGATGGGGAGCTGGTCATAATTCTTGCCGCCCTGCAGATAGGTGTCAACAAGAATATTCTTGATCAGCGTGCCGCAGCCGTTCGCTGCAGAAGCATCATACTCATAAACCTGCGCAACAACAACACCGCTGTTGGAATTGGTGGAACCGATCAGGTCGAAGCCGGTACCGGAGAAGGTGAACCATGCTTCCTCCTCGATGTTATCCATGTTGACCGTGACGGCCTTCTGAACACCCTCGGAGTACTGATTCGAGTTCTGATATGCTTCGTCATAGCCGTGCAACTGCACGTTATGGGTCTCGCCTGCATCCTGCAGGGAAGAGGAATCGCTTTCAGTGCTCATGAGATTCTCCCATGCACTGCTGAAATCAAGGAAGCTTTCCTCGAAATAGATGTTGTTTGCGGGAATGACCTTGAAGCAGACATCAATGGTCTTGGGCGTATTGTTGTTGTAGACAGATGCCTTCATCGTCACAGGCGTGTCGTATACAGCAGAACCGTCGAACTTGGTCGTGATCGGGCGGAAGGAAAGTCTGCCTGTCGTTTCGTCTACGATCAGTTCGCCATAGGGACTGTCGACAAATGCCGCCATCTCAAGCTGATCCTTCAGCGAAACATCCTCTGCGATCGCTGTATCGCTGATATGGATATAGTCTACGGGCAGCGTGGTCAAGCCAAAGTCAATCAGGATGAGGACATCCTCCATTGCGTAGATCGTAACCATCGTCGGGCGGGAGATCAATGTCTGGGAGTTGTCAATCGCATAGGTGCTGCCGCCGGGAAGACTGACCTGAGAGGTTACAACATAGTAGAACT
>CAYVLD010000017.1:0-20716 GCA_964452205.1 uncultured Oscillospiraceae bacterium
TTACTCTTTAGAATGATCCTGACACCAAAAGAGAAAAACTTGTTATAATGGGGTTATGGTAACCCGGATAAATGATTGCTGATGGGCTGTAGCCAGGGCGGTTTTGTTTCAGCTCTAACAGCTGCAAAGCTGAAAGGTCAAGTCAAGAAGCTTGTACTGTTTTATCCGGCGTTTTGTATTCCCGATGATGCCAGAGCCGGAAAGATGATGATGTCAAATTTTGACCCGCAGAATCTACCCGAGACTGTCAAATGCGGTCCTATGAAGGCGGAGCACATATGTTTTCAAAAAAGCACGATGTGCTTGCCATGAACGATCTTAAACAATTTTTGAAATAGGGAATTAGGACATGAGATAGTGAATAAATCAGAAGAAATGCAAATCGTGTGGTCATGCCTCTCTTCCGAAGAGAAGAAGCAACTACCGCTTTCATTTTATCCATGTATGTTTTTATCGGACAAGCCGCCTTAAAAATGCTTTCGAGGCGGCTTGCCCGATTTTTGGCACTTTAACAATTGCTTTTTTGATTTTTTAAGAAAAAATTACCTCTATGCCACAATAATGCAGCATAGAGGTATTCGATAGATTAACCTAATGACATTGCTCTTTGGCACCTTTTTATTTTATAGGAATTGGCAGAGCTTGGTTTTCATAAAGCGCTCGTTGAGCTTCCCGATGAGCTTCGGCAGCTTGCTGAAGCGGGCGACAAACCAGCCGATTTCCGCAACGGCAATGCCGGAAATCACATCCAAAAGCACATGCTGTTTGGTATAAAGCGTTGACAGGAACACCAGAATCGAGCCGATCAGGCACAAGATGCGGACGAGCCATCTGCAGCGCGGTTTCTTACACTCAAAGATATAGCGCGTACCCATCCATGCAACAAAGCAGTGAATCGAGGGGAAAAGGTTGGTCGGAGTGTCGATTTGATAAAGCAGACGCATTAAAGCGGCGCATATGCCGCTGCCCTCGACCTCGGGACGAACGTTCGTGGCAGGCAGAGCAATGAAGAAAATCAAGCAGATGATTTTTGCAACTGCGTCGGCTGTTGCAAGCCGATACGCCTTTTCGGGGCTCTCTCTTGCGACGGTGGTATACTGATAGATCCAGAAGAAGTATGAGCCGAAATAAACCAGCACCCAGACCGGATCAAAGACGAAGAAGGCATCCCAAGCAATCGTCATATCGATGCTGTCGAAGGAAATGAAGAATTGGATCACCTTCGCAAGACCGTAGGAACACAGCATCATAATGCCGGTCATGCACATTGGCAAAATCGCGTAAGTGGGAATGATCTTACGCAAGGTGCGTCGAAGCATATGTAATTACCTCACATTTTTATTTTATTCTCGGGAAATTGAGGCAGTAGCGCATTAAAATCGTAGCAAGCTGGGCGCGTGTCGCGCTGCCCTGCGGAGAAAGCAGATTGTTGCCAACACCGCTGATCAGGCCGCTTGTAACGGCCCAGTTCATCGGTTCAACGGCAAAGGTGCTGACAGTGCTTCCGTCTTGGTAGTTTTCCACGATGTCCTCGACGAGCATCTCATGACCCTGATACTTTGCATAACGGTAAAGCATGGCGGCGGACTGCTCGCGGGTTACGGGAACGTTGGGCGCAAATTTGCCGTTACCTACACCGTCTGCGATCCCTGTGACCTTCGCCCAAGCGACAGCGCTTGCATACCAGGCATCGCTCGGAACATCCGAGTAATCGTCGCTCACAATGATAACGGGCGAGCCGCTGATTCGGTAGAGAACCGTAACGAGCATCGCGCGAGTCATCACGCCCTCGGGGTCAAATTGCGTGGCAGAGATGCCGGAGAACATGCCGTTTCTTATCGCAAAATCAATGCCGTCATGATACCAAAGAGCTTGATCTACATCCGTAAAATGCTCGGAGGCGCACATGACTTCCTTGAAAGAAACGGAGAAGGTGCAATCTGCCGTCAGCTCGGAAAAATAAAACTCATTTCCCTCCTGCGTGACGGTCGCGCTCTCCGGCGGCGAAATGCTCCATGAGTCGATCGCAAAATTCTCATAAGCCTCGACGGACACATGCCAGCCGTCTAAGCGGTAAGTGCCGTAAAGAGGCGTGGTGTTTTCCACAAGCAGGCGATATTCCGAGTTGTTTTGCAGAACGACGGTGATGGGATAGTTCGTTACTGCGCCCTCACTCGGATTCCGAGGGTCGGTCTGGCCAAGAGATTCAGCGGCGGTATATTCACCGTATTTGTCATATCTTGTAATGCGTACACGGTTTTCATAAATGGTGAAAACGGAAACGGTCTTGCTGTCATTTGTTGCGCTGGTAGAGTAGCCGACATAGCCTGCGTTGAGGTAGGTGAAGTTCAGCTTTTTTTGGTTTGTGCCGGCGTCACCGTGATCTTCGCAGTTGATGTCCAGCATTTCGCCTCTTCCGACATAGTTGACCGCACCGCCCCAGGAGGCCTCATAGTCCGCGCTTGCGCCGGAATGATTGTGGCCGAAGAAAAAGAAGATGTTCAGATCTTCGGCAGCTTCGTTCAGCTCATCGAAGATGAGATTTGCGTAAGTGTTGTCCTTACCTTTATAGCGGCTGGAATAGTGCAGCGGCACATGGCACAGCAACATGATCGGACGCGTCTCTTCCGCCTCGACCAGCGAGTCAAGATCCTCACCCAAGCGCTGCGCTGTGCCGGCAACGATCGACTTGAAGGAGCTGCCGGACTGATTGTAAGGGAAGTCTGCCTCGTTGATCACATAGACAAGAAACGCATCATCCTCATCATAGGGCTGCAGACCGCTGTCAGCGATGCCTTCGGCAAGCTCATAATCGTGGTTGCCCTGCGTAAAAAGGGTCGCGGAGGGGTCAATGTCAAGCGTCGTTTGCAGCATGGTCTTGATCTGGCGAATACCGTCGCCTGCGCAGTTCGCTTCGTCGCCGTCTGACTGGAAATGGTCGGTGTAGTCACCGACAAACAGGGCTGCATCGGGCTTTACGCCGGCTGCGGCAACGGAGTCGAGGATCGCTTGCAGCTCAATGGTGCGCGGCTGCTCGTCGATGGGAGTCTTGTCGTAGTAATAGCGGTTGTACGACGGCTGATAGCAGTTGTTCTGATAGTCTGAACCAAACATGATGACCACGGGCTCGGCTGCATCTGCCGAAGCGACCGGAACAATGCTCAGCAGCAGCGCCAGTAAAAGGCAAAAAGATATGATTCTTTTCATGTGTCATTCTCCTTTTTATTTTGATTCGTTTCGCGGAAAGCGAAGAAACGCTGACCAAGATAGTTGAAGCCGACAAACAGGCAGGCACCTGCAAGCATAGTGACATTATCGACCAGCTTGACGCTTGCATCGGTTAAGATCGCTCCGACGAGCGGCTTGAAGGCAATGTAGGCGAGCCCGTAAGCCAGAACGTAGCACACAACGATGTTCAGGGCAAAGCGCAAGATCACCTGATAACCGCTGCCTTTGTATTTGAAGGTAAAATAGCGGTTGAGGAAATAGCTCATCACGCTGGCGATGGCATAGCTCAGCGCGGTTGACGGCCAATAGCCGATATGGAAAAGGTTATAAAACAGGAACATCAATCCGTTACCGACAATGGTGTTCAAAATGCCGACGAGAAGGAACTTCCACATCTTTGCATCAAATAATGACAGAATTTTCTTTTTCATGACGGTCTCCTAAATATTACTTATTTTATCATACCCCATTTTTCTACAAAAAGCAAGAAAAATCCGCAGTAAATTACTGCGGATTGCGATTATTCCCAGTGATTCATAACAGTACCGTCGCTGGAGATGCTGAGCATGGGCTCATCATCCTTGGAAAGATAGCAAAGTATGACCGTCAGCTCCGGCTCGGCGCATGCGGCGGAAATATCCAAAGCAAAGATCTGTGCCTGCGTCAAATAGGTAGACGTGTCGGTATAAATGCTCTGTGCGGATTGCAGAGAGAAGGAGGTCGTTTTATATAATGTCAGAATCTTGCCGGCGGCGTCATACTTAGCGGTAAACTCGGGGAAATTCTGCGATACATACTCGAGAATATCGGAAGAGGGCAGCTCGGCTGCTTCGATCGTGTCCTGCGTTGCCTGCGAATCGCTGCCGAGCGACAGGAACGTGACTGCGAGATAAATGCCGACAAAAAGAACGATCAGCACGACAAAGACCGCGGCGAAAACCATAAATTTTTTCATCTGTATCCCACCCTTTTTCTATTATTCAACAGACACTATTATAGCGCATTATGGGGAAAAAGTCAAACGGCTTGCAGTGTTGTGACGGCGATCAAATCGGAAAACGTCTCCTGATATTCCGATTCCTTGGAAATCGGTGAGCGGATAACGAGGGCGTAGCAATACGAACCGTCGTAATAGAGCTTTCCGCTGCAAGAGATGGGACCGCTTTCGCCGGCAACGGTGCAGGCAAAACGGTATTCCTCATATGGAAAGCGGCTGACGAAAAAAGGGGAGAGCTGCTCGGAGGTCTGTCCGGTCAACGAGACAAACGCCTCGTCAATGCTTTCAGCGGCAAAGACCTCGTGATAGATCTCATAATCCGGATGTGTAAAAACGGCGCAGCAGCCGTCGTTACATGAGGCAGTCAACGCTGCTTCGGCGGGAATATCGGTGAGCAGACAAAAGGCAGGCTGCTCCGCTGCGGCATAAACGTCCGAAATACATTCTAACGGAGGCTCCTGATTGACAGAACAGCCGCATAGAGGTATAATGGTAAGCAGAATAAAAATGATGCGTTTCAAATGAAGAACCTCCTGAGGAGTGATAGTGTGTTAGAATTATATTATATTTATCTTGTTGTTATGAATGTATTGGAGCTTGTTTTAATGATCGTAGACAAGCGCAACGCAATTCGGCGGCGCAGCCGCATTGCCGAGAGGGATCTTTTGGTCATTGCGGCATTGGGCGGTGCGTTGGGCGGCTGGATCGCAATGTACACGGTGCGGCATAAGACAAATCATTGGTATTTCGTGCTTTGGATGCCGCTGTTTACGGCGGTGTTTGCCTTCCTGACCTATTATTTGACCACCAGCCGCATTCTGGGATAATTAAAAGACCGCCTTAGGCGGTCTCTTTTCAGCTTTTCAGCTTGCGCTTTGTTCCGTCGGGGGTGACGATATAGGTGTTGTCGAGCTGAGCGCGAAGGTTTTGCCGAATCGAGCCAATATAAATCTGACGCAATTCGTCACGTTCTTTGATTTCTGCCTCTGTCAGTCCTTCGGATTTAGCCTTTTTGGCGAGCGCGTTGATGCGCTGAATCACTTCTTCCATTTTCATATGATCAACTCCTTGCTTATCTTACCCTTTTTGCGCGCAAATGTCAATAATCTGCTTGCCTCAATTCGCGATATGCGTTATAATATATTGCATGATACGGAGGGAAAGTGATGAGAGTTTTGATTATCGGCGGCGGTGCGTCCGGCATGATGGCGGCGCTGACGGCGTCTGAAAAGCATGAAGTAATTTTGATAGAGCGGCAAAGCCGCATGGCGCGCAAGCTCCTTGCAACCGGCAACGGCCGCTGCAATTTGACGAATCGGAATTTAAGCTGCAGCAACTACCACGGCGAGGATGCAGGCTTCTGCCGATTCGCTCTGGAGAATTTTGATGTGGAGCAAACGCTTGCATATTTTTATTCGCTCGGTCTTTTGACCGTGACCGAGCCGGATGGCAGAGTATATCCCTGCAGCGACAGCGCCAACAGCGTTGCAGACGTCTTACGTCTGCCGTTGGAGCAAAGAGAAAATGTTACGATCGTCACAGGCAGCGAGATTCTCTCCCTTTCACGAAAAAAGGGGAAATTTATTGCCGTTTCGCAGGAACAGAGCTTTGAGGCAGATTGCGCAATTGTCTGCGCAGGCGGTGTGGCAGGCGGCAAGCTCGGCGGAACGGATCTGGGCTATCGGCTGCTAAGCTCGTTCGGGCACAGCCGCACGAAGCTGTATCCGTCCTTGGTGCAGCTTCGTACCGAAACGACCTATGTGCGTGCGCTTAAAGGTGTGCGCTGTGAAGCACAGGTTCGCTGCGGCTCTCAGATGCGCCGCGGTGAGGTACAGTTTACCGATTATGGCATCAGCGGCCCGATCATTTTTGAAATGTCGAGAAGCATCCGTGAGGGGGATGAGCTTTGTCTGGATCTTTTGCCGGATGTCTCTGCGCAGGAGCTGGAAAACATGCTTCTTTGCAGAGCGCAGGCGATGCCCAAGCTCAAAGCGGAGGATCTGTTGACGGGACTTTTGCACAACCGCCTCGGAAGAACGATCCTGCGTGCCTGCGGCTGCTCGCTGGAAGCGGCATGCATAGACCTAAAGGATAATTTTTCGCTCATTGCAGACTGCATCAAGCGCTTTTCTTTGCGCGTGACGGGCAGTATGGGCATGGATCAGGCGCAGGTGACCGCAGGCGGCATCAAGACAAGCGAGTTCCGTCCCGATACGCTGGAAAGCCGTCTGTGCAAGGGCTTGTATGCAGCAGGCGAGGTCTTGGATATTGACGGTGACTGCGGCGGCTATAACCTGCAGTGGGCGTGGTCGTCGGGACGTCTTGCAGGGGAGTTGAGAGGGAACACATGATACGAATCAGAGATATTATTTTACCGGCAGAACACGATCAAACCGCTTTGCTGTATTGCGCGTCGCAGGCGCTCAGGGTTAAACCGTCCGATATTACGTCTTTGCAGATTTACAGGCGTTCCATCGATGCGAGAAAAAAGCCCGATTTGAAGTGGGTATATACGGTGGATGTGACACTACGCATGAGCGAAAAGCGCGTGATGAAAACCATCCGCAACCGAAAGATCACGATCGAAGAGCCGTATTTTTACCGCATCGAAAAAAAGACGGCGCAGACAAGACCGGTTGTGATCGGTTTTGGCCCTGCGGGAATGTTTGCGGCGTTGGTGCTTGCGCGTGCAGGCTTGCGCCCGATCGTCTTGGAACGCGGCGATGCCGCACCGACACGGCAGGAAAAGGTCGAGGCGTTTTGGAACGGCGGCAAGCTCGATCCGGAGAGCAATGTGCAGTTCGGTGAGGGTGGTGCAGGCACTTTTTCGGACGGCAAGCTCAACACGGGAACGAAAAATGTGCGCTCTCGATGGGTGCTTGAGCAGTTGGTGCATTTCGGTGCTTCGGAGGAGATTTTATACGATGCCAAGCCGCATGTGGGAACGGATGTATTGTTTACGGTCGTACAAAACCTGCGCGAGCGCGTCATAAAGCTGGGTGGAGAGGTGCGCTTCGGTGCGAAATTTGTCGGCTTCAAATCGGAAAACGACAGGGTTTGCGGCGTGTGCTACGTTCAAGACGGTACAGAAAGCTGCCTTCCCTGTGAACAGGTCGTTTTGGCGATCGGACACAGCGCAAGAGATACCTTCCGCGCACTGCATGCACAGGGGATCGCAATGGAACCCAAGCCCTTTTCCATGGGGGTGCGCATTGAGCATGCACAGCAGCTTATCGATCTTGCGCAGTATGGAACGGCGCGACCGAACGGCATTCCGCCTGCGGATTACAAGCTGTCGGTGCATCTGCCGGACGGCAATTCCGCATATACATTTTGTATGTGTCCGGGCGGCTATGTGGTTGCGGCGGCCTCTCAGGAGGGCGGCGTTGTGACCAATGGTATGAGCTATTCCGACCGCAGCGGCGAAAAGGCAAATTCTGCACTGTTGGTTACGCTGAAGCCTGAGGATTTTCCCGATCCAAGCACCCTCGGCGGCATGCTGTGGCAGGAACAGATCGAGAAGCGCGCCTTTGACCTCGGCGGCGGCAATTATTGCGCACCGTCGCAGAAGGTCGGAGACTTTTTGGCGCATCGTCCCTCGACGCAGGTTTCAGGCACTTACCGCCCGGGGCTGCGTGCGTGCGATCTTCACGAATTGTATCCTGAAAAGATTACAAAAACCTTGCAGCAGGCGATCGTTGCCCTAAATGAACAGCTCGAGGGCTTTGCCGATGCGGAGGCTGTGCTGATTGCGCCTGAGACAAGAAGCTCCTGCCCCGTACGGATCTTGAGGAATGAGGATTGCCAAAGTGAGCTTCGGGGTCTCTACCCCTGCGGCGAAGGCGCAGGCTACGCCGGCGGCATTATGTCGGCGGCGGTGGATGGTATGCGCTGTGCCGAAGCGGTTATCAAGGAAATATAATATTGTTGCCGCGACGGATCGAAAAGTGCTCGATCCGTCGCACTTTCTTTGAAAAAAGCATTGCGAATTATGAAATTTTGTAGTATGATAATTATGGCACCTTATATCATGCTGTTTCATACAATGGCATGAGGTGGTGTTTTATGGCAATAACGATATTAATAGCTGCGTTGGCGGTGTGCGGCATCTTTTTAGTCGCGTGGTCGATCACGGAGGCGTTTTTGGTTTGCATGCCGCAGACGGCGGTGCATGTGTTCTACCTGAGCGGAAGTGATGCCGAGGTGGAACAGCAGATTCGCTCGTGCCTGTGGATGAAGCAGCGGCACGGTCTGCCGGGGCGGATGCTGTTTGTCGATTGCGGCATTTCGCCGCAGGCTCAGATTACTGCGCAGCTTTTATTGAAAAATGAAGATACCGTGCAACTGTGCGCACCGTCGCAGGTTGCTGAGTACATACGATGGGAGAACGATACGATTGGATCAGGAGCTGATTAGCGGAACGATTGCAGCGGTTGTATATCAAAATCAGGCCAACGGCTATGCAGTAATTAAGCTCGATAGCGAAGACGGCACGATGATTACCGTGGTCGGCACGATTCCGGCGGCGGTGGCAGGTGAACGGCTGATCGTAACAGGAAAATGGACGACGCACACCTCCTACGGCAAGCAGTTTGAGGCCGAATTTTTAGAGCGTCTGCTGCCGGATACCAGAACGGAGATTTTGGCGTATCTGTCATCGCGAGCCGTGCGTGGGATCGGAGAGAAGACTGCGCAGAAGATCGTAGAGCGTTTTGGAGAGCATTCTTTAAAAATATTGGAATCCGCGCCCGAACGGCTGACGGAGATTTCCGGCATTTCGATGAAAAAGGCATTGGAAATGGGTGCATCCTTCCGTGCACAGGTTGGCGTGCGGCGGCTGATCGAGTTTATGGCTGCGTATCACATTCCGCCGGAGGCTGCGGTGCGCCTGTATCGGGTGCATGCCGAGCGGTCGATGGAGCTGATTCAGGAAAATCCGTATCTGCTCACGCAGCCGCAGTTCGGCACGTCCTTCGCGGCCGCGGATGCGATGGCGCTGGAGTTAGGCTTCGACGGCGAGGATGCCAGACGTGTGGAAGCGGCTGTGATCTTTGAATTGCGGTATAATTTGAATAACGGCCATGTGTTTTTGCCGCAGGATAAATTGATTATGGCAACGGCGCAGTTGCTTCTTCTGCCTGAAAGTGTGATCGCAGAGGCGTTGGATCGCCTTTATGAACTGGGCGATCTGATAAGCTGTGAACTTCGCGGCATTACGGCGGTGTATCTGCCGGAATACTATGAGGCTGAGGAATATATTTGCAGCCGTGTACTGCAGATGGCGCAGGAGGAGATACAGACACTGCCTGCGCCGGAGCGTTTTTTGCAGAGCATTGAGAGAAAAACAGGAATTGAATATGCCGAAAGGCAGAAGGATGCGATCTGCGCCTCGGCTGAACGTAAGATCCTAATTCTGACAGGCGGACCCGGCACGGGTAAAACGACCACGCTTTCCGGAATCCTTGCACTTTTTGAGCAGTTGCGCCGTAAGACGCTGTTGGCTGCTCCGACCGGACGTGCGGCAAAACGTCTGTCTGAGCTGACAGGCTGTGAGGCTGCGACGATCCACCGTCTTTTGGAGGCGCAGATCTCTCCGAATACGGGAGAGATGTTCTTCCTGCACGATGAGGACAACCCCTTGCATTGCGATGCGGTGATCATCGATGAGACCTCGATGGTCGATGTGCTTTTGATGCACAGCTTGCTGCGTGCGATTCCGACGAATGCAACGGTGATTTTGGTTGGTGACCCCGACCAGCTACCAAGTGTGGGAGCAGGGAATCTCTTTTCGGATCTGATCCGCAGCGGCATGGTGTATACGGTTGCGCTGACCGAAATTTTCCGTCAGGCGCGGGAGAGTCTGATTGTTATGAATGCGCATGCGGTGAATCATGGTGAGCTGCCGAATCTGAGCGTGAAGGATAAGGACTTCTTTTTCATGAAACGGCGTTCGCCGGAAGCTGTCGTGCAGACCATTGCGGAGCTGTGCGCAGTCAGATTGCCGAAAAACATGTCCATTGCGCCTGCGGATATTCAGGTGATCTCTCCGACAAGAAAAGGGGAAACCGGTACAGTCAGCCTAAACCGTGCGCTGCAGGCGGCGCTGAATCCGCAAACGCCGGGCAAGAAGGAAAAACTATTTGGTGAGACCTGCTTCCGCGAGGGAGATCGCGTGATGCAGATCAGAAACAATTATGACATGATTTATACGCGCGATGACGGCAAGCAGGGAACCGGCATTTTCAACGGAGATGTGGGTGTGATATTGCGCATCGAGCCGCAGAACGATGCGATTTATATCCGCTTTGATGACCGCGTGGCGGTCTATGATTCGGATATGCTGCCGGAGCTGGAGCTGGCTTATGCAATTACCGCGCATAAAAGTCAGGGCAGCGAGTACCGTGCGGTTATTTTCGTGCCGTATGCCGGTGCGCCGATGCTTCTGACACGAGGCGTTTTGTATACGGCGATCACGCGCGCGAAGGATCTGCTGATCATGGTCGGCAACGAAGAAATCGTAGCCCGGATGACGGCGAATAACAAGAAAAATAAGCGTTACAGCGGTCTGCGCTTCCGCTTGATCGGAGAGGTGCAATGAATCTCTGGACGAGCTTTTTGAATCTTTTGTATCCGCCGAAATGCGTTTTCTGCGGCAGGCTGCTGCAAAAGAGCGAAATGGATCTGTGTGAAGAATGCCGCACCTCGCTTCCGAGATGCACGCAGAGCATGAAGCGCGGTGAGTGCTACAAAGAATGTTTTGCCGCATTTTTCTATGAAGGCGCGGTAAAAAGCTCCGTTCGCCGCTTTAAGTTCGGCGGTCAGCAGCAATTCGCAGATGCTTACGGTCGTGCTATGGCAATGGTGATCGTGCGTGAAAGGATCGAGTTTGATATTTTAACATGGGTGCCGATCAGCGCGAAGCGTGAGAAGAAACGCGGCTACAGTCAGACGAAGCTCCTTGCACAGGCAATTGCTCGCGAGCTTGGGGTTCGTCCGCAGAAGACACTGAAAAAGATTCGGGATAATCCGGCGCAGAGCTCTTTACAGAACCGTTCGCAGCGAAAGAATAACGTGAAGGATGTTTATGAGGCATACCGAGCGGAACGGTTTTCGGGAAAGAGGATTTTGCTGGTCGATGATGTTATGACCAGCGGAGCAACATTAAGTGAATGCAGTCGAACGCTGCGAAATGCCGGCGCAGGTAATATCGTATGTGTGACATTGGCAGCGGTTCGGGAATAAACAAAGGAAAACAGTAGGTGAGAGTATGTTATTTTTCTCAAGAGATCTCGGTATCGATTTAGGTACATCGAACATTTTAATTTATGCCGCAGGCAAGGGCATCGTGCTTCGCGAGCCTGCAGTAATTGCGTTGGACAAGAATACGGGCAAGGTGCTTCAGGTCGGCTCGGCTGCGCGTAACATGCTTGGCAGAACGCCGGGGAACGTCGTTGCCATCCACCCGATGAAGGATGGTGTGATCTCGGACTATGAGCTGACAGCCAAGATGCTTACGGAATTTGTAAAACGCGTGATCAAGCATGCCATCGTCAAGCCGAGAATGATTATCAGCGTTCCCAGCGGAATTACGGAGGTTGAGGAGCGCGCGGTCATTCAGGCGGCGATGGAGGCCGGCGCACGAAGAGTGTATTTGATCGAAGAACCGCTGGCAGCAGCCCTTGGCGCCCAAATGAACATTACGGCGGCTGAGGGAAGAATGGTCGTTGACATCGGCGGCGGCACGACGGACATCGGTGTTTTGACGATGAACGGTCTGGCGCAGTCCTCGTCGATCAAAACCGCAGGCATTGAATTTGATGAGGCAATCATCAAGTATGTGCGCAAGCGCTACGGAATGCTCATCGGCGCGAATACTGCCGAGGAGGTCAAGCTTGCGATCGGAAGTCTTTGGCAGCGTCCGCAGGAGCTGTCGATGACGGTGAAAGGTCGCGATCTGAAGACCGGTCTGGCTCGTGAAGCAACGCTGACGAGCGATGAGATGATTGAGATTTTGAAGCGTCCTGCGCGCAGTATTATTGATGAGGTTTTGGCTGTGCTGGAGCAGACGTCGCCGGAGCTGGTTGCGGATATTGCGAAAAACGGCATTGTTTTGACCGGCGGCGCAAGTCAGATCTATGGCTTGGACAAGCTGCTGCAGGAGCGCACGGAGATCCGCTGTATGCTGGCAGATGATGCAGATTCCTGCGTTGCATACGGCTGCGGCAAGAGCTTAGCGTGGATGAACCATATGCAGGAGGGAACGATCAACATTGCCCGACGCAGAATGTTGAAGGAATAAAAAGAAACGGAGGCCGGTTCTATGTCAGATAAATATAAGTTGATCGACGAGCCATGGGATGCAGAAAAGGCGCTTCGAGAGCGCCAAAAAATCTACGATGTGGCACAAGAGCAAGTGAAGAAACGGCAACCGACCGAAGAACAACCGTTATCGACTCCGCGGCGCAGCGAACCGATGCAAAAGCATGAAACGATGCAGCGGCGCGATGCGTCTCGAAAGCCGCGCCGAAGAAAAAGAAAGGTGAATATCAAGGGCTGGCTGATTCTGATTGGGATTGCGGCGGCTTGCCTTGCGATTGTGATCGGATTGATTTCGCTGCTCGTGGGAGCGTTAAGCTCTGAGGAAGAGGTACCGACCGAGCCGACGACGATCAGCACGCAGCCGACCGAGTCGACCGAATCAACAGAGGAAAAGCTTTCTAAGGTTTTGGTACGCGCTGAGCAGCTCGCGGCGAGCTATGACTACGATGCTGCGATAGCGGCGCTGAGTGAATTTGGCGCGGATTGGGCGCAGCAGTCTGCGCTGAAGGAGGCGGAAAGCCGTTTCTTGGAGTTGAAGAGCGAATTGGTGCTGTGGGAGGATACGACAAAAATTCCGCATATTTCTGTGCGCGCTTTGATCGTAGATACGTCCCGTGCATTTGATGACGATGCGGATGCACTGACCTATCAGCAGTCGATGCTGACGGTTGCGGAATTTCGTGCGATCCTGCAATCGCTCTATGAACGAGATTATGTTCTGATCGGCATGCATGACATGGTAAAGAATACTGCGCAGCAGGACGGCGATACGGAGCTGGAGCAGGGCGAAATCTACCTGCCGGAAGGGAAGAAGCCGATTGTTTTGTCGCAGGAGGATGTGAATTATTACCAATCTCTTGTCGATGGCTCGGATGAGGATGTGTATGCTGATGCGCAAGGTGACGGCTTTGCTTGTCAGCTTCTGCTGGATGAGCAGGGAGAATTGACCTGCAAATACGTTGATGCGGATGGAAATGAGCTTTACGGCGCCTATGACATGGTGCCGATTGTGGAGGAATTTGTGGCGCAGCATCCCGATTTTTCCTATCACGGAGCGAAGGGTGTTGTTGCAGTTACCGGTGTGGAGGGCGTGTTCGGTTTCCGGACGCATCCGGACTGGGAAGTGATCTTGGGCGAGGATGCCTATATGCAGGAGATCCGTCAGGCGCAGGCAGTTGCAGCCAAGTTGAAGGAAAACGGCTGGGAAATTGCCTGCCAAGGATATTCCAAGATTTCGTTTGCGGACAGCGACGCAGATACCATCGCGGATAATGTGCGCAAATGGGATAATCAGGTAGCGCCGATCGTCGGTCGGACGGAGATCCTCTTTTTCCCCTACGGATTGGACATCGGCAGCGTAAATTATTACTCGGGCGAAAAATTTAATGTGCTTTACGATGCGGGGTATCGCTTCTTCTGCAATATGGATGCAGCGGAATACTGGGTGCAGCTCAGAAGCAGCTATATGCGTCAATCTCGCCGCGTGATTGATGGCTACCGTTTGGAATACGGTGCGGATCTGCTTGCGGATCTGTTGGATGCTGCCGAAGTGATCGATGAAAACCGTCCGCGTCCGGTTCCTTCGTTATAAAAAACTACCGCTTCTCTCCAACTTGAGAGAAGCGGTTCATTTTTTATCTTTCTTTGCCAAGATAGAACAGCGCTAACGTTCCCGGACCGGAATGTGCGCCGATGACGGGGCCGACGTAGTTGATGATGACATCCTTTACGCCAAATTCCTTCTTGACGGCATCGGCAAGTTCCTGCGCGTCCTCCAAGCAATCGCCGTGTGAAATGAACGGGATCTGATTGGCAGGATCAATTGCGGTTTCTTTCATCTTATCAAGAAGTGACATGATTGCCTTCTTGCGGCCGCGGACCTTGGAAACGCTGACCAGATGGCCTTCGTTATCTACATGAAGTATCGGCTTGATGCCCAAGGCACTGCCGACCAAGGCCGTTGCTGCGCTGATGCGGCCGCCGCGCTTGAGGAAGAAGAGATCATTGACAGTGAACCAATGGCAAAGATTCAGCTTAATGCTTTCGGTATATGCCGCAGCTTCCTCCAGGGTTGCACCTTCGAGGCGCTTCTTTGCCGTCAGATAGACCAAAAGCCCCTGACCGAGGGAGGCACACAAGGTGTCAACACAGACGATTTTGCGCTCCGGATATTCTTCCGCAAGCTCCTGTGCAGCGATGCTGCCTGCACTGAAGGTGCCGCTCAGGCCGGAGGAGAAGCCGAGATAGAGGACATCTTTTCCTTCGCGAAGATAGGGGAGAAATACCTGCCGGAACGTTTCAACGTTGATGGCAGACGTCGTAATATTCTTACCGTTGCGAAGATGTTCATATACCTCGCTGAAGCGGAGGGTGCTCTCGTCGGGCAGGTTCTGATAGCTCTCTCCGTCAAGCAAAAAGCTCAGGGGAATAAAGTTGATCTCATACTTTTCATAATAGTGCATGGGCAGATCGGCAGAAGAGTCGGTCAAAATTATATAGTTCTTCATAAAACGCTCCTTATTGTGCTTTGATGTAGTAAATTATCATTTCCGCGGTGTGGCGAAGAATGTCCATTTGTGTTTGCTCGTCAATTAAAATGCGATAATTGACCCCACCGGTCAGAAGATTCGTCAACGTTTGAGATACACGCTGCAAATCGATCTCTTTGCGGACAGAACCATCTGCTTGGCCTCGTTCCAATGCGGAAAAAGCCGGTCGGTTGAAAGAGGAGTCGGGGAAGGCGAAGTGCATATAGTTCAGTTGGTCTGACAATGACTCGCGTAAAGAATAGGCTGTCATTTCCTGCAAAAAGCGTATGTATTCCGGATGCGCTTCGTAGGTGTCGATGTAAGCACGCACTATACGGGCGAACTCATCAAAGCCTGATTCGTACTGCGTAAAAGCGGATTGACACCGAGATATGTGTTCCGCAAGATACTCCTGCAGCAGCCGATTGGCTGCCTCCACGGCGATGGTCTGCTTATTGCCAAAATAACGATAAACAGACATCGGGGTCAGACCGCTGCGAAGTGCAATGTCGTTAACTGAGGTTTTGTCAATTCCATCGGAAAGAAAACAGTCGATTGCTGCGCGCAGGATCGCATTATGATTCAACCGGCGTTCTTCAGCTCGAGTCACGATTTCCCTCCTAAAATAACAATTGTATAAACACACAAATTGTCTCATGGATCGCAGACGATTCATGAGGTAATATCTGTTAGTTATTATAACATGAAATTAATCAAAGTCAAGAGCGCTATGAAAAATTGATAAGGTCAAATTATTGCGCCGGGTGGGAACGAATAATAGTCCGTTGGGAATGGTGGTTCCCAATGGACCATTTTTTATTCGCTTATTGACTGCAGGTGCTCATGTATGCCGCAACGCTGTCGCCGTAGGTGAGCATGGCGTTGACCATATTGAGCGCGGCATCGTTCCGATCGGCATTTTCAAGGCCGCATTGCCGACATCTTGCATGAAATGCAAAAGGAAAATTGTGCATAGTGCCAAATATTGTTGAACTGCCTGTTTTTGGAAAAACCTTCTGGATTTTTTTCGAAAAACGTAGTAAAATGAGATGGTATACGTAGAAATATGTCTTTTTACATGAACAGGAGGATATTTTTAATGAAAATCCGTGGTTTGTTGCAGCGATTTGCGGCGCTGATCGTGGTGATAGCGCTGATATTGTCGCTGTTTTCCGGCTTGACGGTATTCGCTGCAACCGGCACACTGTCTCGCAACAGCGCTACGAGGCATGTTGTGTGTGACGAGCTTTCCGCTCAGGCGCAGAAGTATTATACAGGAAGCAATTCTTATGAGGTTTTATCACAGCTCAGCGGCGTTTCTGCGCCAAGCAACAGCTATCTGACAACACAGGATAATGCTCTGTACGATGCGCTTCAATTGTTGATGACCGACACTCATACGGTCTATACGCTGTACAATCCCTCCGGCGAGCAGTCCAATGAGCTGAGCTATCTGTGGGATTATACCGATGCTGTCAGCGGCGCAAGCCAGTATCAGTATTTCTATACGGATATCTCCGCGGATGATTACGGTACGAGTGATATGCAGCGTGAGCATGTTTGGCCGAAGAGCAATGCCTCCTTTTATCAGACGAACGGCGGCGCGGATCTGCATCATCTTCGCCCGTCGATCGGCACGGTAAATTCGGCAAAGAGCAATTATACATTTGCAAATGTGCGCGAGAACTACAGCTCCTACAGCACTGCCTCTGTCAACGGTGAGGCGGTCATCTGGCACAACGGTACGTCCAAGGTTTTGGAGGTTCGCGATAATGTCAAGGGTGATGTCGCCCGTATTCTGCTCTATGTTTATTGCCGCTGGGGACAGCCGAATCTTTATTCCGATGTTTCCTCAAGCTATCTTCCGACGATGGATTCAGACGATTCAGCCAACGCAGGCACAAGAGCCATCGATGATCTGGACACGCTTCTGGAATGGATGGAGATGGATCCGGTCGATGATTGGGAAATGGCTCGAAATGATCAGACGGAGAATTTCCAAGGAAATCGCAATGTTTTTATTGACTATCCCGAATTTGCGTGGCTTTTATTCAATCAAACGCCTCCGACAACGATGCAGACTCCTTCCGGTGAGGCTGCCGGCGGTACGGACGCTCCTTCCTATACCATAACCGCAACCTCAAGCAACACCAATTACGGCACGGTTTCCCTGTCGGGAAATGTCATTACCGCTACGCCGAAAACAGGCTATGAAGTCAGCGGCTATACAGTCATTTCCGGCTCGGCAACGGTGAAACAAAACGGAAATGTTTTTACCGTCACGGCGTCTTCCGATTGCACCGTACGCATCAATTTCAGCGCGATTACATACACGATAACTGCAACGGTCAATAATACGGCATTTGGTGAGGTGAGCGTGGACGGCTATACCGTGACAGCAACGGCATACGATGGCTATCAGGTCTCAGGCTATACGCTCGTCAGCGGCAGTGCGACGATCACCCGCAACGGAAATGTCTTTACCCTCAAGCCGACAGCGGACTGCACGATCCGGATCAACTTCTCTGAGATCCAGTACAGCGTTTCGGTTCTGCCGAACAATTCCGCTTACGGTTCCGTCAGCATCAGCGGCTATACGATCACGGCAACGCCGAATGCAGGCTACGAAGTCAGCGGCTACACGATCCTTTCCGGTACAGCGGCTGTCGTACAAAACGCAAACATTTTCACTGTGACACCGACATCGGACTGCTTTATTCAGATCGATTTTTCCGCAATCGATTATGCGATGGATGTAAGCGTCAACAGCGATAGCTATGGTTCTGTAGCTGTCGATGGATATACCATTACCGCAACGCCGGAGGACGGCTATCAGGTTTCCGGCTACACGCTTCTGCGCGGCAGTGCAACGGTTGTGCAGGATGGGAATGTGTTTACGGTGACACCGACATCCGACTGTGCGATCTGCATTAATTTTACCGCGTTGGAGGGCTGCACCGTGATCTTTGCAACGCCCGATGGTGTGACGCAAAGCCCGATCACAGGCTACAACAATGAGGTCATAACGCTCCCGACACCGAGCGGCACCCCGAATGCAACTGCCTACGAGTACACGTTTGTGGGCTGGACTGATGCACAGACGGAAAATTCGGCCGAAGCACCTGTGATCTATGCTGCAGGAGATAGCTATACGCTTCAAGAGAGCATAACGCTCTACGCGCTTTATACCTATGTCATAGATGGCAGCGGCGAATCGCATTATACGCTTGTTACGGATTCTTCCGAGCTGTATACGGATGCGAAGGTCGTCATTGCATCGAAGTCCTACAGCTATGCAATGAGCACAACCCAGAACAGCAGCGCACGCGGTTTGGCAGCGATCACAAAAAATTCAACAAACAGCACGATCACCTTCAGCGGTTCTGTCTGCGAATTTGTGCTGCAAAAGGGAAGTGTGGACGGTGCTTGGGCGTTTTACGATGAGACGAACGACGGCTACATTTACGCCTCGTCGAGCCGAAGCAACACGATCAACACACAGTCTTCAATCAATGATAACGCTTCATTTCTCGTTACGATCAGCGGCGGAGAAGCGATTTTGACCGCGCAGGGCGCGAATACGCATAATACCATTGGTTTTGCAAGCAACAGCTTCTTTGCATCCATCTCCTATTTTGCTTGTTTTGATGCTTCTGCATCCACACGCGGCTCAGTTGAGCTGTATATGATGACAACTGATGCAGTGACCTATTATACGACGGTTTTACAAACAGTCTGTGCGCACGACTATGCAGCCGTGTCTACCTTAAACCCGACGTGTACCACGCAGGGGAGCATAACCTACGCCTGCAGTCTTTGCGGAAACAGCTATACCGAGACGCAGGAAGCCCTCGGTCATAACTACAGCTATACGGAAACGGTTGATCCGACACAATCCGCGCAGGGCTATGATATTTATACCTGTTCGCTTTGCGGCCTGACGCAGAATCAGAATTACACACAGCCGACGGGCTATCATTATACGGTCAGCTTCAGCGTTCCGCAGGGAGTGGAGGCAATTGAGCCGATGAGCTGCAACAGCCTGTCAAGTATCAGTTTGCCCGAACCGAGCGGTACGCCGACGGGAGATCAATATAATGCGGAGTTTATCGGCTGGATTGATGAGAACGTGGATAATCAAACGGTGTGCGATGCTTACTACGTTGCCGGCAGCGATTATACCGCATCGGGCAATATCACGCTCTATGCGTTGTACCGCTACTGTGTCAGCGGTGCCGGAGCGACTGAATTTGCAATCGGAACCGGCGGCGAATTTGTGCTCGCGGCATTGGTCAGCGGCAGCTATTATGCGATGCCGAACAGCTTCAGCTTCAGCAGCGGCAAGCTCTATCCGACCGTCGTCGAGGTGGAAGACGGTGTGGTTACCGACAGCGATGCAGACAGCTTTGTTTTGACGCTGAATTATGATAACGGCTACTATACCATTGACAACGGAACGTATTATCTCGCATATTCAGGCAGTACCAATCTGATGTCGTCCGCAACAGCCTACAATTGGACGATCACAACCGGCACAAACGGCTCTTGGAGAATCCTTGAAACAACCAGTGCTTCCAGAGCAATTGCAAATTATCTTTATAATGGCACGCCGAGATTCGGTGTCTACTCTACAAGCAATATTACGGCAGGCTCTACGGGATTTTTTGATTTAGAGATCCTGCCTGTAGATGGCAGCGGCAGTACGGTGTATTATACGACGGTCTTCACGGGCTGCCTGCACACGCAAACGGAAAGCGTGACAATCGATGCAACCTGCACGCAAAGCGGTCTGATCACCTACATCTGTTTGTCCTGCGGCGAAACGGTCGGAACGGAGGACATCTCTGCGCTCGGACATAGCTACGAATCGGTCATAACAACAGAAGCGACCTGCGAAGAAGAAGGTGTGAGAACCTATACCTGTAACTGCGGTGACAGCTATGCCGAGACGATCAATGCAACGGGACATGATTATGAGGTCGTTGTTACCGAACCGACCTGCACCGAGGCAGGCTACAGCGTTTACACCTGCTCCGATTGCGGTGAGAGTTATACGGATGATGAAGTTTCGGCAGCCGGACACAGCTATAGCTACACCAACAACGGTGCAGAGCACACCATCACCTGTTCAAATTGCGACTACTCCGCAACCGAAGAACACAGCTATGTTGACGGCGCTTGCGTTTGCGGCGCAGTAGAAGCTGCCGAGCCTGAATATGAGCTCGACCCCAACCTCAGCTTCATTATGTCGATCTCCGCAGGCGCGGAAATGCAGGTTCGTTACACCATTCTGAATGCGAAGGTTTCTTCCTTCGAGAGCTTCTACCTTGTTGTTACCAAGGCAGTTGCAGACGGTGAGCCTGTTGTCACCACCTTCGAATTGGATGCCATGACTCCTGTTACCAACACCGGCGGCGCGGTTACCGCATATCAGGCAACTTATGCCGGCATCAACGCCAAGGAAATGGGCGACGAGTTTGCAACGGTTCTCTACGCAGTTGCTTCCGATGGCACCATCCACTACAGCGCAACCAACACAAACTCCATGAAGAGTTATCTCATCGGCAAGATCGATGCAGAGAGCTCGACCGCAGAGCTGAAGACGATGTGCGTTGACATGCTGAACTACGGCGCAGCCGCTCAG
>CAYVLD010000018.1:0-20487 GCA_964452205.1 uncultured Oscillospiraceae bacterium
GGTACGAAAGAAGCGACTCGGGGGAGGCGCTGTAGAAAACCTATCGTTCCCTTGTTCTTATCGTTACTGCCAAGCTCGGTTTCCAAGCCGCCCTCCCCCGAGACCCCTTTCCGGCACGCTCGCGCGTCTCGTTACTTTGCTGTGGTCGATTTTATGACAACTCGATAAATCGGAATTTTATATTTCATGATGTTTGCTGATGCTCTTGAGAAAGAATTACGGAGTCCAGGTGGCAGTTGGATAGCCGTTCCATGTCGGAGAGGTCCAGCCGGATTTGCCCGAAATATAGCGAATGGTAAAGTTTCCACCGTAGCAGGCGAAAATCTCCGGCGCATTGCCCATGAAATAAATATTTCTGAGCCGATAACAATTGCTGAAGTCCTGACCGCCGATCCGAGTGACCTGTGGCGGAATGACAAAATCCTTCAGACTGTAGCATTCGTTGAAGACATAAGCATCAATTCCTGTAAGACTCTGCGGAAGTGTTATCTGCTCCAATTTGTTGCACGAAAGAAATGTCTCTGCACCGAGGGTTGTCACGCCCTCGGGAATGGTGACACTCTTCAATGAAGCGCAGAAACGGAACAGACAGCTGCCGAAACTGTCAATGTGCGTCGGGAATTGGACAGACTGCAGCTTATGGCAGTTACTAAATGCAGAATCTCCGATGGAAGCGACCTGATCGGACATGCTAACAGAGGTCAAACCGCTGCAGCCGCTGAATGCATATGCGCCAATGGCGGTGACGGATTCGGGAATTTGATAGTTGCCGGACAGATCCTCGTTGGCGAAGAGCAAGGCTGTTTTATCCTTTGTAAAGAGAACGCCGTTGCTGTCGGTGCAGTAATTGGGATTGCGTTCGTCGACTTCGATTCGGCAAGGGAAGGTGTATTGGAAAGTAGCGTAGTTATATTCATAGTAAATATTCTCCACAGTGGCAGGAATGCGCAGGCTTGTCAGGCTGTCGCAGCGGGAGAAAGCATCGGCGGCAAGCTCCTTTAAGCCCTCGGGAAGAGTGATTTCGGCTAAGGAGCTGCACTGCTGAAAAGCACAGGGCTCAATAGTGAGCAGACTCTCGGGCAAGCTGATCGATCGTAGCTCTTTGCAATTTCTGAAGGCGTGTTCGCCAATCGAGGTCAGCTTTTTGGGCGATTCGATGGATGCAAGCTTGGAGCAGTCGGCAAAGCAGTAGCTCGGAATGCTTGTCAGATTTTGACTCAGACGAACCGAGTGGAGATTGGGACAACGGCTGAAGCAGGAGTCATCAAGCTCGACTATAGAATCGGAAAGCTGCACATCCTGCAGGAGATTGCTGTCGGAAAAGCTGGCTATGGATGTTACGCCGTCTTCGACAATGATCTTTTTTATAAAATTCTTTGCGTCGGACCAATGCGCACCTTCGGGATATTCGGAGTAGGAAGTCCACATCGCGCCGTTGCCAGAGATGGTCAACGTGCCGTTGGTGCTCAATGACCACGTCAAATCATCGCCGCAAGGACCCTCCTTGGGGATCACACCGTATTTATCAATATAGCGGATCAAAATGGCGGCGACCTGTGTGCGCGTGGCGTTTCCACCGGGTAGGAGCTTGCCGCCGGAGCCGTTGATGAGACCTTCTGCGACTGCCCATTGCATGGCATCGCGCGCCCATGCGCTGACCTTGGCTGCGTCGGGGAAGGAAGATAGGTCTGCTTTTGCGGAGCAGTCATTGCCCATGCTTGCTGTGTAACGGTACAAAATGGTCGCAAGCTGCTCGCGTGTTATACTGCCATTGGGGTCGAAGCGGTTATTTCCAACGCCGCCGACAATGCTGTTTTCCGCGGCCCAGGCGATGGCGTTCGTGTACCATTTGTGCGGCTCAACATCGCTGAAGGAAGGAGCAACAGTCTGCGGCTCATAATTGTAGCGGTAGAGAACCGTTACTACCATGGCACGGGTCATGCTGTCTTCGGGAGCGAAGCTGTAGTCCGAAACACCGCTCATCAAACCCATATTCAGCGCATCATGGACGTATTCGTGATACCATGCGTTCTTGGGAACATCGAACAGCGTTTTGCATTCGCAATCGTACTCCGCGACATCGGAAAGATCCAGATAGCGCATGGAAAATTGATGGCCGTTGTGACCGCCTGCGTTGGCTCCGGCAGGTAGCATAAAGCTGTGCTGCTGTGCGTAGTTGTGACCGTAGACACAGATCAAGCTGTCGTTGTAGTAGCCGCTGCAGATGACGACGTGCGGCGTTTTGCCGCAGGTCTCGCAGTATACAAACAGCAGATCACCGATCGAAATATCTCTGTTCGCCGGATGCTCAATATACGCGTGGGTCGGCCCCAAACGGTCTTCCGTGGCGACCATAGGAAAATCCTTCACGCCTGTGTAGGTTTTGCCGATGGCTCTGCAGGCGGCTTCTGCAAGACCGGTTGTAACGTAAGGAGATTCGCGAAGACCTGACATGCTCAGATTCAGGCCGCCGGCTTTTAAGCAATTCCAAACGTATTCGGCGCAAAGTCCCTTGCCGCTGTTCCAATTGGCTTCGGCATAGGCGATGGCTTTGTAAGGGTCGTAGGTGCCGGCTGCCTGTGCTTGCGGCACATAGACTGTCGGAAGCAGCAGCGCAAGGATCAAAAGCAGCGCAAGTAAGCGTTTCATGGGAAAGCCTCCTTAATAAATTATGCAACTTTAGTTTAACAAAGTATGCAGAAAATGTCAACAAAAAAGAAAACCGCAGATCGGTGGCTAAGCGATCTGCGGAGTTCGAAAAAAGAAAAGAGGAGAAAATGAAAAAGAAAAGTTTTTGTTTACGGTTACATAATACCCGAAAATTGTTAAGATTATAACCGTGAAGAAATTAAGATTCTGTTAAGTTGGGAAATCGGGGCTGTTTTTTCGCGAAAGACGGCGAAGTGTGTCAAACGTGGTCGAAGGGCATACGATGAAGTGGAAGGAGTGAGTCATAATGTATTGCTTTACCTTTCGTTCCATCACGGCTGCGCAGCAGGCGCAGCAGCGTTTGCAGGCGGCGGGCATAAAAACCACGATGATCCGAACGCCGACTGAGCTGCGCAGCCACGGCTGCGGCTACTGTCTGCGCACACAGAGCCTGCTTCCGGCGCAGGCGATTTTGCAGCAGGGAGAGAAACGCTATCAAAAATGCTTTGAACGCTCGTCGGAGGGCGTTTGGCAGGAGGTGGCGGAATGATCTATCTTGACAGTGCGGCAACGACGCTGCAAAAGCCAATGGCGGTCAGTTGTGCGGTGCAGAAGGCGATTCAGACCTGCGCGAGTGTCGGAAGAGGCGGACACAAGGCGGCGGAGGCTGCCGCAAAAACGGTCTTTGAGGCGCGCAAAGCGGCGGCGGAGCTGTTTGAGGCAGAGCCGGAGCAGGTGATTTTCACCATGAATGCCACGCATGGGCTGAATATTGCGATCCATTCGCTTGTGCCGCAGGGGGCGAAGGTGGTCGTCAGCGGCTTTGAGCATAATGCGGTGATGCGTCCGCTGTATGCCCGACAGGCGCAGATTATCACGGCAGGCCGGCGGCTGTTTTCGCCCGAAGATACGCTTGAAGCGTTTGAAAATGCGCTCAGACAGCAGCCGGCGGCGGCTGTGTGCACGCATTGTTCGAATGTGTTCGGCTATATTCTGCCGATCGAGGAAATTGCGCGCTTGTGCCGTTTTTACGGAGTTCCGCTGATCGTTGATGCCTCGCAGTCGGCAGGGATCTTGCCGCTGAGTCTGAAAAAAACAGGCGCCGCGTTTATTGCAATGCCGGGACACAAGAGCCTGTACGGACCGCAGGGAACAGGACTCTTGCTGTGCGCCGAGGAGGCGCAGCCGCTGCTCTTCGGCGGTACGGGAAGCGTCTCGGAGGATATGCGTATGCCTGATTTTTTGCCCGATCGGCTGGAGGCAGGCACTCATAATGTTTGCGGCATCGCAGGTTTGCTTGCGGGCCTTCGCTATGTAATCAAGCGCACGCCGAAGGCAATTGCCGCGCATGAGTGCGCGCTTCGTCAAATGCTGGCGCAGCAGCTTAAAAAGCACGAAGGACTTAAAATTTTTACGGGCGAGATGCAAAGCGGTGTGCTGTCCTTTTGCACCGAAAAAATGGATTGCGAGGAATTTGCCACGCGCATGGCGGAGGAAGGCTACGCGCTTCGCGCGGGACTTCATTGCGCACCGTTGGCGCATCAGAGCGCGGGAACCATCGACGGCGGTACGGTACGGGTGAGCTTTTCGGCCTTTAATACGCCGCAAGAAGTGCATCGTTTTGCGCAAAGCTGTAAAAAACTGCTTGCAAACGAATAAAAAGTATCGTTTTCCACTTGCTATTGACGGCGAAATCGGCTATAATTGATAGCATAAATACAATAAGCGGAGTTTTTGCTTATGAATGCTATATTAGAATTCTTTCGGGATTCGATCGATATGATCCCAACCATTAAAATCATGGACATCATCGATATTGTGGCGGTTGCGTTTATTATCTATGCCGTCATTATGATGATCCAGACAACAGGTGCCGCGCGTATTGCCAAGAGCATTATCATCATTTTGCTGTTGGCGGCGATGACGGAGCTGTTCAATATGTACCTGCTGAATTTTATCATCGATAAAATTCTGGAGATCGGACTTGTTGCGCTGGTCGTCATGTTCCAGCCGGAGCTGCGCCGCCTTCTGGAGAAGCTCGGCGGCCGTTCCTTCCGCGAGTTTTTGATGATGAAGGAAGAGGAACGCGACATTGATCGTGTTATTTCGCAGACGGTTTCAGCCTGTGAGGTGATGTCCAAGGAGCGCACCGGCGCGCTGATCGTCTTTGAAAACAAGGACTCTCTGATCGACTATACCAAAAACGGTACGGCGATCGATGCGCGTGTTTCCTCGGAGCTGCTGCGCAATATTTTCTTCACCAAGGCAGCTTTGCACGACGGTGCGGTGATCGTGCGCAATGATCGCTTGGCAGCGGCAGGCTGTGTGCTTCCGCTGACACAGAACCGTCAGATCAGCAGTGACCTCGGCACGCGGCATCGCGCCGGTATCGGCATGAGCGAGGTGACCGACGCGGTCGTGGTGATCGTTTCGGAGGAGACCGGTACGATCTCCGTCGCCGTCGGCGGTATGCTCAAGCGGCACCTTGCGCCGCAAACACTTGAGAAGCTGCTGCTCAATGAGCTTGCGCCGCCCCGAGAGGAGAAGTCGCGCAATCCGCTGAAGCGGCTGCGTAAGCTGCGCAATCAGAAGGAAAAGGATGATACCGATGCAGAAACATAAGATATTGGCGTTTTTGCTGGCACTGGTCGTGTCCATTGCGCTGTGGGTGTATGCGGTGACGTTCGTCAATCCGGACGACACGGCGACGATCTCGGATATTCGCGTGCGTGTAACCGGTACGTCTACGCTCTCTGCCAGAGGCTTGATGATTTCAGGCGGTGAGGAGCAGTATGTAGATGTGGAGATCGCAGGCCGCCGTTCGGATCTGAAGGAGCTCAACAGCAGCAATCTTGAGGCCATTGCAGACGTCAGCAATATTGACACGGTCGGAACCTTCGAGGTGAGCTGGACGCTCAATCCGCCTGCTACGGTCGCCTCGGGCGACATTCGGCTGGTCGGTACCAATTCCAACCGCGTGAAGGTAAAGATCAGCGAGAGAAGAGACCGCGACATTCCCGTGGAGATCGTGTACACCGAGGGCGAGATGCTCGAAGGCTATCTGCGCGGCGAAACGGTGCTGGATATGCAGACGATTTCCGTCAGCGGTCCTGCCGAGGAGGTCGGCAAGATCGAGAAGGCGTTGATTTCCGTCGATCTGACGAAGACAAATACAACTTTAAATGAGAAGCTCCCGTTTATCTTTGTGGATGCAAACGACGAGGAGCTGACGCTGAGCAATTATTCTACCGTTTCGGTCGAAACGGTGGGCGTGAGCATCCAGGTATTGCCCTACCGCGATATTACGCTGCAAGCCGTGTACAGCGCAGGCGGCGGCTTGACGAAGGATGATGTTACCGCCACGATCAGTCCGAGCAGCATCCGTGTGACGGGTACGCTCGAGGCATTGGAAAAGCTGGACGAAAGCTATGAGATCGAAATTGATCTTGCGAGCATTCAGGGCATCGACGATGTGACGCTCTCACGCTCGGTGGAACTGCCGCAGGGCGTAACGCGCTGGGGCGAGAACAATACGACCAACGTTCCCGTGGAAATTGCCGTTGAAATCAGCGATTCCATCGGCTTGCTGCGCATTTCGCTGAGCCAGACGAGGCTGCGCTGGAGCAACGGCGCCGACGGCATGGAATATGTCTACGCAGACCCCGATCAGGTCATTGAGCTTCGCGGCAACAGCGATAAGCTGCGTCAATTGCAGTCGAAGCTGACTGCAGGCGAAACGGAGATCATCGTGGACATCGATGTTTCGCAGATGGATCAGACACAGATGTGTCCGCTGACGGTTCGCTTGCCCGGCGGATTCGGCTTGGGACTGTTTAAGGAATACAGCGCGCGAATCGAGGAAAGAGCTGCCGCAACGACTGAGAGCTGAGCCATGCAGCAGAAAGCAACGGTGGACAAGCTTTTGCCCGACGGGCGGGCGGAGGTTTTGGTGGTGCGCGAGAGCGCGTGCAGCGGCGATTGCCATAAATGCAGCGGCTGCGGAAGTGTAAAGCAGACGCTCCGCGTGACAGCGGAGAACCTGATCTCGGCGCAGCGCGGAGATGTGGTGTACCTGCAGTCGGAGGGCTCTGTGGTGCTGAAGGCGGCTGCGCTGGTGTATTTGCTGCCGCCGGTAGCATTTGTCGCGGCGTATCTGGCAGCCCTTCCGCTCGGTGCGTGGGCGGCTGCGATCGGTGCGGCGGCGTTTGTGCTGGGCATGCTTCCTGCCTTTGCCTATAACCGAAAAATCAAGAATCAACCGCCGACGTATTCGATCGTCGGCTATGTGAAGTAGAATGTTTGGATATATTCTTCCCAGAACGGACAAGCTCTCTGACGATGCTTTGGAGAAATATCGGGCGGCTTATTGCGGCCTGTGCCGCAGCCTCAAGAAACGCTACGGCTTTCATGCGCGGTTTCTGGTCAATTATGATATGACCTTTTTGTATTTCCTGCTCAGTGACGACGAAAGGCAGATGCAGCGCTGCTTTTGTCCTGCGCGCGTGTTTTGCAGGAAAAACTGCCTGCCGAACGACGAGGCGATGTGCTATGCAGCGGATATGAGCGTGCTGCTTTCGTATTGGAAGCTGTCCGATGCCGTGCAGGATGCAAAAGGGCTGAAAAAGCTCGGTGCGCGCATGGCAAGAGGGCTCTACCGCCGCGCCTACCGCAAGGCGGCAAAGCGTCTTCCGCAGGCCGATGCGGTATTTTCGCAGCAGCTTTCGCAGCTTCAAAGACTGGAGCAGGAAAAATGCGGCAGCATAGATCGTGCGGCAGATGCCTTTGCTAAAATGCTTCATGCCTGCGCAGGCTGTTTTGAAGACGAGAAGCAGCGGCGAACAGCGCAGCAGCTTTTGTACCATGTCGGTCGTTTTTTGTACCTGACCGATGCGCTGGAAGATCTGCCCAAGGACTGCAGATCGGACAGCTATAATCCTCTGCGCTACCGCTATACGCTTCATGACGGAGCGTTGGAAGAGGCGGATAAGAAGCAATTTTTGCGCAGCGTCGATGCCTCGATCGATATGGCGGCCTCCGCGTTGGAGCTGCTGGATCGCCGGACGGACGATACGCTGCTGAAAAACATTATTTATTACGGAATGCCGTCGGTGCTCAAGAGCGTTGCAGACGGCACGTTCCGCAAGCGAGGTAAAAAGAATGAAAGATCCCTATGAGGTATTGGGCGTACCACACGGCGCCTCGGATGAAGAGATCAAAAGAGCCTACCGTGATCTGGCGCGCAAATATCATCCCGATAACTATGCCAACAATCCTCTTGCCGATCTTGCGCAGGAGAAGATGAAGGAGATCAATGAGGCCTACGACACCCTTACCAAGGGCGGCGGAAGCACGTCTTACGGCGGCTCGTCCTATGGCGGCTCATCGCAGTCCTCCTATGGCTCGTCTTCTTCGGCTGAGCTATCCGAGGTGCGCCGTTTGATACAGACGGGACAGCTCGATGCGGCAGAGAGCAAGTTAGACGGAATCGCCAATCATAACGCCGAGTGGTATTTCCTGCGCGGCGCGATCGCGCAGCGGCGCGGCTGGATGGATGAGGCGGCGCAGAATTTCCGTATTGCCGTCAATATGGATCCGTCGAATGCGGAATACCGCAGTGCGCTCAACAGCGTCAGCGGCGGATATACCTACCGTCAGCAGCAGTACGGCAGCGGCTACGATCAGAGGGATGACTGCTGCGATCTGTGCAGTACGATGATCTGCTTAAACTGTCTGTGCAACGGCTGCCGTTGAGAAAGGAAGAGATGTTTTGGTTTACAGTATGACCGGCTACGGCCGCGCAGTGCAGAGCCTGAACGGTAAGGAGATTACCGTAGAGCTGCGTTCGGTCAATAACCGTTTTTTGGATTGCAATGTTAAGATGCCCCGTGCGTTCTCTTATGCCGAGGATGCCGTCAAGCAGACGGTGAAGCAGTCTGTCGCACGCGGCAAGGTCGATGTGTTCATCACCATTCAGGTCACGGCGGAGGAGAATGTACAAGTTGCGCTCAACCGTCCGGTTTTGGAGGGCTATTTGAAGGCGCTGCAGACGATCGCGGCGGATTATCCCGTGCGCGATGACATCAGCGCGACCTCGCTGACCCGTTTTCCCGATATTTTCGTTGTGCAAAAGGAGCAGGAGGACGAGGCGCAGAATATTGCCGATATTGTTTCGGTTGCCAAGCAGGCACTCGAGGCGTACAATGCCATGCGCCGCACGGAGGGCGCGGCAATGGTCTGCGATCTGCGCAACCGCGCCGCAACGATTTTGGACTATGTTTCCAAGATCGAGGAGCGTTCGCCGCAGACGGTGCGTGAGTATCGCGCCCGATTGGAAAATAAGATGCGCGAGGTGCTCGATAACGCCGCCGTCGATGAAAGCCGCATTTTGACCGAAGCGGCGATTTTTGCAGATAAGGTCTGCGTGGATGAGGAAACGGTGCGCCTGCGCAGCCATTTTGATCAGCTTGAATCGCTTCTGCAAAACGGCGGAGCCATCGGGCGCAAGCTCGACTTCCTGCTGCAGGAGATGAACCGCGAGAGCAACACCATCGGCTCGAAGTGCAATGATTTGGAGCTGACACGTTACGTTGTTGAGATCAAGTCGGAGCTGGAAAAGATCCGCGAACAAATTCAGAACATCGAGTGATTGAAAAATGCGACTGATCAATATCGGATTTGGAAATATGATCTCTGCCGAGCGGCTGCTGAGCGTGCTCAGCCCCGATTCTGCGCCGATCAAGCGGTTGGTGCAGGAGGCGAAGGAGCGAGCCATGCTTGTTGATGCCAGCTTCGGCAGAAAGACCCGCGCGGTGCTTGTAATGGATACCGACCATGTGGTGCTTTCCGCCATTACGCCGGAGGCAATTGCCAAGCGCCTTGCGGACAAAGAAAACGAAACCTACGAGGAGGACGCATGAAAAAAGGCAGGATTATTGTTTTTTCCGGCCCGTCGGGGGTTGGAAAGGGAACGGTGCTGCAGGAGGTCATGCGCCGCAGACCGGAGCTGCGCTTCTCGGTCTCTGCGACAACAAGGCCCATTCGCCCGTCGGAAACGGACGGCGTGAATTATTATTTTATCTCAAAGGAAGCGTTTGAATCGATGATCGCGGATCATTCGATGCTCGAGCATGTCACCTATGCCGGCAACTATTACGGCACGCCCGAAAAACCCTTGGAGGAGGCCATGGAGCAAGGGCTGAGTGTGGTGCTGGAGATCGAAGTGCAGGGCGCGCTTCAGGTGTTTGCCAACCGGGATGACACCATTTCGATCTTTGTTGCACCGCCGTCGTTTGCCGAGCTGGAACGCCGTCTGCGCGGCCGCGGAGATACGGCGCCCGAGGTAGTTGAGGAACGTTTGCGCATTGCCCGCTGGGAGTGCGCGCAGGCTTCGAAATATAAGTACATCGTCATCAATGACACGGTAGAACGTGCGGCAGCGGAGGTCGAGGCCATTTTGACTGCGGAGGCCTGCCGTTCTGAATATCAAGAATCTATTTTACCCAAGGAGGAAAATTAAAATGTTATATCCCGCAATGTCTTCCCTTTTGAAGAATATCAGCAGCCGTTATCTGATGGTCAATGTCATTGCGCGCCGCGCGCGTCAGATCTCCATTGAGGCTGAGACCTACCATGAGACGCTGACAGACAAGCCGGTCACGCTGGCTATTCGCGAGGTTGCCGAGGGCAAGCTCGTTGCACATATCAACGAGTAATTCAGCGCGCTTTGCGCTTTGAGGAGGGGTTTTGATGATTGCGAAAATTGCCGTTTCCGCAGCGATTTATGCCATCGATAAGCCCTATGATTACCGCGTTGCAGAGGGGCTGCGCTTGCAGCCGGGGCAGCGCGTGAGCGTTCCGTTCGGCCGGTCGAACAAGCATACCGAGGGCATTGTTTTGTCTGTAGAGGAGGGCTTCGGGGAGAATCTCAAGCCGGTGACGCAGGTGCTCGATCCGCAGCCGCTTTTGGACATGCCGATGCTGCAGCTTGCGGCTTTTTTGAGGGAGCGCTATTTTTGCACGTTCTATGATGCGATCAAGGCGATCTTGCCGGCAGGTGTCTGGTTTCAGGAGCATGTGAGCTATTCGGTGAGCGATCCTGAGTGGAGTCAGAAGATCTCTCGCCAGCCGACGGCGCTTGCCGTGATGCAGACGATTACGGATATGGGCGGCGCGGCCGATGAGGCGGTGCTGCGCAAGCAGTTTGAAGAAGAGGCGCTGCAAAAGGCGCTGAGTTATCTGCGCCGCAAGAAGCTGATCGTTTGCCACAGCGACAGCCGCCGCCGTGTCAACGACAAAACCGAGCGTATTGCCGTGCTGTGTGCCTCGGGGGAGGAAACCGAGCGCTACGCCGCGAGCAAGAAAAAGTCCGCGCCGCTGCAAAGTGCGGTGCTGGAGCTTTTGCTGACGCTGGGTGAGTGCGCCGCGAAGGATCTTTGCTATTTCACGGGGGCGAATACCGCAACCCTGCGCCGTTTGGAGGTGCTGGGTTATATCAGCTTTTATGAAGAGCCTCGCCTTCGCATCGGCAGGGTCGAGGCGGCGCAGATAGACACCGAGCTGACGCTCAACTTAGAGCAGCAGGCCGCATATGAAGGGCTGAGCGCGCAAAAGGGTGCAATCAGTCTGTTATACGGCGTCACGGGCAGCGGCAAGACCTCGGTATATATCAAGCTGATTTACGATTGTCTTGCGCGCGATGAGGGAGTGATCCTTCTGGTGCCGGAAATTGCGCTGACGCCTCAGCTTTTGTCGCTGTTTGCGGCACATTTCGGTGACAAGGTCGCCGTTTTGCACAGCAGCCTGCGCATCACCGAGCGCTACGATACATGGAAACGCATCTGCCTCGGCGATGCGCGCGTGGTGCTGGGAACGCGCTCGGCTATTTTTGCGCCTGTGCGGAATTTGGGTCTGCTCATCGTCGATGAGGAGCAGGAGCATACCTATAAATCAGAAAATTCTCCGCGCTATGACGCTCGCGAGGTTGCCATCTACCGTGGCAGCAAGGCAGGCGCAAGCGTGGTTTTCGGTTCGGCAACACCGTCGATTGAAACGATGTACCGCGCGAAAACGGGCGTTTATCGCCTGTTTGATATGAAAAACCGATACAATCAGCGGCCTCTGCCGCCGGTAGAGATCGTGGATATGAAGCAGGAACTGAAAAACGGCAATGCGACCGCCATCAGCGAGCCGCTTTTGAACGCGCTTGTGAAAAATCAGACGAGCGCGGAGCAGGCGATCTTGTTCTTAAATCGCCGCGGCACGAGCCGCATGGTGGCGTGCGTGGAGTGCGGCTATGTACCGGTCTGCCCGGGCTGCACGGTCAATTTGACCTATCACCATGCCAACGGCCGTTTGATGTGCCATTATTGCGGCCATTCGCAGATGCTTCCGCACCGCTGCCCTGAGTGCGGCGGACATTTGAAGCAGCTTGGCTTCGGCACGCAGAAGGTGCAGGAGCAACTGAAAAATCTCCTGCCCGAGCAGGAGGTCATGCGCATGGATGCCGATACGGTTTCGGCGGTCAATACGCATGAGAAGCTGCTGACTCGCTTCCGTGAGGAAAAAATCCCCATTCTGTTGGGCACGCAGATGGTTGCCAAGGGATTGAATTTTAATAATGTAACGCTGGTGGGCGTTTTGGATGCTGATATGTCGCTTTATGTGCCGTCTTACCGGGCGGCGGAGACGACCTTCAGCATGATCACGCAGGTCATCGGACGTGCAGGCCGCGGCGAAAAGTGCGGCCGTGCCATGGTCCAGACCATGACCCCCAAAAATCAGGTGATCACCTTAGCCGCCAAGCAGGATTACGACGCATTTTATGAAGCAGAGCTGCCGCTCAGACAACTGCGCGGCTGTCCGCCGTTTTGCGATCTTTTGACGCTGACGTTCCACGGACAGAATGAAGAGCAGACCCGAGGAGCGGCGCGGTATTTTGCTGCGGTGCTGCAGGCGCAGCTTGCTTCTGAATATTATAAGGCGGAGCAGGTGCAAATCTTGGGACCTGCGCCGGCGCAGGTCGCGCGGCTGAACTACGTTTACCGCTACCGACTGACGTTGAGCTGCAAAAATACACGTTCGCTGCGGCAGCTTTTGTCGCATTTGATGCGCGAATTTGCAAAAGATAAGAATCATCGAGGCGTGGGCGTTTATCTGGACGTCAACGCCAATGAATAGGAGAATTACCATGGCATTAAGAAAAATCTTAACACAGGAAGAAAGCGTGCTGCATAAGGTTTGCCGCCCCGTGACGAAATTCGACAGCAAGCTCCACGAGCTGCTTGACGATATGCTTGAGACTCTCTACGAGGCAAACGGTGTCGGACTTGCCGCGCCGCAGGTGGGTATTTTGCGCCGTGTTGTGGTGATCGATACCGGCGACGAGGTCGTTGAGCTGGTCAACCCCGAGATCATGGAAACGAGCGGCGAGCAGGACGGTATGGAGGGCTGCCTGAGCATTCCCGGTGAATATTGGATGGTCAAGCGTCCGAACTATGTCAAGGCGAGGGCGCAGGATCGAGAGGGCAACTGGTTTGAGATCGAGGCAGAGGAGCTGATCGCACGCTGCATCTGCCACGAGTGCGACCATTTAGATGGTCATTTATATACGGAGATCGCCTATCGCAAGCTCACGGATGAAGAGCTTTCCTCCTTGCAAAACGTGGAGGACGAGGAATGAGAGTTGTTTTTATGGGCACGCCGGACATCGCGGCGACCTGCCTAAAGAAGCTGCTGAAGGAAGAATTTGAGCCGGTCGGCGTGTATACCAAGCCCGATATGCCGAAGAATCGCGGCATGAAGCCGGAGATGTCCGATGTGAAGAAGGTCGCATTGGAGGCAGAACTGCCTGTTTACCAGCCCACAACGTTTAAAGACGATGCGGTGTATGAGGAGCTGAAGGCGCTCAAGCCTGATGTGATCGCCGTGGTCGCTTACGGAAAAATATTGCCGCAGCGCATTTTGGATATTGCGCGATTGGGCTGCGTGAATATCCATGCTTCCGTTCTGCCTGAGCTGCGCGGCAGCGGCCCTGTGCAGTGGGCGATTTTAAACGGCATGGACGAGACCGGCGTGACGGCGATGTATATGTCGGCTGAAATGGATGCCGGTGATATTATTGAGATCCGCAAAACGCCGATCGAGCCGTATGAAAATGCCCAGAGCCTTTTAGACCGTCTGGCGCAGATCGGTGCGGAGCTTCTGTGCGATACGCTGCGCGCGATGGAAAACGGCACGATCACACGCACACCGCAGGAGCATGAGAAGGCGACCTTTGCGCCCATGCTGAGCAAGGCGCTTTGCCCGATCGATTGGACAAAGAGCAGCCGTCAGATCATTGACCATGTGCGAGGCTTGGATCCGTGGCCGGTTGCCACGATGCAGATCGGCGGCAAGCGTTTTAAGATCTATTCCGTTCGTCCTGTGGAGAGGAAGACAGAAAAAGAGCCCGGAACGCTTTTGGCATTGACCAAACAGGGCTTGGAGATCGCCTGCGGCGGCGGTGATGTTCTGGTCATTACGCAGCTTCAGGCTGAGGGCGGCAAGCGCATGGCCGCGCCGGATTATTTCCGCGGCCACCCGATCGAGTTATGACCGCCAGAGATGCGGCACTGCGTGCCCTGACAGCTTGCCGCAGGGACGACGCGTGGTCAGACGGCGTGCTAAAGGAGCTGCTTGTCGGCATGGAGCGCAAAGAGGCGGCGCTTGCAAGCTGCCTGTGCTACGGCGTGCTGCAAAACCGCATGCTGCTGGATTTTTGGATAGAGCAGTTCGTCAAGGGCAAGCTGCAGCCCGTGGTGCGGGATATTTTGCGCCTTGCGCTGTATCAGCTCCGCTTTATGGATAAAATACCTGCCTCTGCCGCCGTCAATGAGGCGGTCAAGCAGACCAAGCATAAGGCAAATGTGCAGGCTTCGCGTCTGGTCAACGGCGTTTTGCGCTCGATTCTCAGAGCAAATGAGCTGCCGCAGCCGCCCGACCTTGCCACAAAATACAGCCATCCGCAGCCTCTGGTCGAGCTGCTGCAGGCGCAGTACGGTGAAAAGACCGAGGCGCTTTTGAAAAGTCATAATACCGCACCGCAGACCGTTTTGCAGGTCAATACGCTCAAGACCACGGCGGCAAAAACGGCAATGGCGCTGGAAGAAAACGGCGCGAGCTATACGCCGCATGAGAGCCTTGCCAACTGCCTCTATGTCAGCGCAACCGGCAGCTTGGAGCAGCTTGCGCCCTACCGTGACGGCTGGTTCTATGTGCAGGATGCGGCGGCGAGGATGGCGGTCGAGGCGGCGGAATTAAAGCCGGAAATGCGCGTGCTTGACTGCTGCGCGGCACCCGGCGGCAAGAGCTTTGCCGCAGCCATTCAGATGGAAAATCGCGGTCAGATCATCTCCTGCGATATTCACGAGCATAAATTGAAATTGATTGAAAACGGCGCGCAGCGCTTGGGAATCGATATTCTTTCGACCCGTTTGGCAGATGCCTCCGAGCCGATCGAAGCGTACCTCGGTGCGATGGATGCGGTCATCTGCGATGTGCCGTGCTCGGGCCTGGGCGTGATCCGCAAGAAGCCGGATATTCGCTATAAGGACTTAAAGCAGACGGAGAAATTGCCTGAGCTGCAGGCAAAAATCCTTGCAAATCAGGCACGCTATGTCAAGCCGAACGGCGTTTTGATCTACAGCACCTGCACGATCCTGCGCCGTGAGAATGAAGCGGTGGCGGAGGCATTTTTGGCTTCGCATCCGGAATATATTTTACAGTGGATGAAAACCTATCTTCCCTGTGAGGACAATACCGACGGATTCTTTATTTGCAAACTCAGGAGGAAGCCTTGAAGGACATCAAATCCATGACGCTTGCCGAGCTGACGCAGGAAATGGCGGCTCTCGGCGAGCCGAAGTTCAGAGCCAAGCAGATCTATACCTGGGTGCATCGCGGCGCGTGCAGCTTTGACGAGATGAGCAATCTGTCTAAGGCTCTGCGTGAGCGGTTGCAGCAGGAATATGCGCTCTACTGTCCGACGGCGGTCAGAAAGCTCGAAAGCCGTAAGGACGGAACAATCAAATATTTGTGGCGTCTAAAGGACGGAAACTGTGTGGAAAGTGTCCTCATGCGCTACCATCACGGCAATACCGTCTGTATCTCATCGGAAGTCGGCTGCCCGATGGGCTGCGCGTTCTGCGCCTCGACCTTGGGCGGTCTTGTGCGCAGGTTATCTCCGTCCGAGATGCTCGATCAGGTGCTTTTTACCCGGATCGATTCGGGTTTGCCGATTTCCAATATCGTTCTGATGGGCATCGGTGAGCCGCTGGATAATTTTGATACGGTGTGCCGCTTTTTGGAGCTGGTCAATTCGCCCGAGGGTATGAATATCGGCATGCGCCATATCAGCCTCTCTACCTGCGGCATTGTCGATAAGATCGACCTTTTGGCGCAGAAAAATTTGCAGCTTACCCTTTCGGTATCTCTGCACGCACCGGTTGACGAGGTGCGAAGCCGGATCATGCCGATCAATAAGAAGTATCCCGTAGACGTGCTGCTGGCTGCGTGCAAGCGTTATTTTGAAACGACCGGCAGACGAATTTCCTTTGAATATGCCATGATCCGCGGTGTCAACGATACGCAGCAGATCGCACAGATCTTGGTGAAAAAGCTGCGCGGCATTGCGGCACATGTGAATCTCATTCCGCTCAATGATGTGGAGGAGAGTCCGCTCAAGCCCAGCCTGCCCGAAACGGTGCGAGCCTTTCAGCAGACCTTGGAGCAAAACGGTATTCCGGCGACGGTGCGCCGAACCTTGGGCGGAGATATTAATGCCTCTTGTGGGCAATTACGCAGAAAATACGAACAATCCGAGCGAAAGGAGTGAAGATGAATGGAAGCTTGGGGACTAACCGATCCCGGAAATGTCAGGCAGCAGAATCAAGATGCCTTTCGGATCGTAAAACTTGGCGATGATGCGCTGTTGTGCGTTGTTTGTGACGGCATGGGCGGCGCAAAATCGGGCAATGTTGCAAGTAAGCTCGCCAGCGAGGTGTTTTGTGAAGAGGTCAAGCGTTCGTTTGCTTCCCGGATGACGCCGGACGAGGCAGAGCGTATGCTGCGTTCTGCGGTGACGCTGAGCAATATTTCTGTCTATGAGCATGCACAGCTCAGTGAGGAGTACAGCGGTATGGGTACGACCCTTGTGGCAGCGCTTTTGTACGAGAAGGCGACGATCGTTGTCAATATCGGAGACAGCCGTGCCTACCATATCGACCCCGATGGTGTCAGGTGCATTACGGTCGATCATTCCGTGGTCGAGCTGATGGTGCAGCGAGGCGAGCTGACGCATGAGCAGGCAAAGAATCATCCGAGCAAGAATCTGATCACCCGTGCAGTCGGTACGGCGCCGCAGGTGTATGCGGACGTGTTCCGCGTGGAAATGGGCAGAAACGACTGCTTACTGCTTTGTACGGACGGGCTTTCCAACGAGATGGCAGATCAGGAGATTCTTTTTGAGGTCGTGCATGGCGCACGCAAGGACGATTGCTGTCAAAGATTGCTGGAGATTGCGAAGGAACGTGGCGCGCCCGATAATGTCACTTCGGTTTTGATCGCTCCGTAGACGACGGGAGCGTTACGATATTTCGGCAGCCGTTCGCCGATGAGAACGGAGAGGAGATAGGAGCTAATATGGATGCTTACATAGGAAGACTGCTCGAAAACCGCTATGAGATCTTGGAAGTGATCGGTACCGGCGGTATGGCAGTTGTATATAAAGCGCTGGACCATCGTTTGAACCGCATGGTCGCAGTGAAGATCTTAAAAGATGAGCTTTCGCAGAACCATGAATTTCGCCGTCGTTTCCATGCCGAGTCACAGGCGGTCGCGATGGTGTCGCACCCGAATATTGTCGGTGTGTATGACATTTCCCGTACCGAGGAGTCGGATTATATCGTCATGGAGCTGATCGAGGGCATTTCCCTGAAGCAGTATTTGGAGAAGAAGGGCAGCCTTAATTGGCGTGAGACGCTGCATTTTTCCATGCAGATTGCAAAGGCGTTGGAGCATGCGCACGGCCGCGGCATTGTCCACCGTGACATTAAGCCGCATAATATCATGATCCTGAAGGACGGCACGATCAAGGTTGCCGACTTCGGCATTGCGCGCATCGGCTCGGCGCAGAATACGCTGACCCGTGAGGCGCTCGGTTCCGTGCACTATATTTCGCCCGAGCAGGCAAAGGGCGCGCGTGTGGACAATCGCAGCGACCTGTATTCTCTGGGCGTTGTGATGTATGAGATGCTCACGGGCGTTACGCCGTATGACGGAGAAACACCCGTGGCGGTCGCCATTCAGCATATCAACGGCGCGGCTCGCTGCCCGAGCGAGCTGATGACGGGTATTCCGTTAGGGCTCGAGCAGATCACCATGCACGCGATGAATGCAAATCCCGACACACGCTATGCCTCTGCTGCGGATATGCTGCGTGATATGGAGGAATTTCGCAAAACGCCGACCATCACTTTCCGCTTTGGCGCTGCAGCGGCAGCGACTGCGGCTGCAGCCGGCACCGCGACGGCAACACCCAAAACGGACGCGGAGCGTTATGCTTCGCGCGCGGCGGGCAGAGCGGAGAACATGACCGTCGAGCAGCGCCGTGCCGAGCGTGCCAGACGGGAAGCGGAGAAGGCGGACGAACGCCGCCGCAAGAATCTGACCATTGCCATCATCATCGCTGCGGCGGTGCTGGTGATCTTGATTGCGGTCATCGTGATCGTTCTGGTATCCGGCGACGATTCGACCGATAAAAAGAACGACACCACGATCTCCGAGGCGGAAGAAGTCAAGGTTCCCGACTTTGTCGGCATGCTTTTAGAAGAGATCGACCCTGCGGATTATCCCGATCTGACGGTCGATGTGATCAATGTTGAGGAAGAATACAGCACCATCTATGATGCCGGCTATGTCATTGCGCAGTCGCCGGAGGATGGCGAAATTGTCAAACGGAACCGCCGCGTTGTGCTGACGGTCAGCCTCGGCAAGAGCATGAATGTCATTCCCGACTATTCCGACATGACGGGCGATGAGCTGATGCAGTATTTGAAAAACCTGAATCTGGGTCTGAAGATCGATACGCAGAAGATCAGCGATGAGGCCGTCGTGAAGGATTACGTTGTGCGCACCGATCCCGAGATGGGTACGAAGCTGTCGAAGAATCAGAACGTTATTATTTATGTCAGCCTCGGCTCGAACAAGATGCCCGATCTGATCGGAGCAACGCAGGAGGATGCGGAAAAGAAGCTCGATAAGATGGAGCTTGGTCTGCGAATTGAGATCGAGGAGAAGTACAGCGAGGATATCAACAAGGGCTGCGTGATCTCCACCGACCCCAAGGAGGGCAAGGAGCTGCGCGAGAATCAGACCGTTACGCTGACGGTCAGCCTCGGCTCGAATAAGATGCCCAACCTCAAGGGCGAGAGCAAGTCCAACGCAGAAGCCCTTCTCAAGGCAATGGATCTCGGCCTTCGCATTACCTTCTTGGAGGAAGCGAGCTCCGAGGTTGCAGAGGGCTGCGTTACCCGTACCGATCCTGCAGCCGGTGCATCGTTGAATCAGAATGATACCATTAAGGTCTATATCAGCACCGGTGACGGAAAGGCAGAGGTGCCCGATGTCCTCGGTAAGAGTGAAAATGAAGCAAGGCGGCTGTTAGAGGCAGCGGGCTTTGTGGTTCGGGTGAACCAGATCTATGATGCAACGGTGCCTGCAGGTCAGGTCATCAGTCAGAGCGTAATGCCCGGTGACCGTCTGGAGAAAGGTGCGACCATCACAATCGACATATCCATGGGGCCGCAGCCGACGGAATCGACGCTGCCGCCCGAGCCGACGGATGGTGGCGAACCGACGGAAGCTGTGGAGCCATGAGGGAAAACGGATGTATCGTCAAGGCGCTGAGCGGCTTCTATTACGTCAGAACGGCAAAAGATGAGATCGTAGAGTGCCGCGCCAGAGGCATTTTCCGCAAGGAGAAGATTACGCCGCTGGTCGGAGACGAGGTTGAGTTTTCCATGGAACGCGGCAAGGGCATGATCGAGAAGATTGCGCCGCGGAAGAACAGCTTTGTGCGTCCGTCGGTGAGCAATTTAGATGCGCTGGTGATTCTGTGCAGCGGCGCAAACCCCGTGACCGATCCGTTTCTGATCGACCGTGTGGCGGCGATCGCCGGTGACCGAAACGTGCCGGTTCTGCTGTGCGTGAACAAAACGGATCTCGATGACGGACAGGAGCTGATCGGCATCTACCGCCGTGCAGGTTTTGAAGTGTTTCCCACAAGTGCGCAGACCGGCGAGGGCGTTGCGGCGCTGCGGCAGGCGATTTGCGGCAAGACCGTCGCCTTTACGGGCAATTCCGGCGTCGGTAAATCGAGTATTCTCAATTGCTTGGATGCGGATTTTGCCATTAAAACGGGTGAAGTTTCCGACAAACTGGGCAGAGGCCGTCACACAACGCGCCATGTCGAGCTTTACCGCCTTGCCGATGGCACGCAGATCATCGATACCCCGGGCTTTTATTCCTTTGACACCGAGCAGATGGAGCTGATCTTGAAGGAGAATCTGCAGTATGCGTTCCGGGACTTTGCGCCGTATTTGGGTTCTTGCCGCTACCATGACTGCGCCCATTTGAAGGAACCGGACTGCGCGGTTCTGGCAGCCCTGCGCGAGGGAAAAATTGAGCCTACTCGCCATCAGAGCTATGCCCGCCTTTATGAAAGCGCCAAGGAGATCAAGCTCTGGGAGCATAAATAATGTGTACTGAACAACGCACAAGCCCTTGCAAGCCAAGGCTTCCAAG
>CAYVLD010000019.1:0-19719 GCA_964452205.1 uncultured Oscillospiraceae bacterium
CCTTTGCGGAAATTCTCGGCTCGTCGGATACTCTGAATGATAAAGGAACCTTTATAGGCTACACCAGCCACACGCTCAATTTCTACTATATGGAACGCGGCGCCGGTTCCGGTGTGTGCCAGATGAACTTCAATATCCCGATGGTCACGGAGAACCATATCGCCGTAACCAAGGAATTGGATATTGATCCGCCCGATATGCTTGGTGATCCGGATTTTCTGTTCCAGATCTACAAGGAGGGGGGCGAGGAGCTTCTGATCGGAGAAGGTGTGGAATATGCCGTCTATGACCAAAACGGTCTGCAGATCGCAACGAGATTAACCGGCAGCAACGGCATGTTCACCATCAAGGACGGCGAGACGGCGATATTTGACGTTTCGGTCAGAGCAGGTAAGTATTTTGTGCGCGAGCTTTTTGATCCAGCGGTTTATGAGCAGTACGGAACGGTCGTGGTCGATGGCATAAGCGTCACCACAGATACCTTTACCGATGTAATCGTCAACGAGGACACCTTTAAGGGCGTTGACAGCAATGTTAAGGAGATCGCCTACGGCAGCACAAGCTTTTTGTTTGAAAATCATATTGATGTCTATCAGTACGGCAAATTGGAGATCAGCAAGGAATTTCGAGGAGATTCGACAGCTTCCGCCGAAAAGGAGGTCACATTCCTTGTGAAGATCGACGGTGAGCCGATTGCTGCGGGCACGGAGTATGAGCTGACGGCTGCCGACGGTACGCAGAGCACCGAGACGATTGCCGAGGAGGGGTCGCTGACCTTCGTCGCAGGACAGAGGGTGCTGCTGCAGAATATTCTTGCAGGCGCTGTTGTGGAGATCTGCGAGTCAGAGCAATCCGCCTTCGGCTATAATGTTTCCTACAGCGGTGAAAATATCGAGCTTACGGAATCCGAACGCAGTGTGTCGGGCATGATCGGAGCCAATACCAAATCCACCGTTACGGTTATCAATGAAAAAGAGGGAACAAAGCTTCTGCTTCCCGTGCAGAAAACGCTGCTCTATCCCGATGGGGAAGAGCATAAGTACAGCTTCGTTCTGCAGCAGATCGTATCTTTGCAGGAGCACAGTGCCGCGGAGGGCGGCAAACATCAAACGGCAGGTGTCGTGCTTGACTCCGGCAGTGCGGAAACCGCCTTTACGCTGTATTATCCGCTTGATTCTACGGCGGAGGGTACATATTATTACATGATCTTTGAAGAAGGTGCATTTGCAGGAAACGGCATGGACACGGAGTTCTACATCGTTGAGGTCTTGGTGAGTATAACGGATGGCGGTGTGAATGCCAGCGTGGGAAGTATTTTGAAAAACGGTACAGAGCATACCCAAGAAGTGTCGTTTGTCAATCAAAATGTACGATCTCTTACCGTGACAAAAACCGTCGAACGTCTCGATGGCTGTACAACACCCTTCCGCTTTGATATTACCGCGCAGATCGACGGTGTGCCGCTTTCGGGCACCTTCCCCTGCGAAGCATCAAACGGACAGAGCGAGATCAGCTTTAGTGACGGTACTGCAACCGTGTATCTCAAGGATGGCGAGCAGATCACGATCAACGCTCTGCCTTATGGGACGCAATGGATCGTGACGGAGCAGAAAACAAATTCATTCTTTACCGAATGCGGCAGTCAAAATACACAGCGTGCCTCCGGCAATTCGGTCGAAGGAACGCTCACGGAAGATGAGAGCGTATATTTCATCAATATCGGCGGTTATGAGATGCCTTCTACGGGCAGCTACGCCAATCTACTGTGCATATTTGGGGGAAGCCTGTTGATGCTGCTTGCCCTGATATGCGGATGTATACTGAGGTGCAAAAGGGAAAGGAGGGCGTGTAAATAACCTCTTTTCCTCGGGAATTTTGCTTTGTGCACCGAGAAGGCATCCGGAAATATAAAGTTAAAGAAAGGGAAAAATTATGAAACGCATTTTAGCAACTCTATTGTCTGTGGTGCTCGTGTTTGCTCTTTGCATTCCTGCATTCGCAGCAGAAGCCAACGGTACGATTACCATCGACAACGCAGTAGAAAATCAGGTCTACGCTATCTACCAGATCGCAGCTCTCGAAAGCTATGAAGCTTCTTCGGGCAGCTACTCCTACAAGCCGGTTGCTGCATGGAACGATTTCCTTGCAGAACAGAACGCCTATTTCCAGGTTGTTGACGGCTATCTGACCGTGAAGGAAGGCGTCGAGCTTACCGATGCACAGCGTGTACAGCTTGCAAAGGATGCTCTGGCTTATGCAAAGGCGCAGGGCATTGCTGCTGCTGACTCCAAGACGGCAGATGCCTCCGGTTGTGTTGAGTTTTCCTCCTTGGAGCTTGGCTACTATCTGGTTGACTCTACGCTGGGTACCTTGTGCAACCTGACTACGACCGACCCCGACGCTCAGATCAATGAGAAGAACGAGGAAGTCATTATCGACAAGCTGGTTAAGGAAGACTCCAACTCTCAGTGGCAGGAGACGAACGATGCTGATTTCTATCAGGTCGTTGAGTTCAAGACCACGATTACTGCGAAGGCAGGCGCTCAGAACTATGAGCTGCACGATAAGATGACGGGTCTGGATCTCGATGCCGACAGCATCAAGATCTACCTCAACGGTGAAGAAGAGACCAATATCGTCAATGCCTCCAATTACACGTTGACCACTGCTGCTGCAGCTTTGACTGACGGCTGCACCTTCGAGATCAAGTTTACCGACGCATTCTGCGATACCTTGGTTGATAACGATCAGATCATTGTTACTTATGAGGCAAAGCTCAATGAGAACTCTGTGATCGCAGGTGACGGCAACCCCAACGAAACATGGTTGACCTACGGTGAGAACAGCGGCAACAGCACCACCCACGAATTCACCACGACCTATGTCTATGAATTTGACCTCATTAAGACCGATGCTGAGAATAAGCTCCTTGACGGCGCAGAGTTTAAGCTCTATGATGCAGCCGAAGGCGGTAACGAGATCCTTGTTGTTAAGGAAGCTGACGGCACCTACCGTCTTGCCAAAGAAGGCGAAAGCGGTGAAGCTATCGTTGTGACCGGCGGAAGTGCTACGATCACCGGCCTCGACGGCGGCACCACCTACTATCTGGAAGAGACCGTTGCGCCGGAAGGCTATAACAAGCTGTCCTCACGCAAGGCTTTCACGATCGACAGCTCCAACCTGAAGGCAACCTACGATCAGGAAAATGATAATGCTTATCAGCCCGGCACGGGTGTTCAGATCGTCAACAAGACCGGCTCCGTTCTGCCTGAAACCGGTGGCTTCGGTACCGTGTTGTTCACGCTGATCGGCAGCATTCTGATTATTGGTGCAGGCATCCTGCTCGTTACCAAGAAGAGAATGTCCAATATCGCTGACTAATCTTTTTATCTGTCTCGGAGAGGGGGAGACTCTCTCCGAGACAGAATTCGTACTATCATACAGATAACGGTAGGGAGAAATCCATGAAGAAGAAAAATAAATGGTCAACCTTTGTATTACTGCTTGTCTTTTTCATAGGTTTGTCCGTGCTGTTATATCCGTCCTTCAGCAACTATTGGAATCAAAGAACACAGTCAGAAGCCATAGTTGATTATCAGACGATGCTTGACAATATTCCGGAAAAGGATTATACAGAGCTGTTCAATGCGGCACAGTCGTACAATGAATCGCTTGGTGCCACGGATTTTCCGCTGATCGATTACGGCAAGCTCAGCGGCTATGATGAGATATTGAACATGAACGGCAACGGTATGATGGGTTATTTGACCATTGGCAAGATCGGCGTCGAACTGCCGATCTACCATGGTACGTCGGATTCGGTTCTGAATGTTGCGGTAGGCCATTTGGAGGGCAGCAGTCTGCCTGTTGGCGGAGAGAGCACACACTCGGTTCTGTCGGCACACCGAGGCTTGTCCTCAGCCCGCCTTTTTACCGACTTGGATCGTATGGAGGTCGGAGATGTGTTTACTGTGACAGTTCTTGACCAAGTGCTTACCTACGAGGTCGATCAGATCCGCATCGTGGATCCCGACGAAATGGAAGAATTGACCATCCAACAGGGCAAGGATTACTGCACACTTTTGACCTGCACGCCCTATGGCGTGAATACGGATCGTCTGCTCGTGCGCGGCATCCGTATTGAAACGGTGGAGCATAGGGTGATCCGTCTGACTTCGGAAGGCTATCAGATCGATACGCTGATCGTAACGCCGATTGTTGCCTTGCCGATTTTATTTGTGCTGATGATGATTGTGCTGTTCAAGCCGGTAAAAAAAGAGAGTTTTGGAGATGATTTTTGATGAAAAAGCTGATAATTGCGCTTTGTGCCTGCATGCTTCTTGCCTGCACGGCTTTTTCTGCGGAGCCGATCGAGACGGATGCGGAGTCATCGCTGACCCTGCAGTATCGGCATGACAAGGTGAGCTTTGAGGGACTGCTGATACAGTCCTATCGCGTTGCGGAGATATTTGAGGACGGAAGCTTCGCGTTGACGGGGGCTTTTGCGGATTATCCCGTCAATATCTATGGCATTACCTCGCAGACAGAGTGGAACACAGTTGCCTCCACGCTTGCGGCATATGCCATCGCAGACAGGATTGCACCTACCTGCTCCGGCGTAACAGACCCGTGCGGCAGGGTGGTCTTCTCCAACCTCCTTCCGGGCATTTATTTGACCTTGTCGGTCAGCGTAGAAAATGAAACGGAAGTTTTGATTTTTGAAGAATTTTTGACTACCATTCCGCAGACCGATGAGGACGGTGTGCATAATTACGATGTGCTTGTGTACCCGAAGTCGGAGAAGATCCTTCCGGAGCTTGCGGAATATCGTATTGTTAAGCAATGGAAGGACAGCGGCTATTGGCAAAATCGTCCGGATGATATTACCGTTGATATTTATTGCGATGGTGAGCTGTTTGTCACCGTGGAGCTTTCGGCCGAAAATAATTGGACGTATTGCTGGAGCACGGAGCTCGACGGCAGCGTTTGGACAGCCGTGGAACGGGACATTGCGGAGGATTATACCGTTACGGTGGTGGAAAACGGTACTACCATCATTATCACCAATGCCTACGACGATGGGCAAGAGCCGCCTCCCGATACGGGAGATACAACCGTCCTTTGGCCGTATGTGCTTGCGATGTGTGTCTCAGGTACGCTTCTGATCGCGCTTGGACTTTGGCGTAAGAGGAAAGAAACATGAGTAAAAAACTGAATCGCCTTGTTCTGATCGTCGGTATCTTGCTGATTGCAGCGGCTCTTTGCCTCCTCATTTTCAGCCGTACAGGGCAGAAAAATGCGGCGGACGAAGCTGCTGCGCTTGTTGCACAGATACGGGAGCTCTTGCCGCAGGTGCAAGATTCGATTCCGGATGAGAGGGCAGACAACGCTATGCCAATGCTGGAAATCAATGGAAAGAACCTTATCGGAATTTTGGAAGTGCCTGCCTATCAAGCACAATTGCCGCTTGGCGCTGAATGGGATGTATCGGAGGTGGCAAGTTTTCCGTGCAGGTATATGGGAAGTGTGTACGAAAACAGCCTGATCGTCGGCGGAAGTGACAATGAAGGGCAGCTTGATTTTATGCAGACGATCACGGGCGGAGATATAGTCAAAATCACGGATGTGACCGGTCGGCGTTATACCTATGTTGTGACACGAATCGAAAAAACATCGGACGTTTCGACAGAAAATCTGCGTACAGATGAAGCAGATCTGACATTGTTTGCAAGAAATTCCTATGGCTGGGACTATACTGTTGTGCGTTGCGACCTACAGAATAAATCGTATTAAACGGAGAAGGCGGTGACGGAAAAACCGTACCGCCTTTTGTTCCTATGGAGGGCAATCGATGGTTAGAAAGATCCTGATGATCCTGTGCGCTGCGGTTTTGATTTTTTCGGGCTATATGCTCTGGAGCGAGCTCAGCGAGCAGCAGGAGGATATTGACGCATTTCGGGAGCTTGCGGAATTGGTTGCGACAGCGCAGCAAGAAACGCAAATGTATACACAGTCAAAGGAGCCTGCGTCTGAGCATACGCAATCGGAAGTCCAAGAAACGGAAGCGGCATCAACGCAACCGACAGCAATCTTCAAGCGCAATCTTACGCCGCTGATTGAAAAAAATTCGGATTGTATCGGGTGGATTTGTATTCCCGAAACGACGGTGGACTATCCGGTTATGCACACGCCTGACTGGCCGCAAAAATATCTGAGAAAGAATTTTGACGGCGCGTACAGCCGTGCGGGAGTTCCGTTTTTGCAGGCAAATGCGAACCTGCAGAGTGATAATTTGATCATTTATGGCCATAACATGAACAATGGCACCATGTTTTCCGACATCGTAAATTACCGAGACGCAGAGTACTGCAAGGCTCATCCGCTGATCGAGCTTGAAACGGAACAGGGGTGCAAATACTATAGAGTTTTTGCCGTAGTGCGTATGAAAACTACTGATCCGTGGTATGATTTTTTAACGGCACGGACGTCGCAGGAGTATGATGCGGCGATAGAAACGCTCAAGACAAAAGCTCTTTTTGAAACCGACATTACACCACAGTACGGACAGCAGCTTATCACCCTGTCCACCTGTTACGGCAGCAGCGACGAGGATCGGCTGGTTGTGGTTGCGGCAGAGGTGGTTCCGTGAGAAAGAAAAGCTTTGTCGGACACATAGAGTAAACAAGGGGCTGAAAAAACTCCGATTTATGTCATCCCGAGCGAATACCAGCAAGGGGCACGCCGCATCCGCAGCGCTCGTTCTTCGCTGACGGCTGCGCAGGCGAAGGCTCTTTAAAAGTTCCGGAATACTACTATTTTCCGAGCTTTATGAAAGAATCTTCGGTCATTTCGTTCCCTTGCAATGACATAGGAAAGAGTTTTTTGCAGCCCCTTGTTTTTGCATGGAATTATTGTGATATGGTATAAAGAGAGTAGAAATACCCCTTTTGTTCCATTAGTTTATCAAAGCTGCCGCATTCGCTTAGAGTGCCGTTTTTCATGGTCAGGATACAATCATAGCGTTTGAGCAGCGAAGCGTCCATGCTGTGCGTGATGACGATACGGGTGATGTCCTTCAGGTCTAAGATCGCATTGGAAACTTGGTCGGCTGTTTGAGCATCCAGTGCGGCGGTTGCTTCATCTACAAGCAAGACCTGTGATTTTTTCAGCAGGCTTCGGGCAATGGAGATCCGCTGCTTTTCGCCGCCGGACAGACTGCTGCCGTTTTCGCCGCACAGGTAGTCCTCTCCACGCGCTGCAATCAGGTCAGACAAGCCGGAGAGCTGAATGGCGCGTTCTACCTCATTATTCGGGAAGGAAGAAAACATTGTGATATTATCCCGTATGGAGGCGTTGAAGATAAAAACATTTTGTTGGATCACAGAGATCATTTCGTAAAGAGCATCGCTGCGAATATCTCTTATATTTACATCGTCATACAAAATCGAGCCGTCGTAGCCCTCATGTGATGCCATCAAAAGATTCAGCAGGGTGGACTTGCCGCTGCCGGAAGTGCCTACGATGGCGTAGCTTTTTCCTATTTCAAAGGTGAAGCCGACGTCTTGCAGCACAGGCTTATCTTCTTCGTAGCCAAAGGAAAGATGTTCAATCTTGATGCTGCTGTGCAATTTCTTCTTCTGTTCAGCACCGTTGTCGCGAACATTTTCGTTAAGTGCGGCAGCCGTCTTTGCCACCAATGCTTTGGCGGCTTTGCATTCGGCCAACGCCTGCGGAATGACACCAATTGGGTTAATTACAAAATTCAAGAGCTGAACAAATACCAATACAGCACCGGCGCTCAGGGCGGAGCCCGTGACAGAAAGGTACGCACCGAACAGAAATACACCGAACTGTACGATCGTTCCCGAGCATGCTGCAAACATATTCACAAGATAGCTCATTTTGCGGCGCAGGGTCTTGGCCTTGGTCGTTTCATCAATCTTGTCTGCCAGCAATTTGCACATCTGTGCTTCTGCACGGAAGGATTTAATTACGGAGAAGCCTGCAAGGCAATCTTTCAAGGTGGTCATGTAGGTTTCATTTTTATCAGAGACCCTTTTTTCGGCCTTTGCCACCAAATTTCCCGTGCAAACGGAGGCGATCAGCGGAAGGATGGAAAGACCGATGGATACGAGGGTCAGAAGAGGGCTGTAATAGAACATCAGACAAAGCGCGCCGATGCACAGCACCACATTGTCCACGATAATAAAAATGTTTGCAAGGTAATTCAGCTCAATGGAGGTCGCATCATTGCTCAGTGCAGAGAGATACAGTGTTGTATTTTCGCCGGAAAACGCTGCGATGCCCTTTTTGCACATCCGGGAGAAAACATATTCTTGATATTGACCGATGCCACGGGCGATAAACTTTGGTTTGGAGACATAAGAAAGGGCATAGGCGGATGCTTCCAATAAAGCTCCGATGATCGTCAAAGCAACGATCTGAGGGAAAGTAAAGCCAATGTCGATTCCCGTAGCCATATCGATGATCTGCTGAATCAACCACGAAATCATCACGCTTGCTCCGGTCATAACGACCGTTTGCAGAATTGCGATTGCAAACCGCCAACCGTTGCCGCGGTAAAACTGTTTCATATAAGGGTGCAAAGTCTGTTTGTTGTTCATCGTTCTAATCCTCCTTGCAAAGTTTCTTCCAGAGAGGCTGCAGATTTTTTCCTACGACCTCATCTGTCATATAATTCTCGATCATTGCCAAAGCGGTTTCACCCATGTCGTCGTGGGATAAGGTCGTTTTGCTGCCGTGATAATACTTCATATCCACATAGGTGTGGTACTCGGGGGCGGAATCAAATTTGAGGGCGCTGTCCTTTGCTTTTTGCAGCCACGCAAAGGCAGCAGCTTCATCCTTGCGCAGAATTGCCATTTCCGCAAGAATGGTGTAGATACGCACATCGGTCTTGTCCATGAAACAAACCGTCTCGTGCTGACGCAAACCCTTTCCCACGTCCAAAAGCCAAAGCATCATGTCTTCGATTTTGTCGAGCGCTTCCAGAGTACCATAGGCGTTGGCATAGCCGATGCAGATTTCATAGATTCTGGCGTAATAGCCATACAGCCCATCTGAAAGATAGCGGAGAGCTTCTTCGGCGCGGTTTTCATTTTGAGACATCAAAAGACCGATTTTGGAGGTGTTGACGCCGTCAACATTGTTCTTTTGCAGAAGCGCAATGGCTTTGTCCATTTGACCGACGTAGCAATAGCAGCCTGCAATGCGATTTTGAAGCTGTATGACGCTGAGATCTTCGTGGGTGTTTTGGTCGAACAGGGCAATGGAACGCTCAAAAAGATGAATGGCACGGTAGGCACTTTTTCCTTGATAAGTTACCATAGACATAAAATAGATCACCGCACTTTGATAGACGATCTCAAAGCTGTTGGGGTATTTCAGCAAGGCACGCTCAGCGTAGGGCAGCCCTTCTTCAAAATTGTTCTCATCTCGATAGGTGATGATCTGTTTTGCTGCTTCTGCCATGCTCCCTTGCTCCCATCCATAACCGAGAAGCACGTCTACGGAGGTTTCAAACAGAGCAGCCATTTCGATAAGCAGCCGAATTTCGGGCAGGGAAGCGCGGCTTTCCCATTTGTATACCGCGCCGACTGTGACCCCGAGAATTTCTGCAAGCTGTTCTTGCGTCATGTTTCGTTGCTTGCGGTGGGCTTTGATGTTTTCTGCTAATTTGATCTGCATTTCGGATCACCTCATTTTCTGTGTGCTTGCATTATAGCACATGCAGCACGCAAACGGAACTCACCACTCGTAGAAATAGTAAAAGTAATTTTATACCGTTGGTACGGAAAACCCCGTTGCAGATTCTTGCAGCGGGGTTTGAATGTATGATCTGGGAAATGCGTTCTTTTGGGTTATACCTCGAGGTTCATTGGTCGGAAGCTTCAAATGTGCTGCTATTTTGTTCTTGTTTGCTTTTTTGCAAAAGCCCATGGATTTATGCGAGCAGATTGCAGCTTCATTGTCGGTATCCACGATCAGCATCATCCGGTTCGGACGGTCTACGGCAAGCAGCTTTCTGCCTTTTTCAATCGGGAAAACGTAAGCTGCGAAAACAGACAGGGATTGCTCGATGAAACGGAGGTTTAAACAAAAAGACTCGCATGATATTGTGCGAAGTGCCGAAAAAGAAAAAGAAAGCTCAAAAGAATTGAATCTCAATTGTATTTGATGTATACTAATATTACGGCATGCGGTCTGTGACCGTCAGACTGTATGGGTCATTCAATGTTTCATACTACAAAGGAGGAATGAAAGATGAAACACAGAATTTTGTCTTGGCTGCTGGTCTTGGCAATGGTGCTGTCGCTGATCCCGACAATCGCCTTTGCTGAAGAGAACACAACCGCATGGACAAAGGTGGAATTTGCCGATATTCAGGCAAGCGATACCGTGGCGATCACCATGACGAAGGACGGCGTGACCTATGCGCTGCCGACTTCCGCGATGGGTACGAGCAGTCAGCCTTTAGCTGAGATCGCAACCATCAGCGGCACGACGCTTACCACGAGCGGTGAAGCGAGCGCTTACGGTTGGACGATCAGCCGGACCGAGGGCGGTTATTATATTCAGACGGGTGAAAACTATCTGAATATTACTGCCACCAACAACGGTGTCAGAATCGATGCAAACGCTTGCGTATGGACCTTGATCGAAGACGGTTATCTCGCTGCGATCGATCCCAGCGGAACGGTTCGTTATCTGGGTGTTTATGCAGGCGCAACGCCGGACTGGAGATGCTACAAGGCATATGCAACGGGCAATATCGCAGGCGAAGAGCTTGGCTTCTGGGTGCTCGATCCGAATGCAGCTCCGTCTGAGCCGCAAGAGCCTACGGAACCCTCTGAATCCGAACAGCCGAGCGAGCCTTCCGAGTCGGAGCAGCCCGATGAGCCGGCTGAGCCGGAGGTTCCGAGCGACGAGGTCTTGGCGGAGCTGACGACCGAGCTGGAAAACGGCCTGTGTGTTTATATCTACAATCCGAAAAATACTGCCGTTCTGACAGCAAGTGCCAGCGGAACCCAGCTCGTTGCAGCGACGGGAGCGGTTGAAAATGATCAGCTCACCGTGACCGAGGAGATGGAGGAGCTGACGGTTGCGATTGATGCAGACGGCTATTACTCCTTCATTAATACCGCAGGGGAGTATCTGACCTATGGTGATGCGGCAAACGTTCTGACGTTTGAAGCTGCTGAGTCGGAAAACAGCCTGTGGACGGTGGAAGAGGCCGAAGGCGGCTTCTATGTCAAGTGTGCCAATGTCGAGAATCTGGCGCTGGAATACTACAAGGGAAATTATACGATCTATTCCTTCCAGTCGTATAATACAGGCGCGTATCTGATGCAGTTCTTCACTGTGGGAACAGGCGGCGGTTTTACCGATAAGATCGAAGCTGGCGATCAGGTCGTGATCTATAACCCGACATACTCCATGGCGCTGTCTACTGCGATTTTTGATACAGAAAAGAATTACGATTTCGTTGGTACGGAGCTTGTCCTTTCAAGCGATGAGCAGCTTTCCGGCTACTCCGAGGAGAACATCTGGACGGTCGGCGTGAACGAAGACGGCAGCTATACCTTTACTGCTGCTGACGGTCAGAAGCTGGCAGTTGTGAACCGTACTCACCTCGGTTTTTCTGAGGAGAATACCGCTTGGACGCTCGAGCTGATCGATGGTAAGACCGATGAGTATTTTGTCAAGGGCCCGATCGGTACATATCTGGAATGGTACGCAAACAATAATTGCTGGGCGGCATACTACAATCCGAGTGAAGCAATGTATGCCATCCGTTTCTATCTGGTCGGCGGCAGCGTGCAGCCGTCTAACGTGGTTGCAACGCCGAAGGCTACCGTGAGTGCAGGCGTCGTCGATTCGGGAACCGAGATCGGCTTTACCTGTAAGACGGAGGGCGCCACCATCTTCTATAAAACAGACGGTGACTGGACTGAGTACACGGCACCCATTGCCATTATCGAGGATACCACCTTTACGGTCAAGGCGGTCAAGGAAGGCATGGAGGACAGTAAAGAGGTCACCTATGCTTACACGATCTATGTTCCGCCTGTTCTGGGCGAGAAGCAGGCACAGCTCGTTACCGATGTTTCTGAGCTTGCATCCGGCGATCAGATCATCATTGTAACCATGGACTATGACTATGCTCTCGGTGTTACGCAGAAGGCGAATAACCGTGACTATGGCAACGTCATTAAGGCATATGACCGCTGCAGCTACGACGAAGGCACGCAGATCATCACGCTGGAATCCGGCGTGGAGGACGGCACCTTTGCGCTGTATGCGACCAACGGCGATTTCCCCGGCTATCTGTATGCTTCGAGCGAAAGCGGCAATCTGCTGCGCACGCAGGAGGGTAAGGATCTGAACGCTTCGTTCACCATCACGATCTCGTCTGACGGTACGGCGCAGATCACCTCCTTGGTGAACAAAACTTCCAACACCATTCGCTATAATACCGTTGGTATTTTCTCCTGCTACGGCGCAACAGGTCAGAAGCCTGTGTGCATTTACAAGCTCGACGGTCAGGAAAAACCCGGCCTGCCGGAGGAAAATGATGTTGTAGTCATTTATAACCAGTCGGCAAAGGGTGTCGTTGCAGATATGGGTGTTCCGACCTCGAATGTCGAGGGCACTGCGATCATGGCGGCAGATGCTTCGATTTCCAATGGTAAGGCGGTCTGTGCAAACGGCGCATTCTTGTTCAAGGTTGAAAAGAATGGCGAATATTACCGTTTCTACAACGAATCCTTCGGCTACCTTTGTGCAGCGGGCACCGGTGGGCTTGGCACCTACTACGGTGAGGGAACGGATGAGAATGTCGATTGGCTGCTTGAAGAATATAACGGCGGCTATAAGATGACCAATCGCTCTGCTGCATTGCTTCAGTATGTGAGTAAGGAATACTTCAGCACTTGTGCACCCGAGGATGTTACCGACCGCGACAGCGTTACGTTCCGCTTCTATGAGTGCAGCAACGAAAAGATCACCGACGGCATCGTCAATGAGCCTCGTGCGATCTTCGGCAATCCTGCAACTGCTTACGCAGGTCAGAAATATCTCCTGTCCTTTACGGTTGAATCCGTCTTTGGCGTCAAGGAACTCAAGGTTATGCTCGGTGAGGCAGAGCTGGAATACAGTCTTACGAGCGGTCGTTATACTGCTGTGATCCCTGCAGCGCTGATTGTCGGTGAGACGCTGACGGTCACGGTAATCGGCTTGGACAACAAGGATGTTGAGATCAACTCCGTCGTTGAAATTGAAGTCAATGATGAGCCCGTCATCTCGGATGTAACACCGATCGCAAATGCTCAGACAGGGGAGGATAAGCGTCCCGTAATCAGCGCGAAGCTGGCGAATGTGGGCGAAGAGCCTGAAATTACGATGACCCTCAATGGTGAAGCGGTTGCTGCGGTGTATGCTGATGATACTGTCAGCTATCAGCCGGCGGAGGATCTTGCCGACGGCAGAGTGAAGGTCGTTATCACCGTCACCCGTAAGGACGGCAAGAGCGCAAGCAAGAGCTGGAGCTTTACGGTGGGCGAGTCCAATTATGTCCTGATGTTCGGTCAGCTCCACTCGCACACCGGCGAATACTCCGATGGTTCGGGCACGCTGCAAAATGCGCTCGACTATATTGCGGCATTGCCGGAGGAAGCAAATGTTGATTTCGTAGCATTTACGGATCACTCCAACTATTTTGACAAGTCCGGTGAGGCGAACCCGGAACAGGCGTTGTATGATTTGAGCTTGGCAACGACTTATTCGCAGGAGCGTTGGAGTACTTATAAGAGCACGATTGCAGAATTTAATCAGACCCAGGAGGGAATCATTGCAATTGCAGGCTTTGAGATGACTTGGTCCGGCGGCCCCGGCCATATGAACACCTTCGTAACCGAGGGTATCGTTTCCCGTAACAATACGACACTCAATAACAAGAGCGCCGATGCAGGTATGCGTGCTTACTATGCGCTTCTGAGTCAGGATGAGGGCGTTGACTCCATCACACAGCTCAACCACCCCGGCACGCTGTTTGGCAACTTCACCGATTTTAGTTACTATGATCCGATCGTTGATACCCGTGTTTATTTGGTCGAGGTTGGTAACGGCGAAGGCCCGATCCATGGCAGCGGCTACTATCCGAGCTATGAGCAGTACACCTTGGCGTTGGACAAGGGCTGGCACATTGCTCCGACCAACAACCAGGACAACCATAAGAGCAAATGGGGTAACGGCAACGATGCCCGTGACGTTGTTCTTGCCGAGGAATTTACCGAAGAAGCTATTTACGAGGCAATTCGCAACTACCGCGTTTATGCAACCGAGGATAAGAATCTTGAGATCATGTATACGGTCAACGATCTGCCCATGGGCACGATCATTGAGAAGGCTCCGGAGACACTGAACTTCAGCATCTGCCTGATGGATCCTGATGAAGCGGATTCTATCGTCAAGGTAGAACTGATCGTCAATTCCGGCAAGGTTGCTTACACTTGGGACAATGCCGAAGAGCTTGCGTCAGGTGCAGTCAGCGTGGAGCTGGAGCCTGAATATTCTTACTACTACGTCCGTGTGACACAGGCGGATAACGATATTGCCGTTACCGCGCCTGTTTGGGTTGGCGAGAGCCTGAAGGTCGGTATGCGTGAAGTCACCGCCGATACCGAAACCCCCATTGCCGGCGAGGAAGTTACTCTCAGCACGACCCTCTATAACGATGAGGGCTACGATGCACTCATCAAGAGTGTTGTTTACACCACCAACGGTGCCGAGGTTCTCTATGTTGATGATTCCACTTATGTGCTTTCTGCCGGCAGCGAGCAGACGATCGAGTGGAAATACACTCCTGCAAGCGCAAAGCTGACCACCATCACCGTTACGGTTATTCTGGAAACGGATGGCAAGGAATACACCTTCAGCGGTTCTGTTGAGCTGGATGTGCAGGATGCAGACGCAATTACTTATATTGGTATTGACGCATCCCACGCAAATGAGTATGTCAGCGGTTATAACAAAGACTTGGTCGCGAATTTTGTCACAATGGCTGGCGAGTCGATGATTCGTGTGGAAATGCTGACGACCTCCGAGGCTCTGGTCAAGGCTTGCGGTGATGAGAAGTTCTCCGCAATCGTCTTGAACGTTCCTTCGCGCCGTTTGAGCGAGGCGAAGGATTACTCCGACGAAGAGCTCGATGCAATTGCAGCTTTCAATGCACGCGGCGGTATCGTGATCGTCACGGGCGGCGGCGACAGCAACGATAAGATCGAGCCGCACATGGCTGCAACACAGAACAGACTGCTGGAAGCACTCGGTTCTTCTCTGCGCCTGAGTGACGACGGCACCTATGAAGATACGTCCTACAGCCTTGATTTTGCGACCTACGGCGACAATGCACTGACGAAGGGACTGAGTGAGCCGATCAGCTATTACGGCGGTTCGTCCGTCTATGCTGTCGATGCTGAGGGCAATGCGGTAACGATCCTGCCCGAAAGCGTTTCTGCTGTTCTCTTCGCCAATGCGGAAACGATCTCCAAGGATGCCGACAACGACGGCTTAGGCGGCCAGAGCGCTGTGAAATATGCCTATGCCGAGGGCGATGAACGCTTGCTGGTTATGGCGATGGAAACGCTGGAAGGTAAGGGTATGATCCTTGTGGCCGGCGCGGCGTTTATGAATGACTATGATCTGGTCATTCCTGCAGAAAACGGCAATAACGCTCTGTGTGAGAATCTCTTTGAGCTGATTAATCCCGTTAAGATCACCGATATTGCCAATGTCCGCACACAGACCGAAGAGGGGTATAAGTTTGTCATAGAAGGCATCGTAACCACTAATGCCTCCGGCTATGACAAGGAAACTGCGTTCTTCGACTGCATCTATGTGCAGGATCTGACCGGCGGTATCAACTGCTTCCCCGTAGCAGGTGAGTATAAGCTGGGCGATGTTGTCCGGGTAGAGGGTACAACGGACTTCTATCAGGGCGAGATCGAGCTGCAGGTTCTGGCAATCGAGAAGATCGGTGAAGCTGAGCCGGTCGAACCGACGCAGATCACCGCTGCACAGCTCAATGATCGCAGCGTGGAAGGTAAGCTTGTCAGCCTGAGCGGCTTCGTGACCGAGATCGCAACGGCAAACGATCTGGTAGAATCCATCTACATTAAGGACGAAAGCGGCGAAGTGGCAAGAGTCTTTATTGACGGCTACATTACTGCAACCAAGGTCATTGAGAATCTGGAAGTCGGCTGTGAGATCACGGCAATCGGCCTTGCTTCCTACGATGACACCTACGCCATTACGAATGACAGCTATGCACGTATTCGCGTGCGTGACCGCGCCGAAATTACGGCAAAGCCGCACGAGCACAGCTACGAAAACGGCGTTTGCACCGGCTGCGGCGCAGCAGATCCCGATTATGCGGTGGAGCTGCCGTTTGTCGACGTACCGGAAGATGAGTGGTACAGACCTGCTGTGGAATACGTCTATGTTCACAAGCTGATGAACGGCATGAGCGAGACAACCTTCGAGCCGGACAGCACGCTGACTCGCGCGATGCTTGTTACCATTCTCTATCGTATGGCAGGCGTGCCTGAGACGGAGGCAAGCACCGTCTTTACCGATGTGGGTGAGGATACTTGGTACGCAGACGCTGTTGCTTGGGGTTATGAAAACGAGATCGTCAAGGGCATGAGCGACACACAGTTTGCACCGGATGAATCCGTTACCCGTGAGCAGATGGTAACCTTCCTGTACCGTTATGCGAAGTACGTCGGCGTTGATGTTTCCGCCAGCGAGGATGCGAGCATTTCGGACTACACGGATGCTGATTCGATCAGCGCATATGCAAGCGATTCGATGCTTTGGGCGATCGAAAACGGTATCATCAACGGCATGGGAGATAATACGCTCGAACCGCTGGGTACAGCGACTCGCGCACAGGTAGCAAAGGTCATCATGTTGTTTGATCTGCTGCTGAACGAGAGTGTATAAAAATTTGGGGGTCGGGCAAAAGCTCGACCCCCTTGACATGTGGCAAGGAAATTGGTAAACTCGTAGTACTACGAAAAAAGGAGATCGACATATGAAACGGAAGCTCGATCTGAAACAAATTCTGCCGACGGCGCTGGTGCTGTTGGTTCTGCTCGGCATATTTCTCGGCCTTTATATTTACGCCGCCGAGGATGAAACGGTAATGGACGACGGTTCTTCTACCTATGAGACGGGAACGGTCAAGGAAATTTTGACGGACAATTGCGAAATGGATGAAACTGCAGAAAACGCTTACCGCGGTGAACAGAAGCTTTTGGTCGAAGTGACGAGCGGCTCCTATCAGGGTAAGACGGTTATGGCCGACAACGCCGTTGGCATTCTGGCGGATTATGCACCTGCGGAGGTAGGGGAGAGTGTTGTTCTTCATATCAGCACTTACTCCGACGGCAGTTTTATCGCTACCGTTCATACGACGGACCGCGAGATTATGGTCTATGTAATTTTGGGTCTGTTTATTTTGGTTACGGTTCTGGTCGGCGGCAGAACAGGTGCGAAATCGATCGTAGGTCTGGTGCTGACGATCATTGTGCTGCTGTGCATCTATCTGCCGCTGTTGGCGAAGGGATGGGAACCGATCATCACGGCGTTTGTGCTGTGTGCGTTGATTTGTATTGCCTGCTTCGTGATCTTGGGCGGCTGCAGCAAGAAAATTCTGTGTGCAAGTGCAGGAACGATTGCAGGCATGGCACTTGCGATGCTCTTCGGCATTTTGGCGCAGAGACTTTTGCGCGTAGACGGCTATCAGGCGGAATATGCCGATGCGATCTACAATGAAAAGCTGACGGGAACGCCGTTTGTGATTCGTGGGTTGATCGTCGCAGGCGTAATCATCTCATCTCTTGGCGCGGTGATGGATGTAGCGATGTCCATTTCCTCGGCAATGAGTGAGTTGAAGTCGGTCAACCAATCGCTGACGACGAAAGAGCTGTGGAAATCGGGTATGAATATCGGCAGAGATATGGTCGGCACGATGACAAATACCTTGATCTTGGCTATTTTGGGCAGCAGTCTGATGCTGATTGTGTATATTTTCTCGATGAATCTTTCGTGGCATCAGTTCGTTTCGTCCTCGTTTTTGGCGGTGGAGGTGGTCAGCTCGGTTGCAAGTGCGATCGGTGTTATCTTGGCCGTTCCGCTCACGGCGCTGGTCAGCGCGTTTGTTTACGGAAGAGAATAAGAAAAACTCACTCATGCTTGATTATCATGCACGAGTGAGTATTTTTATGTTTGGAAGATCTTATTTCACCATCTGCGGTTTGTCTGTTCGGTTGAGCAAATAATCCACAGAAACATTATGAAAGTCAGCAAGTATGCTTAGCGTATACTTCTCTTACGAATGCGCGTATCCAAATTAACGACGTCGTCAGCTTGTCCACAGCAGTGGGTAAGGTGACCATTGATTACCTTTACATTGGATTGGAGGAGCATCTGCCAACGAACAATTTGCTGACCTATGGCTATGATTCCTCCTACAGCAATGACAGTAAGCTTTCCGATGGCTCTGCGCTCGTGGTGGAAGGCAAGGGCATTCCGAAGATGTACGAGGATAAGACCATCAATTATGCCGGCACAGAAGCGTACAGCGAGCTTAGCTTCAAATTCACCGGCACAGGCTTCGACCTGATTAGCCGTACCGGTGCAGATGAAGGCTTGCTTCGTGTTGTGATCTATGATGAAAAGGGCAAGTTCGTAAAGGTTGCGCAGGTTCTGAACAAGAGCGAAAACGCACTTGAGCTTTATCAGATCCCCGTTCTGTCGATCGAAGACTTGACGTACGGAACCTATACAGTGAAAGTATTTGTCGGAGCTCCGTACGATTACGGAAATGACGGCATGGACGACCGGTTCGGTGGTGCGTTAGACCGCGGAGGACAATTCTGTTTCGATGCGATTCGCATTTATAATCCCATCGATGCAAGAGCTTCATCGACCGAGTCCAAAACGGCATACGAAATCTATCAGGAGCATGGCGAAGCCGATCCGGTCTATACCGAGTTGCGCAATATGCTCATTACCGCAGGTAACTATAATGCAGGCGGCAGTATGACGGGTGCGGTTTATCTGGACAACACAGGAAAGAACGCAACGATTGAAAACTATACCCAAGTTGGCCCGAACAATGAGGTTTATCTCGCTCCGGGTAAGACGATTGCGTTTGAGCTTTCGGTCACAGGAATGATCCCGGCAAGTGTAGACATCGGTGCGAAGTCTGTCACAGGCGACGATGCCAACTTGTCCGTACGAGTGGCAACGGCGAAGCCCGATGCAGTGCCTACTGCTTCGGATATTACCATCAGCCGCGCCATCAACAGCGGCACGCAGCAGTATTATTCTGCAAACATCCTGCCGTCAAAATGGACAACAGCTTCTGATGTGAGCAGCGTCTATATCACCATCTATAACGACAGCAGCGAAGGCAGCTTGTCCGTCACCGATATTAAGTGTGCATACGATACTTCCTATCCGCTGAACAATTCGAATATTACAGTAGCACAAAGACCGCTTCCATCAAGTCCTACCTGATGGGTAAGCTCGAGGATGCGAGCGCTTCCGCAGAGCTCAAGACCAGGTGTGTTGACATGCTGAACTACGGCGCAGCCGCTCAGATTCGCCTCAGCTACAACACCGAGAACC
>CAYVLD010000020.1:0-19424 GCA_964452205.1 uncultured Oscillospiraceae bacterium
AGGGTCGCATGGCAGTGGTTTCCGGTCGTCTCCAGATTCGCAACTGGAACGACAAGGACGGTAACAAGCGTCGCAGCGCAGAGGTCATTGCCGACAATGTGTATTTCGGTGACTCCAAGCGCGAAGGCAGCGAGTCCACCGGCGGTTATGCCCCGAGCTACGGCAATGCTGCTCCGGTCAATAACTACGGTTATGCCGCTCCTGCCGCTCCGGCTCCTTCCTCCGATTTTGCTATGATCGAGGATGAAGACAGCCAGCTTCCGTTCTAAGTAACTTTTCCGCTTGAGTATGTAAAAAGGAGGATTTCGTTCATGGCTAACGAGAAGGTCGCTCGTCCGCGCAAGCGCAAGAAGGTATGTAACTTCTGCGTAGATAAGGTTACGAGCATTGACTTCAAGGACGCAGGCAAGCTCCGTCGCTACACTTCCGAGCGCGGCAAGATCCTGCCCCGCCGTACTACCGGTACTTGTGCAGCTCATCAGCGTCAGCTGACCATTGCAATCAAGCGCGCTCGCATGATTGCTCTGCTGCCCTACGTTGCAGATTAATCTGATAACAGACACCCATCAAAATGAGGAAGCCTCATTTTGATGGGTGTATTTTTTAGCATGCCTCAACAATAAACGAACTCCCGAGGGCGATTGCCCTCGGGAGTAATATTATTCTCTATTAGCCCTGCTTGTAGATGTAGAACTGATAGGAAGTAGTGCTTGCAGTGTTGTTGCAACGGAAGCGCGGGCAACCATTGGTGCCGGTGCCGGACAGATCATCGCGCAGACCCAGATAGCGAGAGCTGTAGGACAGCTTGAAGTAACCGGAGCTGTAGGTGGCCTTCCAGCTTGTTGCAGTACCGCTGCCGTAATACAAAGCATTGCTGCTTGCACGCAGGACATTACTGCCGCCATCGGTGAGCTTCCAAGCGCTGGAGGAACCGCTGCCGGTCCAAACCAGAGTGCTGGACGGATCACAGGTTATAGAGGAAGGTACGCTGGAATAACTCTTGCCGGTAGCAAGGACATAAGAAGAGTTCGTTGCCTGACGGGTCAAGATATAGTAGGAGTAGCTTCCCGAATAGGAACCGCCTGCCTTAACCATGAGGATATACTTGCCGCTTCCGATGGAGGAAGTGCTTGTGATCTTGGTGAAGGTGGTGCTGGAGCTGCTGGAGGAACTGCTGGAGCTGGAACCGGAGCCCGAGCTGGAAGAGCCGCTGCCACTCAGGTAGTACAGGTAAATTGCATCATAGCTGGAATAGCTGCTGGACTTATAGTAGCGGAAGCGAGCCTGACCGCTGGTAGAATTATAGCGGAGGTAAGCACCGCCGGTGCCCACGATGTTTACAGTACCGTTCGAATTGAAGGTAATGGTATTGTTATAGGAAGAAGAGCTGCTGGTGTTCATGCCGTTAGCATTACTGCTGCGGCCGATATACTTGCCGGATGCAGACTTAATGGTGTAGTAAGAACCGGACTTGGTCAGAGTGAACGCATACTTGCTGTTTGCAATGATGTTGCTGCCGGAAGTGTTTGCAGTAACATAGTTGCTTGCAGCATCCAGAGTGGACAGGCTGCCGTTGAATACCTTGCTGCCGCTAACGATCAGATAGGTACCGCCGCTGACGAGACCGGAGGTGGAGGTAACCTTGACATAGGTGCCGCCGGTGCCGGAAGTCGTAGTAGAGCTGGAGCTGCCGGAGCTGGAGGAAGAACCGGAGTCAGAGCTGGAAGAAGAGCTGGAGCTGCTGCTTGTGCCGCCGGACGGAGTAGTCATACCGGAGGGGATGGAGTAGCCGAGCATGACCCAGCCGAGCTCGGGATAGTCGATGAAGGGGTTACGGTTGCTCTGGATGGACTGAACGGCGTCGTTACGGCTCATCTCATAGGTGTCAACGGGGTCGCTCTTGCACCAGCTCAGAAGAGTAGAGGCGCTGGAGAAGACAGTCGTGACGGAGCTCATGGAGGAAGTCATCATGTAGTCGTACAGAACAACACGAGCGCAGTCGCCCTTAACGTTGTCTAACGGCTCAAAGATCTCATCCTTGTAATAGCCGCAAACCAGGCTGCCATTCGCAGAGGAAGTCTTGAAGGTGGTGTAGCCGCTGGCTACCTCACCATACTTATTGTTGTTACGAGAGGAGTTTGCAGTGGGGTCAACCGGACGCATTGCGTGCAGGTCGCCCTCAACGGCGTTGCCGCCCAGAGACTGCGGCCACATATGCTCACGGTTCCAGGTCTTGCCGGAGTCCCAAGTGCTGGTGGTCGTGCCGCTGGAGTAGAACAGCATCAGCTTGGAGGTGCTGCCCTGATAAGCATCAGAATACTTCATGTAGGTACGCAGACCGCTATAACCTACCGTGCTGCCGCTGCTGACCTTGGTACGCAGAGTGGTACGCAGGGAGCTTGCGGTCTTGCTCTTCAGTGTGGAATAGGCGTAGGAGCCGGTCCAATAGGACAGCGCCTTAGAGGAAAGGGACGTGCAGGTCGTTCCGCGCTTGCCGGAGTTATAGGTATAGCTCGCAGCGCTGGTGGTGGCAGTCAGGGCAGAGAAAATGCCCACGACCATCAAAACGACAAGGAGAAGGGAAAGCAAGCGTTTCGTTAACTTTTTCATGTCTTCAACTCCAATTTTATTACTTTGTTTATTGCCACAATTATTCTACCACAACTAATTTCTAAAAACAAGTAAAAATATACAGTCTTATGCCCGTAAAGTGTCATTTTGACATTGTAATAATTCACAATATTTTTGAGTGTTTTTTGTGCAATTTGCCAGTATGTCATTTGTCCTTGCTTTATTATTGATTTTATCCTCTTTCTTTATTTCAATTATAGGCACAATTTCATTCTGCGGCTGTACGCTTTTTATCATTTCTCACATTTTTTATGACGTTCGCCTATATGAATATTCATTGTATAACACCGAATACTGCACATACTTATCACACCTGATATACCTTGACAGGCGATGTATCTTCTGGTATAATGTAGTAAATTTCATCATCCGGAGGTGATTTTGTGTCAATTGCCGCCGATCTCTTCCGCGGTCACACCGAAACGATCATCCTCGCACAGCTTTTAGAAAAGGACAGCTACGGCTACGAGATCAACAAAACCGTCCGTCTTCTCAGCAACGGAAATTTCGAATTGAAGGAAGCGACTTTATATACCGCCTTCCGCCGACTGGAAGCAAGCTCGCTCATCCGTTCCTACTGGGGCTCGGAGAATGCCGGCGCAAGACGCCGCTATTATGCGATCACCGATTTGGGACGTAAGGAGTATTTTAAACAGCGCGCCGATTGGCAGCTTACCAAGAACATTCTGGATCAACTGATTGAATAAGGAGGATGTATTATGCGCAAAAAACCGGAAATGTATGTAAATCATTTATTTCGGAGCAGACGGAAGGATCCTGCTGCGCAGGAGCTTCATGACGAGGTTCTTCAAAATACGCCGGAGCGTTTTGAAGAAGAAATCGCCGCCGGCAAGAGTGAGCAGGAGGCTTACACCGTCGCTGTCAATGCTGTCGGCAACATTGAACTTGCAATGGAACAAACCGCAAAACGTCCGCGCAGAAAAAAGGGCGTACTGCTTTGTGCAGTTCTCACGATCTTGATCGTGGCCTTTTCCTGTGCAGCCTGTGCTGTTACTTCCATAGAGTATTACGACGATCCCGAGAGCTACAGCATCGGAAGCGGAAGCGTCAGCGGCGAGTTGAACCGTTTGGAGATCGATTGGCAGTCCGGCAGTATAAGTATCGTCACTTATGACGGCGATGAAATCGAATTAAAGGAAACCGACGTCAGCAACACCAATCAGAAAATGCGCTATCGTCTGCAAAACGGCGTTTTGAGCGTCCATTACCAAGCAAGCGGAATCAACATCAGCTCTCCTATCAGCAAGAAGCTGGAGATCCGAATCCCGCAGGAGATCGCTTTGACAAGTGCCGCGCTTGAGCTGTCCGCCGCCGACACGACCCTTCAGGGTTTGACAATCGACCGCTTGGAAATCGAATCCGCCAGCGGTAATCTGACTGCAGAGGATTGCACCTTCAACGCGGTAGAGTCGGAAAGCGCAAGCGGCAACTTTACATTTAAAAATTGCTTGATCGACTCTATCGAAACGGAGGCCGCCTCCGGAAACACAAAAATTGAGGGCAGTATCGGCAAGCTCACGCACAGCTCCGCAAGCGGCGATCTGACCCTCACAACTGATATTACCCCGGAAAAATTGGAAATCGACACCGCAAGCGGCAACATTAAGCTCACTCTGCCTGCTGATTCTCAGTTCACCTGCGAGTATGAAACCGCCTCGGGCGATGTGAAAATCAACGGCTTTGCCGGCAACTATCAGAGCGAAAAGTTTGTCTGCGGCGACAGCACAAACAAGTATGAATTGGAAAGTGCCTCCGGCGACATCGCGATCAACGCAGGATAGCAGCAAAATCCAAAATTGTTCAGAGGAGATTTAAAAATATGAAGCACTTATTATGTATTTATTCTCTTCACCTGCTGTGCATGCTCAACGACAAGCGTACCTGACGGCGAAACGGTCGAATTGCGCTTCATCTATGCAGATAAAAACATAAATGTTGTATTGTCCGACGACGAAGGTGAACGAATCATCGATATTCTTGACGGAAAAATCTATGATCCCATTTTCTCCGGCACTCCGTCCTGCGGTTTTGACGAAAACATCTCGCTCAGAGTCGACGGCCATGCTTATGCCATCGCATGCGATACCTGCAAGAATATACAAGATTGCGAAAGTCTTCGTTACTTTTCCGTCACGCAGGAGGAAATTCAATACATACATTCCTTGTTTGAAAAATACGGAGGTCACTTCCCTTGTGTCTAACTCTCGAAAAGGCTTGCCCCAGAGGGCAATCCAATAAAACAGTATATTGTTTTCGGGAGGCGGCATGATTTAGGTCATTGCACCTTTCCGTTCATAATGTCATAGAGTAAATTGGCGGGGAGTATGCCGATGTGGTTGTAGCTGATGTCTACATTCTGTATTAGGTGTCCGCTGGACTTGTCCGGTGCGTGAACATATATTTTCCACGGCATTATTATACAAGAACTGACTTTTCATGTCAATGTTGCAAATGTTAATTTTGTCCGAAGGGGGCGGAAGCACTTTTTGCTGTTGTCCCTTGCTTACCACCCTCTGATTGCACTAACGATAGAACTTGTATTCCAACCTACAACTTTATCAGCAGCTTGTTTTACAGGTAAAGATGTATGCTGAGATCCCCAAGGCTCAATAGCAATAATCTTTTTCCCCATTTCCTTCGCCAACTGAATCTCGATGTTAATCCACTTGCTGTATGTCGAATAAACGCCAGCCATGATAAGGACACAACTTGCGTGCTGCATTTGATTTCTGATTGCTGCCTTGAGCTGATAATCGTATGGAGCATTATGAATGGGGTCGTTTTTTGGAACAGAATAGTTCTTATATGTAAAATAGGAAGAACTATTCAGCAGATTTACTAACTTATCATAAGCATCTGAATATGTCCACGAGTGACTAATAAACAGATTATAGGTCATGTTTTTCCTCCTTGAATCGTTGTTATCACAATGAAAATGAAAATTCCAATATAGAGTATACCAAAAGCTATCGGCATAACCTTTTCAAGTTTTGTGCCCTCAATATACTTTTTTCTTTTCTTAAGAAATTTCCATTCAGCATCAAATGCTTGAACAGGCAAATTAGATTCTATCTTATTGATAACCTCAAATTTAGCCCTGTTAAGCTCCCTGAAATTTCGGATAAATAAAATCCAAACAACGCAAACGATAATGCCAGCAATAAGCAGAACGATAGTTTTGGTGTCCCACATAAAAGATATAGCTGCAATGATTGCAAGATTCAGTGTAACAAAAAGATTGTTCATTGTGTCTCGCCGTTCACTTATAGCGTTAGCCATTTCCACACAGGTCTGCCATTGAGCCAATAGAGTATCTTTATTTTCGGCGGAATTTTGTTTGGACGATTGTGCCTTTTCACTCATTGTGTTATTATTCTTCATCTTCGGCATCCATGTTCATTTCGAGTTTGTAATAAATATCAACATCTCTGATGATTCCATCAATATCATCATTGTTCAACTCCACAGTCCACGCTTGAAGCTCGTTAATGGTAATAATTTCTTCAATCGCCTTTCTATATCTTTCTTCCAACACGGTCATTCCGCTGGAACGCTGTGCAATATATCGCTCTAAATCAGCTAAAACATTCTTCTTACTCTGCTTTGTTTTAATAACGAAACTGATTGGGAAATGCATGACTTTATCTATGTCCAAAAGATACTTGTCGTAGTTGTTGACCTCTGTAACTTGGAAGAATCTTCCGACAGGTCTCATTACAAAGTCAATACCGCCGTCATTAGCATTAGTTCTACCTGTTTTGAATAATTCCAACGCAACTTCATCAATCGTATCCTTGGTATAACCAAAGAATACCGTCACATTCTTGTAGTGGTTCTTCAAGATTGCGTAGCTAATTATTTCAAAGATACGAGCTTCTGCATCTTCCGTCAGCAGAGCATTGATTTTTGCTTTCTTTTCAGAATAGTCATCCAAATCTTTAAGTTCTTCCAAAATGTTGATAAGGGCATGGTCTTTTGCCATGAGCAGTTCAACATACCGCTCAATGATTTTGCAAGACACCTTGCTAATATCGTGACCTTCAACATAAATGTAGTCGATATGAATTAAGTACTTGCCATTGTTAATGATAATCAAATCATTAACAACATCTTTGATTTTATTGTGAAATTCCCCGTTTACACGAGAGTTTAATGCGTGATTCTGCAACTTACTTCCACCATAAAGACTGCGATAATAGTAAAACAGTCTCATATAGTCATATCCCTCAAACCGACGATATGCTTCTTTCTTTTCATAAAAATCATCTTGGTAAAAGTACAGAATAGAATAAATGGCATAAATATTTGCCAGACTTCTTCTTGTTTTGCTATTTCCGTGAACAGCTTTCATTTTCTTGTCCAAGTATTGGAGCATCGGACTTGCATCATATACTTTCTGAAAATCCTTTGGATATTCCTTTTTCAAAATATCTGCTACGAAGGTCTCCGTAATTTTCATGTTATTCACCTCTAACATATTTTGATTTTGCATTAGTTTTGCGTTCTTTTACTTTTCCAAGGCTTTTTCCGTTTCTTACATTCGTAATTCCAGTACGCCTTAAGCCCATCTCATAATACTCTTCGTTCAAGTCAATGCCGACTCCAACTCTGCCTAAACGAACTGCCATAGCGGATGTTGTAAAAGAACCAGAAAATGGGTCAAGCACAACATCTCCGGGGTTGGACGATGCCTTAATAATTCTCTCAAGCAATGCTTCTGGCTTTTGCGTAGGATGATTTTCATATTCTTCCATCTTAAATCTAACACGGCTAAAGTCCCAAACATTTCCCGGTACTTTTTCAGTGCTATAAGGCTGAGGTGGATTTTTTCTGTAATCAATCAGTTTTCGTTTTGCTCCCGTCTTTGCTTCGACAAGAATATCCTCATGATTAAATGTATAAGCAGCCTTTTTGTTTTTGTTAATCATTAAAATTGGTTCATAAAGAGAACCGTACATTTTCTTAGATTGAACTCCGGAGCTATCATAAGCCCAAATAATTCTGCATAGCACATTAAAATTTTCGGAAACAAACATATCGAGATAAGGCATATGCTGTGTCGCTGTCATGAAATACATTGTTCCTGTATCAGACAAAACTCGCATACACTCAGCAATCCATGTTTTGCACCAGTCTATGTAATCATGCACACTTTTCCATTTATCACTGTTGTTACCAAAATCTTTCCCGATGTTGTAAGGTGCATCTGCAAAGATAAGTTGAACAGATTTATCTTTCATTTTTTTCAAAACCGAAAGACTTTCACCAAGAATAGCCATAGAATTATGACTACACATATATTCCTCGTTTATTGGAGTAGAAAACAATTCATTGAAATCAAAGGTCACCTCTGGATATGTATGTACTATCGTTCCTACGGTTGTCATTTCTTCGTCAAATGTAAGAACCATTTGTCCGTCACTATTTGTGCTCATAATTATTACCTTTCTTATTGTTCTTGCTGATTAAATTCCAAAATATCATCGACTCCGCATTGGAGCGTTCTGCAAATTTTCTCAATGGTATCGAGAGAAATATAATTGTCACGCTTGATGCGAGTAATGATATTGGCACTAAAGCCGGCTTTCTCCATCAGCTCAGCATTAGTCATACCCTTGTCGATCAGTAAGTGAAATAACTTTTTGTAGGTTACAGCCATAGTAATCCCCTCCTAACATTAGCAACTATTATATCACGAAATCGTGAATAACTCAATAGATTTGAGCAAATTCCTGCGTCTGAAATAATTCTGCCCACCTTGGGAAGAATCTTTGAAATCCTCAAAATACAACTTCTGTCCAAGTTGGACAGAAGTCGCAAAAACAACTTCGACACAACCTGTGTCGAAGTCAAAAAGGGGACTTGTGCCCAATTTGAACACAATTCCCAATCTTGATATATTCGATTATTCTTCCATGATCTCTACCATCATTCTTGCATACAGCTTAAAGCTGTTTTGAAATATCAAGCAATCCGTGATGGTTTGATATTCTCGCACGCAGTCGGCGTATTTATCGAACAACTTTTTCTGCTCGTCTGTCATGGTGGCTTTGAGTTTTTCTTCGTTTCTACAAATCAGCTCCAGTAATTTCTTGTACTCCTTGGAAGATGAAGTACCGTACTCTGTTGGCTCAATGTTGCCATACCAAAATTCTTCCAGTAGTCTCATACCGCATTCTCCCCGTAGATCATCTCACGCAGAACAATTTCCTCTGCACGATTGCGGATGTTGTTCATAGTTCCACCCCACGCCATCTGATCGTGCTGTTTCATGCCCTCTGTCACGCCCTCAGCGACTTTCATTTACTCAATGATAAATTCTTGCTCGTCCAAATCGACCAGATACGTCCACAGTTCACCGCTGAGACAAAGATCATTGAATTGGATAGGATTATGCTCCTTGATATAATCTCTGTGCATCCGTCCCCATCAACCAATAGGTCTATTTTCCTCTGGTAAGCGTATATCGGGCAGATAGTAATCGCCACAACAAATATAGTTCAGTTCCTGCATCAATGTACCTCCAATAGTAGATTCAAACATTCTGTTAAAGACAGAAAGAGGCGATCCCTGGTTGTAAAAACCAAGTATCGCCTTTTTCTTGTCGCACTCCTGTACGGAAGCTACCCTATGTCAGTAATGTTCTCATACCGTCTTATTGGAAGCTATCCCACGGCAAGCCTTTTTTCACAGCATTCGCGTTATCCAATAAATCAAACCATAAATAACCGAAGCCACAGTGCCATAGACGATAACCGGTCCTGAAATGGTGAACATTTTTGCGCAGGTTCCCAAAATCACGCCTTCCGTCTGGAACTCGACCGCCGGAGCTACGACGGAGTTGGCGAAGCCCGTGATCGGAACCAACGTTCCCGCGCCCGCAATCTTGGCAATATCGTCATAGACGGAAAGCCCCGTCAAAATTGCCGATAACAGCACAAGACTGATGCTGACAAAGCTTGATGCCATTGTCTTTTCCATGTTCATCGACTCGAACAGTGTCATAAGCCCCTGTCCCAGAAGGCAGATCGTGCCGCCGATCCAAAAAGCATTGAAGCAGTTTTTGAAGCACTTGGATTTTGGTGCAATCGAATCGACGTAGCGACCATATTCGGCATTGCTCATTTGCATATTTATCCCTCCTGATACGATTCACCGATGTTTGATGCTGTTTAAATTCCGATTTGTCGGTCTGTTTACCGATCAACTCTGTAGGGGCGTTACAGCGCATAGGTCGATTTTACAACAGCACGATAGATCGGAGTTCCTGTCATTGCGAACGAAGTGAAGAATCTTGTTGGCACCGAATTCATTGTCTCGCTAAGATTCTTCGCCTGCGCTCAGAATGACAAGCACGGACTCCCCATCGCAGCTATAAATCGGTCTTATTCTAAACCTTTCAACTTTTCATATTCATCGGTGATTGTATAGGCATAGTTTGACACAAAAAAATTTTTTTATTCCGCATAACTCTGCTTCCAATGCACAAACTATCCTCGGACACGGTGAGAAGTTGCTTTCATTGCGTACGAAGTGAAATTCAAACGGCCAATTTGAATTTGTAACCTCCATATCGTGTCAAGTGTGCCGCATAGGGCGATGGTCGGCACGAACCGTATACGGAAAAAGGACAGGCAAAATGTCTGTCCTTTACATATTTGCAAAAATTGCTCTTGTCTGATCCGCATTTCGCAAAATCTCCGTTCTCAGCTCCGAGAGCGAGTCAAACTTCCGTTCCTCACGCAAAAACGCATACAGCTCCAGCCGCAGCTCCTTGCCATATAGGTCTGCATCGAAATCCAAGATCCACGGCTCGAGTGTCACATGATGTCCCTCAACCGTAGGCCGCATGCCGATATTGACAACAGCAAGGTGCTCATTGCCATCGAAGCTGACCTTCGCTGCATACACGCCGTATTTGGGAATCAATATCCCTTGAGAGTATGCCAAATTAGCCGTTGGTATTCCAACCGTTCGACCGATTTTTCGACCTTCGATCACCTTTCCGATAAAAATATGCGGATGTCCCAAGCATGCTACCGCTCTTTGCGTATCGCCGTTTTCCAACATCGCACGGATGCGGGTCGAAGAGACGGTTTCTCCCTCGAAACAGACCTCATCGACACAGGCAAAGCCAACACCCAATTCCTCGCACATCTGCGCAAGTCGTTCGGCATTACCCTCGCCTCTTGCGCCGAAACGAAAGTCCCGACCGCAAACCACGAAAGCCGCACGGTATTCTTCGACCAAGGTTTTTATGACAAATTCCTGCCATGGCTGGCACATACGCTCTCGATCAAAGTGCAATATCAGCATCTCGTCTATGCCGAACATCGACTGCATCAGCCATTTGCGCTCTGTAAGCGTATTCAAAAGCGGCTGCGTAATCCCTCTAACCAGCTCGTCTGGATGCGTATCGAAAGTCAGCGCACAAGCGGACATATGCAGATCATCAGCAATCTGCCTTGCCTTTTTCAGCAAGGCAGCGTGCCCGATATGCACACCGTCAAAAAAACCAAGCGCAATGATTCGTTGCTTCATAAAAACCCCTTACACCGAGAAAAAACTCTTTATCGTTGATAAAATCTCATTTTCCAGCTTGCAAAGTGCTAAAAACTCTCCGTTTTTTCCGTAAACACGACACAACCCCTCGTTTCTTCCCCGCAAGGTAAAAGCAGCGCCGTTGCGCACGCATTTCTCCTGCGCCGCAGTCAGCGTCAAGGCAGGATACTTGGCAAACAGGCTGTCGACCGGCTTCAATCGGGCTTCGCGCGCATCGTCTGCAATGATCTCTTCCAACGTTACGCTTTCTTGCAGCGTATAAACACCGGCGGCAACACGCTCTAAGCTCGCCATACAGCCGCCGCAGCCCAGCGCCAAGCCGATGTCGTGGCAGAGCGTGCGCACATAGGTTCCCTTGGAGCAATGCACCGTTAAACGCCAATCACAACCGTCCAAATGCACCATCTTCAGCGAAAAAATCTCGATTTGACGCGGCTTACGCTCGATCTCCTTGCCGGCGCGTGCCAACTCATAGAGCTTTTTTCCGCCGATTTTGATTGCGGAATACATTGGGGGAATTTGTTCGATTTTTCCGACAAATTTCGGCAAAACTCGCTGAATATCCGCCTCCGAAACGAGAACTTCCCTGCTTTCCAACACATTTCCCGTTATATCCTGCGTATCTGTGATCTGTCCGAAACGCAGGGTTGCGACATATTTTTTATCCGCATGCTCAAAAAACTCGACCGCTCTTGTCGCACGCCCGAAGAACACAGGCAAAACTCCCGTTGCCATCGGATCGAGCGTACCGCCGTGTCCCACACGTTTCTCGTGAAATACACCTCTCAGCTTGCTTACCACATCCTGCGAAGTCCAGCCTTCAGGCTTGTTGACAATCAAAATTCCGTTTGCCATCAGAGCCTCACTCCTATTTCGGCAATGGCCGATAAGACGGCTTCCTTCGCCTGTTGCAGCGTTCCTTCCACGCTTGCGCCGGCTGCCGCTTTATGACCGCCGCCGCCTAAGCGCGCGCAAATCGCGCTTGCATCATAGCTCGGTGAGGTGCGCACCGAAAGCTTGGCACACTCCCCTTCCTGACGGATCATCGCTGCGATCTGCACACCCTCGATCTCACGGGCAAAACCGGAAATATCGTCAATATCATCCTCCGTGATGCCGAGATTGCTGCGAATCTCGTTCGGCAGCAAACTGACAGCGACCGCGCCTTCCGCGTAAAACTGCGTTGTCTCGGCAAGATACGCATCAAGCTTGAGCCGCGCAAGGCGTTTGGTCATAAACATCACCTGATTGATCGCAAAGGTATCTGCGCCGCAATCCTTGCAGTAAGCCGCCGCACGAAGCGTATCGGCGGTCACATTACTGTAGCGGAAGCAACCGGTGTCTGTAGAGATTGCGACATAAAGAGCCTCGGCAATGCGCCGATCGACCTGCACCTGCATGCACTTGAGCAGATCCAAAACGATCTCGCCGCAGGCGGCCGCCTCGGGATCCACATAGCCCTGCGCACCGAAGGTCAGATTCCGACCGTGGTGATCAATGCGCAGATCAATTTGGTTTACATAATCTAACGCATCATAGGAAAGCATTCCCTCCGCCGCAACATCAACGGCGATAAAAATTGCATTTTCAGTCGGTTTTTCGGCGGTCAAGCCGTCCAGATACGGACGAAACTTCGGCGTAAACTGCGAATTTTCCAAAATCCACGCCTTTTTACCGCTCTCGCGCAGACCGCCGCACAATGCCGCCGCACAGCCGACAGTATCCCCGTCGGGACGGCGATGGGTTAAAATAATATAGTTGTCATGCTCCTTTAAATAAGAAGCGATCTCATTGAGCGTCAGTTCCTTCATCATCATCCTCCGGAATATCCAGCTTCGACAGCAGCTCAAGAATGTGCGCGCCATGAGTGATGGAGTCATCCGCCTGCCACTGAAGCTCCGGCGTATAGCGAAGCTGCAGCGCTCTGCCCAATTCACGGCGCAGGTAGCCTGCCGAAGACTTTAAGCCGGCAAGTGCCTCCTTGGTATACTGCTTGTCCAAAAGCGACACATAGACCTTTGCATAACGCAGGTCGGGCGTGGTCTCCACGCGAGTGATGGAAAGCAGCGTTTTGTGCAATCTGGGATCCTTCATCTCACGCAGCAGATCGGCCAGCTCACGCTGGATCTCCTCATTGATGCGGCCCAAACGGTTTGATGCCATAGTAATTTCCTCCTTTTAGAAAAAACGGGAGGGGCAAAGCCGCTCCCGTTTTGAACTCTTATCTCGGAATTTCTTCCATGATGAAGCACTCGAAGACGTCGCCTTCCTTGATGTCGTTGAACTTCTCAATCGACATACCACATTCGTAGTTGGTGGCAACCTCCTTCACCGAGTCCTTAAATCTCTGCAGAGAGCCGATGTTGCCCTCGTAGATAACGATATTGTCACGCAGCACGCGCACCTGTGCATCACGGGTGATCTTGCCGTACTTGACATAGCAGCCGGCGATCGTGCCGATGGCAGAAACCTTATAGGTCTGACGAACCTCGGCATGGCCGATAATGGCCTCACGGAACTTCGGCGCAAGCATGCCCTTCATTGCAGCCTCAATTTCCTCAATGGCGTCATAAATCACGCGGTACATACGCATGTCGATGTTCGCTCTGGCTGCGGAAGCGGCCGCCGCTTGGTCGGGACGGACATTGAAGCCGATAACGATGGCATTGGACGTAGAGGCCAAGAGAATGTCGGACTCGTTGATCGCGCCGACGGCTGCGTGGATGACGCGCACACGGACTTCTTCGTTTGCAAGCTTCTCAAGGCTTGCCTTGACAGCCTCGGCAGAGCCCTGAACGTCTGCCTTGACAATGAGCTTGAGCTCCTTCATTTCGCCCTCTTGCATCTTGGCAAAGATGTTATCGAGCGTAACCTTGCTTGACAGCGCGGCTGCAGCATCCTTCTCGGCCTGCTTGCGCTGCTCAACGAGCTGACGAGCCATACGCTCATCTGCAACGGCGTTGAACTCATCGCCGGGAGCAGGCGTTTCCGCAAGACCTGTGATCTCAACAGGGATCGACGGGCCTGCATCCTGAATCGAACGTCCCTTATCGTCCATCATCACACGCACATGACCGACAGCCGTGCCGGCGATGATGAGGTCGCCCTTATGAAGCGTACCGTTCTGCACAAGCAATGTTGCAATCGGGCCGCGTGTCTTATCCAGACGAGCCTCGATGACCGTGCCCTTGGCGGCGCGGTTCGGATTTGCCTTCAGCTCCTGCATTTCGGCAGTCAGAATGACCATTTCAAGCAGGTTGTCAATGCCCATACCGGTCTTGGCAGAGATCGGGCAGATAATGGTATCGCCGCCCCATTCTTCGGGAACGAGCTCATACTCGGTCAACTGCTGCATGATGCGATCGGGGCTTGCGCCGTGCTTATCCATCTTGTTGACCGCAACAATGATCGGAATATCGGCAGCCTTGGCGTGGTTGATGGCCTCAACCGTCTGCGGCATGATGCCGTCATCGGCTGCAACGACCAGAATCGCAATATCGGTGCACATTGCACCGCGGGCGCGCATTGAGGTGAACGCTGCATGACCCGGCGTATCTAAGAAGGTCATGGGGCTGCCGTTGATCTGCACGGTGTAAGCACCGATGTGCTGGGTGATGCCGCCGGCCTCGCCGGAGGCAACATTGGTCTTACGGATGGCATCGAGCAGGCTGGTCTTGCCGTGGTCAACGTGACCCATAACGACAACGACCGGACTTCTGCCGATCAGCTCGTCCGCTGTATCGACATGGTCATCGATCAGGCGCTCTTCGATCGTAACAACGATCTCGCGCTCGACTCTGCAGCCAAGCTCCGTTGCGACAAATTCCGCCGTGTCAAAATCGATGGTCTGGTTGATAGCGGCCATAACGCCGTTTTTGATCAGAACCTTAATCAGCTCTGTCGCCGTCTTCTTCATACGGGAGGCCAACTCACCGACGGTGATCTCATCGGGAATCTTAACGGTCAGCGGCGTCTTCTTGATGATCTCAAGCTGCAGACGGCGCATCTTATCCTGCTCCTCGTTGCGGCGCTTGTTGCCCAGAGCCTTCTTATCTTTTGCCTTATTCTTATTTTTATTGCCGATCTTCTGCTTGCCGCCGGAATAATTCTGCGCACGCTCGGAAATCAGCGCATCCACGCGGTCATCAAAACGATCCGCATTGACCGTGACCGCCTTGGTATCGACCACGCGGCGCTCACGCTTTCTCGGCTCTTCCTTCGGCTTTTCAGGCTTCGGTGCAGGAGCGGCTGCTTCCTTCTTGGGCTCTTCCTTGGGCTTTTCTTCCTTCGGTTCTTCCTTCTTCGGTGCCGGAGCAACGGCAAACACCTGCGCGATCGATGCAATCTGGTTGTGCTGCGTGATATACTCAAACACCACGTTGAGCTGTTCCTCTGTCAGAACCTGCGTATTGCTCTTCGGCTTTTCAAAATATTTCTCCAAGATCTCAGCGATCTCCTTCGGCTGCATACCGAAATCCGCTGCGACCTCCTTGACACGATACTTCACTAAACTCATATGGCCACCTCCGTATTACTTCTTTCCAAATCGGACGTTTCTGCGATGCGCCTTTTCCTCCGCGCGCCGCTGCTCAACCCTCTTGACACGAGTATCCAACTCCTGCAGCAAGTCGGCATATTTCTCCGGCTCACCGAGCGTTTTCACAAATGCCTGCGCCAAACGCACATCCGTAATCGCCGCGATGGCACAGCTCGTTGTTCCGAGCGCGTCACCCAGCTCGTCCTTCGTATAAGACAGCGTGATCAGCGGCTGCGCCGTACCTGCCACAAAGCTCTTGGCTCTGCGAACCGTATGACCGCCTGCATCCGATGCCAAAAGCACCAATCTTGCCTGGCTTGCTCTCGCCTGCGCGCCGACCTGTTCCTCACCGAGGACGATGTTTCCGCCCTTGCGCGAAATGGACAGCAAGCCAAGGCTTCTATCTCGTTCCATCAGCTCTGCGCCTCCATTTCTGCCGTCAGGCGATCATAAATTTCCTGCGGAATTTCTATCTCAAAGGCACGGGAAATCGCCTTTGCCTTGATTGCGCGCTTCAAGCACTGCACATTCGGACAGATATACGCTCCACGCCCGGGCGCTTTCCCCTTCATGTCAATGCTGACACTGCCCTCAGGGGAACGAACGACACGGATCAATTCACGCTTCGGCTTCATCTCACGACAGCCGAGACATTGACGCATCGGTATTTTTCTCTGCATGACGACTCCCTCCTTTTAAATCAAAATGCTGAATTATTCGGCAGCTTCCTCTGCTTGGGAAGCAGGCTTGATGTCGATCTTGCAGCCGGTCAAACGCGCTGCAAGACGGGCATTTTGTCCCTCCTTGCCGATGGCAAGAGAGAGCTGATCGTCCGGGACGATCACGCGGCAAGCCTTCGCGCCGCTGATCTGCGTAACGGAAAGCACATCCGCCGGCGAAAGAGCCGATGCAACAAACGTACAAATATCCTCAGACCACACGACGATGTCCATCTTCTCGCCCTGCAGCTCATCGACGACAGCCGCTACACGGCCGCCCTTGGCACCGACGCAGGCACCGACGGGATCGATGTTCTCCTCCGCAGCATGGACAGCGATCTTCGTGCGAGAGCCGGGTTCGCGGGCAATCGAGCGAATCTCGACCTCACCCGAGGCGATCTCGGGAACCTCCAGCTCAAACATACGCTTGACCAGCGCCGGATGGGTTCTGGAAACGAGCACCTGCGGACCGCGGTTGCTGCGGCGAACTTCTACGACATACACGCGGATCATGTCGCCCTCAACGAACTTCTCACCCTTGACCTGCTCACCGACTGCCAAAAGTGCGTCGGTCTTGTCATTGCCCTGACCGATGCGAATGGTCATATCGCCGGAGTTATCGATACGAAGAACGGAGCCGGTCAAGATCTCATGCTCTTTAGACGAGAAGTTTTCAAACACCATTCCGCGTTCGGCCTCGCGAATGCCCTGAATGATAACCTGCTTTGCCGTCTGTGCGGCAATGCGGCCGAAGTTCTGCGTCTTGATCTCAACGTTGACCAGATCACCGAGCTGTGCCTTCTTTTCGATCTTTCTGGCTGCCTCGAGGGTGATCTCCGTTGCAGGAGAGATGACCTCATCCACAACTTCCTTCTGTGCATACATACACATTTTATTCTCGGTCAGCTCAACATAGACATTGTCGGTGTAGCCGTCTTTGTCTTTTTTATAAGCCGCAAGCAAGGCCTGCGTGATTCTTTCGATCATGTAAGAAGCAGGAATGCCGCGCTCCTTCTCGAACTGGCGCAGAGCCGCAAAAATTTCAGCGTTAGCGTTCATGATATTTCTCCTTATATAAATATATATCCTTAAAATTCCACGCGAAGACGAACCAAAGCGATCTCCGCTTTTTCAAATGTCATCTGCGTTGCTCCGACTTCGGCGGTCACATTGCCGTCGTCGTAGCCCTTCAAAATACCTACAAATTCCTTGCAGCCGTTTTTCGGGCGATAGAGCTTGATCAAAACAGGCGAATCCATAAACTGTTCAAAATCGCCCGGGCGCTTCAAGGCTCTCTCAAGCCCTGCCGAGCAGACCTCAAAACGATAGCTCTCGGGGATCGGATCCTTCTCGTCAAGAACCGGATCGACCGCGCGCGAAACCGCTTCGCAATCGTCAATGTTTACGCCGCCGTCCTTGTCGATGTACAGGCGCAAAAACCATTCGCCGCCCTCGCGCACATACTCAACGTCCCACAATTTGCAGCCGCACTGCGCAACCAGCGGCTCGGAAAACTGCCAAACCTGATCGGTAATTTTCATAATGCCTCCAAAATTTCAAGAAGAAAAGAGAGGGAAGAACCCTCTCTTTAGTAAAGTTTACTATAGATTGTCCTTATTATAGCACCCTTATGCCCAAATTGCAAGCACTTTTTGTAACTTTTTCCCCTTTTATTGCTGCGGGAGCAATTTTTTTTGCATTCCCTCTGTAAATTTTCAGCACCTTGTGTTATAATGCCTATAATAGAAGCTTTTTAGGCTTCCCCGAATCGGAGGAATCTTCCATGAATTTAAAAACCCCTTTGCAAAAGACATGTGTGTTTGCCATCGTGTTCCTTCCCATTTGCAGCGCGATCCTGCGCTATTTGCAGCTTGCCAACGAGCTGCTGCCCGACGGCTCTCTCGTCGAAGATGCGACTATTCACAAAGTGCTCCCTATTATTTGCTTTACCGTCGGCATTGCTGCAATCTGCCTCGTTTGGAAGCTTCCACGCCACACCTCTTGGCAGCAATTCTCTACGAGCACGGTTCCCCCGCTGCTTCTCTTTGGCGCAGGCGGTCTGTTGTTCCTCGGCAACCTGCTGCTCTGGCTCAGCGGTCAGACGCCTTCCAGCATTTATGTGGCTTCCGTCCCCGGCCTTGCAGATATTTTGACAAAGTTTCTGCCGCCGCTCGGCATCGTAGCTGCAATCTGCATATGCTTCTTTGCTTATCAGTGTTATTTGAAGAAGAAGCCGTCCGCTCCGCTTTATATGTGCGTCAGTCTTTATCTGGTCGTGCGGCTGATCGTCCGCTTCCAAGTCTGGAACACCGACCCGTCCATCCATGATTACTGCTATGCCCTGCTCGCCGGTATTTCGGCCATGCTCGCGACTTTCCATGTTGCAGGCTTCAGTTTTGATAAGGGCAAGCGCCGCATGGCGCTGTTTTGGCACATTTGTACCATCCTCTTCTGCGCTATCACCCTGTCCGATGCGATCTATAAGGGCGAATTGGGCGAGCTGCTGATCCACCTGGGGCTGCTTTTGGCAGCATTTGGCAACGGCATCCAGCTTCTTTGCACGGAAAAAAACGAAAAAGAAGAATAAAACACCATCTTGCGGCACAGCCTATTTACGGTATGTGCCGCTTTTTTTATTTTTTTGCAAAAAACCAAAAAAAGCACTTGACAAACGCTCTTTCATCATATATAATCAGCATGCTGTTTTGAGCGGCATAAGAAATGGCGGCATAGCTCAGTTGGTAGAGCATTCGGTTCATACCCGGAGTGTCATCTGTTCGAGTCAGATTGCCGCTACCAGGCCCGTTGGTCAAGTGGTTAAGACACCGCCCTTTCACGGCGGTAACATGGGTTCGAGTCCCGTACGGGTCACCACGAAAAAAGAGTCTTTTGTCTACCTGACAAAAGACTCTTTTTTCGAACTAAGTGTGCCTTGCGGCACGAGAAGCACACCT
>CAYVLD010000021.1:0-18961 GCA_964452205.1 uncultured Oscillospiraceae bacterium
CATCGCCGTGGCCTGCCTGTGCATGGCCAGCGCACCAAGACCAACGCTCGTACCCGTAAGGGTCCGAAGAAGACCATCGCTAATAAGAAGAAGTAAGGAGGGATATGTAAATGGCAAAGGCTAATGCTAAGAAGGTAATCAAGCGCCGTCGCGAGCGCAAGAATATTGAAAAGGGCGCCGTTCATATCCGCTCTTCCTTCAATAACACTATGGTCACAGTCACCGACCTGCAGGGCAACGCCCTGTCTTGGGCTTCCTCCGGCGGCCTCGGCTTCCGCGGCTCCCGTAAGTCCACCCCGTATGCTGCACAGATGTGCGCAGAGACTGCTGCAAAGGCAGCCATCGACAACTGCGGCCTCAAGACCGTAGAAGTCTACGTCAAGGGTCCCGGCCAAGGCCGTGAAGCTGCCATCCGTGCACTTCAGTCTGCCGGACTGGAAGTCGTCTCCATCAAGGACGTCACCCCCATTCCTCACAATGGCTGCCGTCCTCCCAAGAGACGCCGCGTCTCATTCACGAAGGAGGAAACTAAGTAATGGCAAAGAATACTCAGCCTGTTCTCAAGCGTTGCCGTACCCTCGGCGTTTCTCCTGCTGCCATGGGCTATTCCAAGACTTCCAATAAGAATCCCGGCGGTCAGAGAAGAGCAAAGAAGTCCGAGTACGCAATGCAGTTGACCGAGAAGCAGAAGGTCAAATTCGTATACGGCATTCTCGAGAAGCAGTTCCGTATGTATTATGAAAAGGCAGCCCGCGCAGAGGGCAACACCGGCGAAGTTCTGCTCAGCCTGATTGAGCGCCGTTTGGATAACGTTGTTTATCGTCTCGGCTTCGCTGCCACCCGTCGTGAGGCTCGCCAGCTTGTCAACCACGGTCACTACACCGTCAACGGCAAGCGCGTTAACATCCCGTCTTATCTCGTTAAGAACGGCGATGTCATCGCTGTTTGCGAGAAGAGCTGCTCTAATAACCGTTTTAAGAAGCTTAAGGAAGATGATGCATTCATCGCAGCTCCGAAGTGGCTTGACCGCGATAAGAACACCCTGACGGGTAAGGTTATCGCTATGCCTACCAAGGAAGACATCGACTTCGAGATCGCAGAACACCTCATCGTCGAGTTGTACTCCAAGTAAGGCATCACCCTCGCTTATTGGTAAGCTGATTTTTAACGCAAAGCAAGTGTTTTGCAATTTTACAAGGAGGGTATTTGTGTATGGTAGAAATTGACAAGCCGCGTATTGAGTGTATTGACTCTCCCGAAGATCCGTCTCATGGCGTGTTCTATGTAGAGCCTCTGGAGAGAGGCTACGGAACGACCCTCGGCAACTCTTTGAGAAGAATTCTCCTGTCCTCTCTGCCCGGCACCGCAGCGACTTCTATTAAGATCGCAGGTGTCCAGCATGAGTTTTCTACGATCCCCGGCGTCAAGGAAGACGTCACCGAGATCGTGCTGAACGTCAAGAGAATCATTTCCAAGATGAACTGCGACGGCGTGAAGACCGTTTATATTGACAAGACCGGTGAGTGCGAAGTGACTGCCGGCGACATTCAGACCGATGACGACGTGGAGATCATCAACAAGGATCTGCATATCTGCTCCTTGGGTCCGGATGCATCGCTCAATATGGAAATCACGATGAGCCGCGGCCGTGGCTATGTTCCGGCAGACCGCAATAAGACTCCGCAGACTCCGATCGGCGTAATTCCCGTCGACTCCCTGTATTCTCCGGTTTATAAAGTCAACTATACGGTGGAGAACACCCGTGTTGGCAATATGACCGATTTCGACAAGCTGACGCTTGAGGTTTGGACCGACTCCACCACTACTGCGAAGGACGCTGTTTCCATCGCAGCAAAGATTCTGACCGAGCATTTGAGCCTGTTTACGAATCTGTCTGAGTCCGTTGCAAGCCAGTCGATCGTCCGTGAGAAGAATCAGGATATCGATCCGCCTGCTCTCAAGCTGACCATTGAAGAGCTTGACCTGTCCGTGCGTAGCTTCAACTGCTTGAAGCGTGCGAACATCAATACTGTCCGTGATCTGATCAACAAGACGCCGGAAGAGATGATGAAGGTTCGTAACATGGGCAAGAAGTCCCTGGATGAAGTTCAGAATAAGCTGGCAATGATGGGTTTGTCCCTCGCCACGGAAGAGTCCGGAAACAATTAAGAGAAACCGTTTGACCTTTTAAGAAGGAGGAAATACGAATGTTTGGAACCCGTAAGCTCGGCAGAACGAGCGATCAGCGTAAGGCAATGCTCCGTCAGCTGACCACCGACCTGCTCGAACACGGCAAGCTCGAAACGACCTTCTGCCGCGCAAAGGAAGTGCAGCCGGTAGTTGAGAAGATGATCACCCTCGGCAAGAAGGGCGATCTGGCAAACTATCGTCGTGCTCTGTCCTACATCACGAAGGAAGATGTCGCTCACAAGCTGTTCAAGGAGATCGCTCCCAAGTATGCTGACCGTAACGGCGGCTACACTCGCGTGATCCGCATCGGCGTTCGTCGCGGCGATGCAGCTGAGATGGCAATCATCGAGCTGGTGTAATTAATAAAAGATAAAAGGAACTGACCTAAAAAGTCAGTTCCTTTTTGTATATGTTGGGCTCCATGTCAATAGTTGGGGTATAGAATCTAAAAGAACAGGCTACCAAATTTGTCGTCGCGAGGAGCGAAGCGACGTGGCGATCTTGTGAATATCGAATTGTGTTCGGCATCGTTAGCCCGAGATTGCCACGACCCCGTTGGGACTCCCGCAATGACATATAGACTGTCATCGATTGTTATAGTTTTTCATTACATGGATGATGCTATCTTTTTCATCTTCGGTAAGTTTGCGCCAGTTATGAATTAATGCTGCTTCTTCTGCATTTAGTTCGAACGGTAAAACCGGCTCAATCACATGATCAATCTGCGTAAAGCCGATCAAATAGTCAACAGACGTATTAAAAAAGCTTGCTAATGCCATTAGGGTTTGAATATCCGGTTCAACATTGTGGTTTTCATATTTGTTAATTGATTGTTGACTCACGCCGATTGCATCCGCTAAAAATTGCTGACTGATGCCCTTTTTGATTCGTAGTTCTTTTAAGTTTGCTATCATAATATCACTCCCTTTATATGATAACAACTTTTAGTTGTGAAAGAAAAAACCCAATATTAGTTATTGACAACAACTAATGGGTGTTATATAATATATTGTATAAAAATTAAAGGAGTGTATGTTATGCAGAGGAAATTAATATCATTTTTATTAGTGGCTTTAGTATTTGTCTCCTGCCTGTCAGGTGTGACACTGAAGGTCACTGCATCAGATTATCAGTATGCTATGTTTCTTTTTTCTGACTATTTAAATGTATCAAATGTGAAGCATGATTATCAAGCAAGTGCACCAAGCAGAAAACCGGTAGATTTTACCGGCAGAACAACGCATAGTAACGTAATTGCACCGTTTGACTGCAAAGTGGTAAAAATTGATGCAGGATATGACCCTGGAAACTCAGTTGTTATTGAAAGTTTAGAGAAGGTTAGATATCCTGATGGTACAGTCGATTACATGTCTGTTTGTTTGACACATGACAATGATATTAGCGATATTAAGGTCGGAAATACATATACTCAGGGCACTGTTTTTTACCAAACAGGAACTTATGGAAAGGTGACTGGAGACCATTTACATATGATGGTTGGAAGAGGTAGATATTCATCTTCTGGAGCAAGCACGCGTCAAGCATTTTTTGGTAATGAAAGTATTGCAATTTGGCCTGACGATGCTTTTTTTCTATATCCGGGTACAACGGTTAGGAATGGTGACGGCACTTATGCGACCAGATATGGAGACAATTCTCCGACAGTAACATTCAAATGGAGTACATTAAACAGTATTCCGATTGCGCCTTCAAGACCTACAGTTACAGTAAATGGAAATTCTGCCACTGTGGAGTGGAACGATGTAGCAAATGAAACAAGTTACGATGTGTATTTGGTTCAATCTCCTTGGGGATGGGAAGATATAAAATACTCTAAGTCTGTTTCTGCCAACACAACAAGCTGTACATTTTCTAATGTTGCTCCAGGAGAATATTGTGCGTTCATAATTTCACGCCCAAACGCAAATAATGTGCAAAGCCCCTGGGCATCTTTTAGTGTTCTGGAAGAAACATGCACATCTCATACAAAGGGTGATTATCTCTGGTATGAGGCAGGGCATCCTCATTATAAATATTGGACCTGTGCGAATTGCGGTGCAACTTTTACAGACGGAACAACTACTTATGTTTCCTCGTGTGTAAGCTGTAATCCTGAAGCAGGGAAGCCTTTTTATGCCTGGGTTCAAGGTACAAATGGCGCATTAGCGATCAATGATGCACCTGCATCTTCACCAAATTACAGCAATCAATTAGGGAGAATCCCGGAAGGGTGCATGTGCACAGTATATCCCGATAAAGCCAGTGGAAACTGGTGGTGGGTGGAATATAATGGCGTGTCCGGCTACGCGTATAGCAAATATTTGACAACATCTCATACACATAAATATAGCGAAACGGTAACAGCGCCGAAATGCACAAAACAGGGATTTACAACATATGCTTGTTCCTGCGGTTATTCATATACAGGCAATTTTACGGATGCTATTGGTCATGATTGGCAATTAACATCAGAGCCATACTCGCCGACCTGCGAGGATTTTGCATTTTGGTCATACAATTGTGCAAGATCAGGGTGCCTTGATTGTATGATAAGAATATTCAAACCGCTTGGTCATGATTATAATGATTATATAGTTGTTTCGTATCCGAATCATAATACGTCCGGTGAAATCTGTGGCTCGTGCAGTAGATGTGAGAGTACGGATGCTATCGTTATTCCCAACCTGAACACTACTGATTATACATATGAGGTGATTTTACAGCCTTCGTGTAAATCAAATGGCTATGCTCGTTATATATGGAATCAAACAGCATATGGCCTCTTCACTTTTGACGTGGAGCTTCAAAAATTGACCCACAATTATGTAGTTACTACAATAAATCCAACTTGTACCAAACAGGGCTACACTATACATACATGTAGTTATTGCGGAGATAGCTACAACGACAGCTATGTAGATGCTTTAGGTCACGCATGGGACGAAGGTACTGTAACAAAATGGCCGACGGAATATGAAGAAGGAGAAATGACATATACTTGCACACGTTGCGCGCAAACAAAGACGGAGAGTATTCCGAAGAGTGCTCACATACACTGTTATTCCATCATTGAAACCGTAGAGGCAACCTGCACAGAGTACGGTTATACGGTTGGGATTTGTGAATCCTGTGGTAGCAGAACGGCAGAATATGATATTGTCGAACCGCTTGAGCACGATTGGGATACCGGTACGGTTTTAATATATCCAACAGAGACTGAGCCTGGTAAAAAAGTTTATACATGCCGCAGATGTGGAGAACATCTTGTAAACATTATGCCGCCATATGGTAACCATGAATATGGCTATTGCCTCACCGAGATGTTCACAGATGCACCGGGATGGACAAACTGGGCGCACGTAGGCGTAGACTATGTAGTGGAACATGGTTTGTTTAACGGTACGAGTAGAACAACCTTTTCGCCCAATAGCGCAATGACCAGAGCAATGCTTGTGACGGTGCTTTGGAGATACGCCGGTGAGCCGTTGGAGGGTGAAAACACTTTTACCGATGTCAAGGACGATACATGGTACACCGAAGCGGTAGCGTGGGCGGCTCACAATGAGATCGTCGGCGGTGTCGGTGACGGGAAATTTGATCCGAACGGCAATATTACCCGTGAACAGATGGCAGCAATCTTGTACCGCTACTGCAACAGCCTCGGAATCGATACGGCGAAGCGTGCGGATTTGGCGAGCTTCCCCGATGGTCATAAGGTCAGCGCATGGGCAATCGATGCGCTGTCATGGGCAAATGCGGAAGGTCTGATTACCGGCACACAGTCGGGTAGCAGTATCTATCTTGATCCGCAGGGCAATGCAACCCGAGCGCAGGTTGCAACCATTCTGATGCGCTTTATTGAAAATGTAATTGGATAAAGGAAATGGGGCTGTAAAAAACTCCGAACTATGTCGAAAAAATGACATCGGGGGAGTTTTTGCAGCCCCACCTTCTCAGGAAACGATATTCATACGATCTACCGATTCTTGATTAAAACAATTTATTCAAGAAATCCGCGTGCGTTGCAAGGGGAATTTTTTACTCTGCGCAACCATAGTAGCTGTTCGATGAATCGCTAAATTTCGATTTATCGCGCAGATTATAGAATCATCCTGTAGGGGAGGGTCATGACCCTCCCGGCGGAAAAATGTTGCGATTTCATAGCAGCTTGCGGCGAAACGAACTGTTTTTTTCGTCGGCTTGTTGGGAAAACGATAGCTCCTGTAAATATATGTTAATGTCTACTGAACAAGTCGCTGTTGCGACTTGTTCATGCGGCATCGCCGCATAATTCCACAAAAACGGCTCTTTTAAACCGTTTTTGTGGAATTTTGACATGTATTCAATGTGTTTATTCGTTGGTGCATCGCAATGCGCCGACGAATGGTGCAAGGTTTCTGCGGGATTTACCGCCAAAACCTTGCACCGGAACAACGCAAAACAGCCCTTGCAAGCCAAGGCTTGCAAGGGCTTGTGCGTTGTTCAGTACACATTATGTATTCAATTGCTGTATATATCGTTTGATCGCATCAAAGCTTTCGTCGCTTAGCACATGCTCAATTCGGCAAGCATCTTCCGCGGCAGTTTCCGGTGAAACACCAAGCGCGCTCAGCCAAGCCGCCAGAAGCTGATGCCTCTCAAGCATTCGTTCAGCGATCGCCTGACCGGAGGGGAGCAGCGATATGTAACCATGAGCATCTACCTGAATATAACCGTTTGTCTTTAAATTGCGCATAGCGATGCTGACACTTGGTTTTGAAAAGTCAAGCTCGTTTGCAATGTCGATGGAACGGACTTCACCATTTCTGCGCTGAAGTATCAAAATTGTTTCCAGATAATTTTCTGCAGATTCTTGTATTTTCATATTTTCCTCACTCAGCGGATGAAATTTGTACGAATCCGCGGTTCTTTGGCAGGTTCGGCAACTCCGGCTGCGCGGCCTGCTTCGATGCACTTGAGAAGCCATGCCATATTTTCACCAAGCGTTCGCATGGTCTGCAAGCCTTCGCCGTCGCGTAATACCTCTTCAGGCTTGTTTCCGTGCACCTGATTCCAGTACTGAGAGGTGACAATGGGCATAGAATTGATCGAAAAATACTTCAGCAGTCGGTCGTAGCCGGCACTTGCACCGCCGCGGCGGCAGGATACGATTGCAGCACCGGGTTTGCCTGTGAGCTTTCCTGCGGAGCTGTAGAAAAGGCGATCCAAGAATGCCGTCGACTGACCGCTGGGACCGGCGTAGTAAATCGGTGCGCCGACAATGAGGGCATCAAATTCCTCTAAACGTGCTGCAAGCTCGTTCACTCCGTCATTAAAAATGCACGGAGAACCATTTTTGCATTTACCGCAGTCAATGCAGCCGGCAATGGGCTTTGTGCCGATATGATAGATTTCACTTTCAATGCCGTTTTTTTGCAGTGTTTTTTCAATTTCGCACAGGGCGGTATAGGTGCAGCCGTTTGCGTTCGGGCTGCCGTTGATCATCAAAACTTTCATATGCTCCTCCTATTTCTGACGAATGTCAGTTCCGACAAAGGTGATCAGGCGATAAGTGCCGAGGATTCGGGAAGCGATTTGCGGAGAATACCGCTTTTCAAGCGCTTCCGGCAGGAGATTGGTGGAAATGATGGTTGCCTTACCCTCCATCATACGGGTGTTAACGATGTTGTAAAGTGCGGAAATAATAAATTGCGTTGTCATTTCGGTACCCAGATCATCGATGATCAAAAGATCACAGTCGAAATATTTGCGCGATTTGCCGATATTTTCATCCGCACCGAATTTTTCGGCCTCAAAGTCGGAAAAAACGCGTATCGCCGTTTCGTACATGACACTATAGCCTTGATTTGTCACATGACGCGCGATGCAGGCCGAGAGAAAGGTTTTTCCCAAGCCGGTCGCGCCGGAAAAAAGAAGGCTGCCCGATGCAGGTGTAAAGCTCAGCGCATACTTTTTGCAGATGTTTAAATTGGAGCTCATCAGCTTTCTGGCAGAGGTGCCGAGCTTGGGGTCATATTCCTCGCTGTAGTAATCCAGAAGAAAGGCTTCAAAACGCTCCTTGCCGCTGCCGAGCAGGCTGGTCAGCTCTTTGTTTTGCTCCTGACGGCATAATTCTTGCAGGCAGGAGCACATCGCCGTACCGAAATAGCCTGTGCCGCCGCACTTTTCGCAAATAGGGGAGTCGTTGAGAAAGTCATCTCCATATTCCGCAACGTCCAAAATCCATTCACGTTCGCGCTGCAGTGCCAAATTCTGCTCTTGAATTTCAGCAATGGCGGCAGAAGGATCTTCACCCTGACGCAGAGTGGTGCTCATTAACCGCAGCATGGTCACTCGGAGCTCGCGGTCAATTTGCGCCAAACGGGGATACTCGCGATAGGCCTGCTGCAAATGCGCTTCGTATTCGCGTTGCCGCGCAGCTTTTGCCTGCTCGTAACGTTCGCGGGCGCGCTGCAAAACATTTTGTGTATAAGCCATAATCAGCTCTCCTGTCCTTCTGCAAGCGCTTGCGCGATTGCTTTTTGCGCCAAGGGGGAAAGGGTTTCATTGTGTCGCTGGTACATCTGCGTTGGAGCGGGAGGGGTATCTCCTTCCGTGATCTGCTGCACGGTATGAAGTCCCTTTTCGTGCCAGGATTTCAAAATGGAGTTCATGTAATTCCATTTCAGAGCGCCTGTGTTTAAGCAGGTACGCTCATATGCCATGCGGATCGCTTCGTCTTGAAAGCCCATTTTGATCCACGAAGCGAGATATTGTTCCTCTGCTGCTGTCAGCCGCCGGTGCTCAAGCTGCAACACGATACGAAGCTGCGAAATTCTGGTATGCAGTTGTAGCTGCTGCTGGACATAGAAACAGGCGGTTTCAAGGTTGTCAATTGCGTTATCCGCCCAGTAATAGGCTTCTTTTTCAATCGCACGCATCGATGGCGCACGAACACCGCGTCTGCGGCAGCGTTCGACACAGTACGACAGCAGCAGCCCTACCACATCGGTCGGCAAACGGAGATAGTCCGTAAAAGAAAGCAGCGTCTTCAGCTCCTCGGTCGAAAGCGTGCGCCCCAGACGGCGCTGTGCCTCACCGATCAGCTTTGAAAAAGCACCCTTGGATTCGTGGATCGCTTTCTGAATATCGTTCTCGGAATAGGCGGGACGCTCCGGCTGAATCTGCGGCTTTTGCGCGCTCTCCCAAAGGCCGAGCTGGCGAAGACAATCGGTCGCGCCAACCATCTGCGGTACGGTAAAATGCAAGGCATCCAGAGCAGTTTCCAACGGCTGGTCAGACTTGCGGTATAAATAGAGCGATACCGCGTCCGGACATCCGCACGCCATGAGCTTGCGCATTTCTTCACTTGTCAAAGCAACGCCCTGCATATTTCTCTCTCCTGTCAGCTTAGTGTCTCTATTATATCATAAGCATGGACGCCGCTCAAGCGTAATTGCCTGCCGAAAAACAGAAAAATTCAGCAGGCAATTTTGGTATGTGTCAATATCTTGTGGGTTGTAAAAAATTACAGCACAAATCCACCGTTGACCGCGAGGTTCTCACCTGTGACAAAATCTGCCTCTGCCAAATACAGCAGAGCTTTCGCGACATCCTGAGGCGTGCCGTTTCTTCCCAGCACTGACTGCTCGGCAAGGGAAGCGAGCGTATCTGAATCATAGCAGGCGCACATATCTGTTAAAACCACACCGGGAGATACGCAGTTCACGCGGATTCCGGAGGGGCCTAACTCCTGCGCAAGTGCTTTGGTCAGCGCAAGGACAGCCCCCTTCGTTGCGCTGTAGGCAGCCTCGCAAGATGCGCCAACCTGCCCCCACATGGACGAAACATTCAAAATACAGCCGCTCTGCTTCTGAAGCATCGCAGGCAAAACTGCCCGAACGCAATGAAACACACCGCTTACATTAACTGCAAAGAGGCGATTCCATTGTGCCTCGGAAATCTGATTGATCAGACCCGAATGAGAGATCGCGGCGTTATTGATCAAAATGTCGATCGGAGGCAGGGAAGTGACAGCGGATTCGACCTGCTCGGCGTCTGAAACATCGCAGCAAAGGGCGTTTGCGCCGGTTTCTTCTGAAAGCTTTTTGGCTGCATCATGACTCTTTTCATAAAAAAAGGAAACCGAATAGCCGGCGCGAACGAAGGTGCGGACGGTTTCCGCGCCGATGCCGCGCGAGCCGCCGGTAATCAAAACGTGTTTCATACAAACTCCTAAAAAAGCCCCTCAAACAGAGGGGCTGATGTTATCTTCTTCTGGATTTGGTCTTGTGCTCATACTGACGACAGGCAGAGATCTTGCTGTCCGAATCGGACATAAACTGCTTAAGCTTTTCTTCGAAGGTCAAAGGAGCCTTAGGTGCATCCGTGCGGCGCGCGGTATGCGGACGCTCCTGCGCCTGACGAATGGAGAGGCTGATCCTGCCTTTTTCGTCCATACCGATGACCTTGACGCGCACTTCCTGACCCTCTGTCAGATGTGAACGAATGTCATTGACAAAGCCGGCTGCGACCTCCGAAATATGCACCAATCCGGTTCGATTCTCGTCGAGCTGGATGAATGCGCCGAAATTTGTGATTGATTTCACTTTGCCGTCAAGCAATGTGCCGATAGAAAGCTCCATATAGAATGTATTTTCCTCCGTTACTTAGAAGTGTCAACATAAATGATCTCGCCGTCTTCGACCATGTTCAGCCGTTCACGCGCGATCTGACGGGTGGAGTCGTCAGTGCCGAGTGCGTCAATGTCCTCCTGCAGCTCTAAGTTATTCTGCTGCATTTGGGCGACCTCTTGTTCTAAGGCGGCCTTTTCTTCCTGCAGGTTGTTGATTTTCGGCTGCAGGGTGACGATCGTTACGATCGCATAGATCATCACGGCCAATATAAGCAGCTTGGTAATGAGTGACGATTTGCAAAGGCGCATCGCACGTTCCCTCCGTTAATTTATTCTTTCTGCCTATTATAACTCTTTTTTTGACAAATGAAAAGATGTTTTTTAATATTTTTTTCAGTTTTTTGAGAATTTTTTTGCATAGTTGCCATAATAACCGAAAAGGTGCGCACAATATCATCCAAAATTTTCCGAATATCCACGAAAAAGGACGGCTCAACGTCAAAAACCAGACTGTCATACCGAGCGCGATTGCCGGCAGCATGAAGATTCGGAATTGACCGTTGCCGAGATATAGTGCGAGCAGAAAATTACCGATGAGGAAGGTCAGAGCAAACCAGGCGTCAAGCAAATGTGTCAGCCATTTGGCATTTCGACGAAGACTGCGCAGGAGATCGTAATGCAGACCGTAGCACAGCCCCAAAACTGCGGCCCAAAGGAATTGGTTCCCTTGTAAAGAAAGCGGAAGCTCCATCAGCCGAACAAGCGTTTCAAGAAGCTGCCGACCTTGCGCGGCTCCTCGTAGTCTAAAGAGTGAACCGTTCCTCTGACAGATACTTGGCCGCCATCAATTGACAGCGATTTTAGCTGCAGGTTTTCGCCGCGGATGATGAGAAGCCCCTTGCCGGTGAGCAGTGCAACCGTGTTTTCATCAAAGCTTTCAACCTCCTGCACATTGCTGACTGTCAGCTTCTCACGGTTTTCCAAACGCAGTTCATGCGCTTCGTTACGATTCGCTTCGTTTGTCATAGAAATCCCTCCGCATAATATATACGGAGGGAAAAAGAAAATATGACTTAAATATCCAAAGGATGGAACATCTCTGCATCCAGCGCTTCAGACAGCTCGACGAGCGCGTGGTTCAGACCGCTGCAATAATCGTAGTGTAGCATAGGCGAACGCAGGGGAAGTGCAGTCTGCTCCAACGAAATGGAAAAAACAGCAGTAGTGCCGCCGTTGGGATTTGCGTTGAGCATCATGGTTCCACCGTGCAAACGGGCGATCTCGCGAACCATGCGCAAACCGTAGCCGAGACCCCAACGGGCATCGCCGATGGGGCGCACCGCATGGCGATCAAAGACGGAGGCGGTTTGATCAGGCGAGATCCCTTCGCCGGTGTCGCTGACGCTGATAAAGAGACGTCGCTCCTGCTTCATGGTCGAAAGAGTAATGGTGCCGCCCTTCGGTGTATAGGAAAGCGCATTGGCGATCAGGTTAAACAGCGCACGCTCTAATAAATTCGCGTCAACATCAGCGTGGATCTGGGAATCGGCTCCTGAGTAAACCAAGGTGCGTCCGGCAGATTCGATCAAAGGAGCTACCTGTGAGACGAATTGACGGAAAAAAAGCTGCACATTGACAGGACTGCGGTACGCATCCATCTGCTGCAGGAGCAGACGACCACCGTCGGACATCTGTCCGCACAGGCGCATAAGCTGATAGACCGCGCGGTTGAGCTGAGATGCGGCATCCTGGGCATTGGCAATGTTAGCACGCTCAAACAGCTCGGTCGCAGCACCCAGAAGACTGTGAAGCGGCTTGCGCAAGGCAGCCGAGGCGTTGATTACGGCAGTTGCAGAGGATTTGGCATCGGCAGACGGCGAGGAAAGAACGAACAGCAGCACATCCTCCTGCCTGCGCACAGAGGCATCAAACTGCTTGCCCCGGATCACAAACGACAGATGCGCGGTGCCTTCACCGTTCCATTTAGACAAAAGCGTGTCTCGATCTTCGATTGCATCAAATAAATTCGTTCCTTCGCTGATCAACAACTGCGCGGCGGCGTTGCACCAGAGGACAACATCATCCTTGGTAATAAACGCAGGCTGTGAAAACAGCTCCAATACTTGTTTCATTTGCTCTGGCATCGCAGTCACTCCCTTCGTAGTATCATCCGCTGCGGTGGAATTATTTCATGGGAATAATTGTATTGTCGAATTATGTCGGTATAATTATATCATAACCGATTTTCATTTGAAACGCAACAAAAATTTCCGATTTAAATAATGTTGTAGGAGCGAGAAAAATGTGTTATAATAATAGATCAGAAAACGAAAGGAGACAGCGATGAGAGACTCCATTTTAGTACGCGGCGCGAGAGAAAATAATTTAAAAAATGTGAATGTTGAAATACCGCGTAATGCGTTATGCGTTTTTACGGGACTTTCGGGATCGGGAAAGTCCTCGCTTGCATTTGATACGATTTACGCCGAGGGACGCAGAAGATATGTCGAATCTCTGTCCGCCTATGTGCGGCAGTTTTTGGGACAGATGGACAAGCCGGATGTGGACTTGATCGAGGGCTTGTCTCCTGCGATTTCCATCGATCAGAAGACGACATCACGCAATCCGCGTTCTACGGTCGGCACGGTCACGGAGATCTACGACTACCTGCGTCTTTTGTGGGCGAGAGTCGGCGTACCGCACTGCCCCAAGTGCGGCAGAGAGATCCATCGTCAAAGTATCGACCAGATCGTCGATAAGGTCTTGGCAATGCCGGAGGGTACACGTTTTCAAGTCCTTGCACCGATCATCCGCGGCAAGAAGGGCGAGCATGTAAAGGCGCTCGACGATGTGCGCAAGAGCGGCTTTGCACGCGTGCGCATTGACGGCAATCTCTACGACCTGAGCGAAGAAATTACGCTGGATAAGAACAAAAAGCATCACATTGAGATCGTCGTAGACCGATTGGTGATGCGCGGCGATATTACAAGACGCCTGACGGACTCTGTAGAAACCGCACTCAATCGAGCTGAGGGGATCGTTGTGATCCAGTGCCCCGACAGCGGCGAGGAAACCTTGTTTTCCCGAAACTACGCTTGTGATGATTGCGGCATTTCCATGCCGGAGCTGTCGCCGCGGCTGTTTTCCTTCAATAATCCGCTCGGTGCTTGTCCGGAATGCTCGGGCTTAGGCTTCCGCTTAAAGGTCGATCCGGAGCTGATCATTCCGAATCCGGAGCTGTCGATTTTTGACGGTGCGATTCAGGCCAGCGGCTGGGGCAATATTAAAAACGATTCTATCGCCCGAATGTATTTTGAGGCGATGAGCAAGAAATACCATTTTGATCTGCATGCGCCGTTTAAAACGCTCTCGCCCGAGGCTGTCGAAGTGATTCTTTACGGCACAAAGGGCGAAAAGCTGGAGCTGCATTATGAGCGCGGAAACGGCCGCGGAACGCTGGAGCAGGCGTTTGAGGGGATCATTCCGAATATTGAGCGCAGGGCGCGCGAAACGCAATCCGACGCCATGCGAAAGGAACTGGAGGAGTGCATGTCCTCCTCTCCGTGCCGAAGCTGCCATGGGGAACGCTTGTCGCAGCTTGTTCGTTCGGTAACGGTCGGCGGTCTTTCCATTGCGCAATTTTGCGAGCTGCCCGTGCGAAAAGAGCTTGAATTTGTTGATAATCTGCACCTTGAAGGCGCGAATGCGGTCATTGCAGAGCAGATCCTGCGCGAGATCCGCTCGCGGCTTGGCTTCTTGCAGAGTGTCGGCTTGCAGTATTTGACGCTTGCGCGTTCGGCAGGAACGCTTTCCGGCGGCGAAGCGCAGCGTATTCGCTTGGCTACGCAGATCGGTTCTTCTCTGATGGGTGTTTTGTATATTCTTGACGAGCCGAGCATCGGTCTGCACCAGAGGGATAATGATAAGCTGCTGGATACCCTTCGCCGGTTGCGCGATTTGGGTAATACGCTGGTGGTTGTTGAACATGATGAGGATACCATGCGGGCAGCGGATTATATTGTGGATGTCGGCCCCGGCGCAGGCGTTCACGGCGGTGAGATCGTCGCAAGCGGTACGCTCGACGAGATCTTGAATGAGCCGAGAAGTATTACCGGACAGTATCTGTCGGGTGTGAAAAAGATCGAGATCCCTGTACAGCGCAGAGGCGGCAACGGTCATCATCTGTGCTTCTGCGGCTGCCGCGAAAATAATCTTGCCAATATCGATGTGGATATTCCGCTCGGAACGTTTACCTGCGTAACCGGCGTTTCCGGTTCGGGAAAATCGTCCCTTGTCAATGAAATAATCGCGAAAAAGCTCTCGGGAAGTCTCAATCATGCTCGTGTGCACCCGGGCAAACACGATCGCTGCGAGGGGTTAAAAGCACTTGATAAAGTCATTACCATTGACCAAAGCCCCATCGGACGTACCCCGAGATCAAATCCTGCGACCTACACGGGCTTATTTAACGACATCCGCGAGCTGTTTGCCTCAACCGCATCGGCGAAAGAGCGCGGTTACAGTGCAGGCCGCTTCTCCTTCAATGTGAAGGGCGGACGCTGCGAAGCATGCTCCGGCGATGGCTTGGTCAAGATCGAAATGCACTTCCTGCCCGATGTCTATGTGCCCTGCGAAGTCTGCCGCGGAAAACGCTACAACCGAGAGACGCTGGAGGTGCTCTACCGCGGAAAATCCATTGCCGACGTTCTGGAAATGACGGTGGACGAGGCACTTGTATTTTTTGAAAACCAACCCAGATTGCGCGATAAGATCCAAACGCTTTCCCAAGTCGGACTTGGCTATATCAGGCTCGGACAGAGCTCAACGACGCTCTCCGGCGGCGAGGCGCAGCGTGTGAAGCTGGCAACTGAGCTGGCGCGTCAGGCAACAGGAAGGACGTTGTATATTCTTGATGAACCGACGACCGGCCTTCATATGTACGATGTGCAAAAGCTGCTGGAGGTGCTGCAGAAGCTGGTCGATGTCGGAAACACGGTGCTCGTCATTGAGCATAATCTGGATGTGATAAAAACGGCAGATCACTTGATCGACCTTGGACCCGAGGGCGGTGACGGCGGCGGCACAATCGTTGCAACGGGAACGCCGGAGGAGGTTGCAGCTTGTGAAGAATCCTTCACAGGGCAGTATCTGAGACGTGTTTTGTCGGGAGGCACGGAATGAAAATGAAGGTCAAAACCGATAAGTTTTTCACGGGCAGTCCAGATGCGCTGGAGGATACAAAAATATTGGAATTGTTGATGCAATACTGCACGGACGAGCCGGAAGTAATGGCGCAGCGTCTTTTGACACATTATCCGACGATAGCGGATCTGTTGGAAGCGGAGAAGCAGGATCTTCAGATCATCGAAGGAATGGATAAGGCCGGCGTGCTCCTGCTGCGGCTTGTTACGGAGATGCATCGCCGCTACTTCCTGTCTCGGAATCCTCCGGCATCGATCCTGACTTGTCCTGCCGATTACGGAAGGTATTTGCTGCCGTATTTTTACGCCGCCAGAAATGAGACGGTCTATCTTTTGATGCTCGATGCGGCGTGCACGGTGATCAATTGCCGCATGATCGGCTCCGGCAGCGTCAACTCTGCAAATGTGCCGATTCGGCGGCTGGTGCAGGAGGCGATCGCGGCAAACGCAACCGGCATTGTGCTTGCACATAATCATCCTTCGGGTATTACCATGCCGTCGAGGGAGGACGTTGAGATCACGCTCCGCCTTCAAGATACGTTGGCACTTTTAGAGATCAATCTGCTTGACCATATCATTGTTGCCGACGATACTTATATCTCACTCAGAGAGTGCGGCTATCTGTACCGCTGATAGATTTTCTGCGCAAGAGGAATCCCCGAAAAAGTTTAGATTCAGTTTAGCTTGTGGAGCTAACATAAATCCGCGACAAACAGTTCCTACGATAAACTGAATCCTAAAGGAGAAAAATATGTTTCACATTCTTGTTGTTGATGATGACAGACATACCCGAATGTTGATGGAAGCAATTTTGAAAGCGGAGAATTACACGGTTTTTACTGCGGCGAACGGTGAAGATGCTTTAGAAACAATGGATAGAGAGCACATTGACCTGGTGGTTTTGGACATCATGATGCCGAAAATGGATGGCTACGAATTTACGAAAATACTTCGTGAGTCGGATAACAATCTTCCGATTTTGATGGTATCGGCAAAACAACTTCCGGCGGACAAGCGCAAGGGTTTCCTTGTCGGAACGGATGACTATATTACGAAACCCATTGACGATGAAGAAATGGTTTTACGCATAAAGGCGCTTCTTCGCCGTGCGCAGATCGTCAATGAGCAGAAAATGAAGATCGGTGATGTAACACTCGATTATAACTCTTTTACGGTTACAAAAGACGCGCAGACACAGACGCTTCCTCAGAAAGAGTTTCTTCTTCTTTACAAGCTGTTGTCATATCCCGGTCAGATCTTCACCCGAATTCAGTTGATGGATGAAATCTGGGGGACGGAAAGTGACACCGGCTGGGAGACGGTAACGGTTCATGTCGGAAGACTTCGCAAACGCTTTGAAGGATGGAAGGAGTTTGAGATAGAGTCAGTACGAGGGCTCGGCTACAGGGCGGTGAAAAAGGTATGAATAAAAATGAAGGCAGGCAGAGATTAGGACTTACGCTGTTAGTTTCAGGTGTTATTTTTGTGTTTTTGCTGATTTCCGTATTGCTCGCCGGCGTTGTGGGTTATATCCTTGTAAAAACAGGGGTTGTCAAAATTGCAAGTGCATCTGCCCTTTCGCTGTATAAGATCATTGCTCTAATGTCGGTCAACAGCTTGGTGCTTGGTGCAATCGTCTCTGTGCTTGCAATCAGATTCCCCCTGAAGCCGGTAAATAATATCATCTCGCAGATGAATCGTTTGGCATCGGGAGATTTTAAGGCAAGACTTGAACTCGGAAAGCCGTTTGGCAATATTTCTACAGCCGTTGAAATCACGGATAGTTTTAATAAGATGGCGCAGGAGCTGGAAAGCACCGAAATGCTCCGCAGTGATTTTATCAATAATTTTTCCCACGAGTTTAAAACCCCTATTGTTTCCATTGCCGGTTTTGCAAAACTCTTAAAGCGCGGCAATCTAACCGAAGAGCAAAAAAAGGAATACATTGATATTATAGAGGAAGAGTCGATACGCCTCGCTGCGATGGCAACCAATGTTCTAAACTTGACCAAATATGAAAATCAAACGATCTTAACCGATGTATCAACATTTAATCTATCGGAACAGCTTCGTTCCGGCATTCTTGCGCTGGAAAGAAAATGGTCAAAGAAAAATATCAACTTCAATCTTGATATTGGCGAGTATATGATCTCCGGTAATAAAGATATGTTGAAGCGCGTATGGTTGAATTTGATCGACAATGCGATTAAGTTCTCTGACGAAGGCGGAGTTATAAAAATAAAAGTGGGAGATTTGGGCAACACCTATGCCGTTTCAATTCTCAATTACGGAATTGAAATTGCGCCTGAGCAGCAGAAAAAGATTTTCAAAAAGTTTTACCAAGCAGATGAATCCCACGCAGGAGAAGGAAACGGTATCGGATTGGCAATTGTAAAAGGAATTACGGAGCTGCACAAAGGAGAGGTTTCGGTTCACTGCGAAAACGGAGCAACAACATTTACGATTGAATTACCAAAGGCACAATAAACTTGATGTAATGATTGGATTTGCTGAAGGTACGTGCTGCGTCATGATTCTTCAAAACAGGCAGTTGTGATTTTTTCATAGCTGTCTGTTTTGTTTTATAAGGAGCTGCGAAAGCGTTTCGAAAGTTTAGATTCAGTTTAGAAACGGGTGCTAAACTCTTGCGGTAAAATGCTGATATGTGCCCTCGGCAGCTTGGTGTCTGCTGTTGCGGTATCGGTGCTTGCCGCGATGATCGCAGATAAGCCGATGCTTATTTTGGATGAGGTAACCAGCTCTGTTGATACAAGAACCGAGCTGTACAACAGCCAGTTTAAACAGGCATGAAATTCGGCTTTGCTGCCATTAAAAGTGATAAAAACGCTGCACGAACATCGGCAGACGGTAGAATAAAGCTTCTTCGATGGAATCGTAATGGTATATAATGTGTACTGAACAACGCACAAGCCCTTGCAAGCCAAGGCTTCCAAGG
>CAYVLD010000022.1:0-18071 GCA_964452205.1 uncultured Oscillospiraceae bacterium
CTTCATAATGACGGTATACAGCGGCAGGATCATGTAGGGCAGGTAGTTATATACCATACCCAAAATGACAGCCCCGTTGTTGCGGATGAGCGGAAGGGGCTCTAAGCCGAGCTGTGTGATGAAGTTATTGATAATGCCGGTGTCCTCCAAAAGAGCGACCCAGGCTAAGGTACGGAGCAAAAAGCTCATGCACATCGGCAGCATGATGAGCATTTGCAGAAGGCGCTGCGTGGTCGGCTTGCAGTGGGCGATGTAATAAGCCACGGGGTAGCCGATGACAAGACAGATCAGCGTTGCAAAAATACTCAGCCAAACGCTGCGAAGAAAAATCGGCCAGTAATCGACGATGCTCGCAAGATTCGACAGCGTAAATTCACCCGTAATGGAGTCCGTGCAGGCGTAGTAGAACACGACACCCAGCGGAATCAGGGTGAAAAGCACCATCCACAGCACATACGGGCCGGACAGCCATTTACTCTTCATCTTCGCTGACCTCCGCATCGGCGATCTCGTCATACTCGGCGGAGTATGAGCTGTAGTCGCCGAACATGCCCGAATACTCACTCTTATGCATGATGTGAATGTCCTCGGGATTCAGGCGGATGCCGATATAAGAGCCCTCGGGGCAGAAGTCCGTGGTCTGGATCAGCCACTTAAAGCCCTTAAAATCGACGATGGTATCATAATGCACGCCCTTAAAGGTAACGGATGTGACTGTGCCGCAAAGGTGGCCTGCATCCGGCTCGACAATGTCAATATCCTCGGGGCGGATGACAACATCGACCGGCTCGTTCTTCTCAAAGCCCTTGTCTACGCACTTAAACGTGCGACCGAAGAACTTGACCGAATAATCCTCCAGCATAATACCGTCTAAAATGTTCGACTCACCGATGAAATCAGCAACAAAGGCGTTCTTCGGTTCGTTATAAATATCCTCCGGCGTGCCGATCTGCTGGATCTTGCCCTTGTCCATGACAACGATGGTGTCGGACATGGTCAAAGCCTCCTCCTGATCGTGCGTAACGTAGATAAAGGTAATATCCATCGCCTGCTGGATGCGCTTGAGCTCGTTCTGCATATCCTTTCTCAGACGCAGATCGAGCGCGCCCAGCGGCTCGTCAAGGAGCAGTACCTTCGGACGGTTGACCAGCGCGCGCGCGATGGCAACACGCTGCTGCTGACCGCCGGAGAGGGACGTGATCTTACGATTTTCAAATCCCTTTAGGGAAACGATCTCCAGCATTTCCGTCACGCGCTCATCGATCTCTTTCTCGGGTATTTTCGCAATGCGAAGCCCGAAAGCAATATTGTCATAGACATCCAAGTGCGGGAACAGAGCGTAACGCTGGAAGACCGTGTTGATCTTTCTTTGATAAGCGGGCACATCGTTGATGCGCTTGCCGTCAAATAATACATCGCCGGAAGTCGGCGTCAGAAAGCCTCCGATGACACGAAGCGTAGTAGTTTTGCCGCAGCCGGACGGGCCCAGCAGAGTAAGAAATTCCTTGTCGTTGATATAAAGGTTGATTGCATCGAGGATTCTCTCGCCGTCAAACTCCATGACAAGGTCTGTCAAACGGATCAGCTCGTTGGACATTTATCCTCCCCCATTTCTTTCTTCATATTGAGTAAAAAACTCTACCCTAAAATATAATGACAAACCGCTCGAATGTCAATCATTTTTTCGTGCAAAAACCCCTGAATTTTGCAAATTTTTCTACTTATCATGACATGAGATAAAAAAATCGCAGACTTTCAAAGATTCTTGCAAAAACAGGTGGATTTTTAATATCTCTTATGATATAATGTCAGAGTATAAAATGCCTGTGGTATGCACTGCATTCAATCACCGAAACGGAGAGGGAATTATGGCTGTAGCTGCACAAAATGAAAAGCTGCTGATAAAGGATTTTATAAGCAGCGATAAGATTATTGTTACGGAGAAGCTGGGAACCTTGCCGCCCAGAAGAGCATATCGTTTCTGGAAACGGGTGTTTGACTTTGCGTTCTCGCTGATTCTTTTGATCGTTTTGCTTTTGCCGATATTGCTGCTTTTGCTGATCGTATGGATCGATACAAAGGCTTCGCCGCTGTATCTGCAGACACGATTGGGGCTGAATGAGAAGCCCTTCACGCTTTTGAAGATTCGCTCGATGCGCGTCGATGCGGAGGAGAACGGTGTGCAGTGGGCTGCGACGGACGATCCGCGTGTCACCCGAATCGGCAGGCTCCTGCGCGCAACGCGTATGGACGAGCTGCCGCAGCTTTGGAATATCCTCATCGGGCAGATGAGCTTTGTCGGACCGAGACCGGAACGACCGGAGTTCTACGATGCGTTCGATACATACATCGACGGCTTCCGCCAGCGCATGCTGGTCAAGCCCGGACTTACCGGCCATGCGCAGGTCAACGGCGGTTATGAGCTGCTGCCGGAGGAGAAGATCGTTTACGATCTGGAGTATATCAAAAAGCGCAGCTTCGTCTTTGATCTCAAGTGCATCTGGCGAACGTTCGCAGTTATTTTCACCAAAGAGGGAGCGAAGTAGGAAGTATGAACGAAAGTGGTCATATGCCGCAGGTCACTGTGATCATGCCGGCCTACAATGCCGAGAAGTTTATTGAGGAAACCATCGCCTCGGTGCAGGCGCAGACGTTTTCCGATTGGGAGCTGATCGTTCTGGACGACGGCTCGAAGGATGAGACCGTCAAGTGCGTTGAGAAGCTTGCATCTGAGGATCCGCGGATCACGATCCTGCAAAACGAGAAGAACATGGGCGTTGCGAAGACCAGAAACCGTGGGATCGAAATGGCGCGCGGAGAATATATTGCTCTGCTTGACAGCGATGATGTATGGTATCCGGAGAAGCTGGAACAGCAGCTTGCGCTTGCGAAGCGGTCGGGTGCGGAGATCATCTACTGCTCGTATGCCATGGTGGACGAGGAAGGCGATCAGAAGCACGCTCCCTTTATCGTGCCGCCGCAGACGGATTTTAAGAAGATGCTGGTTTCCAGCGTGATAAGCTGCTCGACGGTGCTCATGCAGGCGGAAACGGCGAAAAAATACCGCTTTGACGAGACCTATTACCACGAGGACTATGTTTTGTGGATGCAGCTTATGCAAGACGGTAAGCGCGCCGTCGGCTGCACGCAGGTGCTTGCGGCTTATCGGCTCCGTTCAAGCTCGCGCTCGTCGGACAAGCTCTCGAGTGCGAAAAAACGCTGGGTGATCTACCGCGAATGCCTCAAGCTGCCGTTTTTTACATCTGTTTATTATCTGGTGCGCTACGCTGTGCGCGCTTTGAGAAAATATTCCTAACCGCCCACGGGGAGGCAAACTTATGACAGGAGACTATTCCATGGAACGTTTATCGGTGCTTTGTGTGACGATGAAGCAGACGGACTTTTCAAAGTTTCGTGAAATGAATATTCAGTCCGATGTGATCTTCGCCAACCAGTGCGACCGCGATGAGGTCATGCAGACGACGATCGACGGACATCATGCGAAGATGATCTCTACAACGACGATCGGCGTCGGCCGCAACCGCAGTATTTCGCTGCTGGCTGCGACGTCTGAGATCGTCCTTTTTGCCGACGACGATATTCACTATGCCGACGGCTATGTCGAAAATGTGCTGCGCGCCTTCGACGAGCTGCCGCAGGCGGAGATGATCGCCTTCGGCGTTGATATTACAAAAAATGACACCGTGATCAAGAGGTGCCGCAATCCGGTCAAACGTGCTCATGTATGCAATTGCCTGAAATACGGCGGCTGCGTGCTTGCAGCGAAAAGAGAGGCCTTGCTGCGTGCGAATGTTTCGTTTACCACGCTTTTCGGCGGCGGCTGTATTTACGGCAGCGGCGAGGACTCTCTGTTTGTTCTCGACTGCGTTCGCAGCGGTGTGAAGCTCTATTCGCACAGCTATGTGCTCGGCTCCAGCGCCATGGACTCCTCTTCGTGGTTTACCGGCTACAACGAAAAGTATTTTTACGACAAGGGTGCATGGATTGCAGCCGCATTTCCGAAGCTGGGCTTCTTGCTCAGATATTATTTTGCATGGCATTTCCGCAAGGAAACGGAGCTGACAATCCCGCAATGCTGCAAGCTGATGAAGCGCGGTCAAAGGGGATTCCGCACGCTTTCTACTTGGGAAAAGATTCGCTGATAGGAGCGGTGTGCATTTGAAATCGAGGTATGAAGATATGAGAGTATGGAATCGGAGAAAAGGGCAGACTCCTATGCTGCACTATTTTCTCTTTGCATATTGGCTCATCCTGCTGATATGGCAGAATATGGGGGGCGGAGAAAACCGCACCGGCGCTGATCTGGTCATCAAGTGCGGACTGATCATCATGCTGTTTTTCTACTATTTCATGCATATGACGGGCTTGCGGCGGGATGTTCTGATAATTGTAATGGCGCTTTTGATGATTTACGCCGCCGCGAAAATTCCCGATGGTCTCAATTTGAGTGAAGCGCTGTATTACTTTTTTCCGATTTTGTTCATTCTGCTGATTTACGGTGCAGGATGGAAATTTGAATTGCATAAGGATCAGTTGATCCAGTTGTGTAATATGTTGATCTGCGTGGTGGCGTATATCGCGATATATGCGGTCATTTTCTGTTTCGACCAGTTCGCAAACGCCTTCTCCATCACCAATGCTTACGGCAATGAGCTCAGATCCTTCCTTTTCAGCAGCCATGAGTACGGTATGTACCTTGCATTTGCGATTATGGCAGCGATTTTGTGCCTGGAATTTGACAAGGAGGGCGCGAAGCGGCTGAAGGTTTTTTACATTGCCGCCATCGTTCTGTTTAGCGTCAATCTGATCCTGACATTCTCCAGAACCTCGATTCTGACGATGGTGGTCATGCTGCTCTGCTACACCTTCGCTTTTGCAAAAAAACACCTCAGAGCGATCATCTGCTGGGGCGCGGTTGCGGCAGCTCTGGTCATACTGATCGTGCCTGCGCTGCGAGATTTTGTCTGGACGATCGTTATGAAAGAGAACACCGATGCAGGCCGCGAGGATTTGATCGAAGCAGCAATGGTGATCTTTAGAAGAGGCGATCTGTGGACGAAGCTGGTCGGCACGAATTACCAGTATGTCGAGGCGATGCTGAAAAATTCGCACAACTTCAGCAGCTTCCATAACGCCTATATACAGCAGCTCGTCTGCAATGGCTATATCGGTGTTGCAATGCTTGTGACGCTGACACTTTTGTCCCTGCGCGACATCTATGTGACGGTGAAGCTGAAAAGCGAGTGGAGTCATTTGTCAAAGTTTTTTGTGGGCTTCGCGCTTTCGTCGGTGGTGTTTATGATGTTTAATACCACGGTGCTGTATGCGTCCTCGATCGACTCTTATTTCCTTACCTTATTTGCGTCGATCGTGCCGAAATGTGTCAACCAATCGATCCGTGAGGGCACGTTCGATCTGCCGAAAAAGGAGAATTTGTTTGATAAATCATTGCGATAAGCGGGTATTGATCCTGTCTAATGAGTGCCTGTCCACGCGGACGTCCAACGGAAGAACGCTGTCGAATTTTCTTGTCGGCTATCCGAAGCAGTGCCTTGCGCAGTTTTCGCTGCAGGGGGCAGCGCCGGACTTTGAGCGCTGCGAACGCTACTTCTGCGTAACGGATGGCGAGGCATTGCAGGCGTTTGTCAAGGGCAGACACGTCGGCAAGCTCCTTACGCCGCAGCAGACGGATGCGCCTGCTGTGCCTGCCTCTATGGGACATAGCAGGACGGCCTTGACGATGCTTCTGCGCGACCTGATCTGGAGCAGCGGCCGTTGGAAGAAGGGCGGCTTTCACAAGTTTGCGGAGGAATTTTCGCCGGAGCTTTTGCTGCTGCAGGCAGGGGACTGCGCATTCATGTTCAAGCTGGCGATGAAGCTCGCCAGGCAATATCAGATCCCCATCGTTGTATATAACAGCGAGGGATATTACTTTAAAAAATATGACTATTTCCGCGCAAGCGGCATCGCGCATTGGTGCTACCCGATCTTCCGCAGACGGCTGAAAAGAACGTTTTCAAAGCTCATGCGGAAGGCTGCGCATGTGGTTTACAACTGCGCAGCGCTGCAGCAGGATTATTCTGCGCATTTTGAAGCACCGTCGGAGGTGTTGTATACGGCAACGCAGCTTGTGCCCCGAAAGACACCTTCTGAAAATGTGCTGCCGAGGATCTCGTATTTGGGCAATTTGGAGGTTGGCCGCCACGCGTCCTTGATCGAGCTGGCGCGAATCATCGGAGAAGTGTCCTCTGAGCTGCGGATCGATATTTACGGGAAAATGCCCAATGAGCAGGTCGAACGAGAGCTGCGTGCGTGTCCGCAGATCCGTTTGTGCGGCTTCGTCAGCTATGAGGAAGTGGTCAAAACCATGCACGAAAGTGACATCCTCCTGCATGCGGAGAGCTTTGACGAGTTCTATCGTGAGGATTCCAAATATGCCTTCTCGACCAAGATCGCAGACAGCCTTGCCTGCGGCACCTGTTTCTTTGTCTATGCGCCGGAGGAATTTGCTTGCAGCAGATACCTCAAAGAACATGAGGCTGCCTATGTGGTTTCCGATCTTGCAGAGGCGAAGCGTGTGCTGAAGCTGCTCATTGAGCAGCCGCAGGCGCGCAGCCGTTACTTTGAAAATGCACAGAAGCTCGTGCGCGAAAACCATCAGGCCGACCAAAATGCAAAGCGTTTTGCCGAAATTTTAAATGAGGTGCGCTGAGGAACGAATATGAAAGTATTGCAGGTGAATTGCGTATATCGCAAGGGCAGCACCGGCAAGATCGTCTATGATCTGCATACGGAGCTGCAGAACAATCAAATTGAATCGGTTGTGTGCTACGGACGCGGTGAAAAGCTCAGCGGTGCGTACAAGACCTGCTCGGAATGGTATGCCAAGGCAAACAATCTGCGTTCACGCATCACGGGGCTGATGTACGGCGGCTGCTATTTTTCCACGCGCCGCCTGATCGGCGTTATTAAGAAGGAAAAACCCGATATTGTGCACCTGCATTGCATCAACGGCTATTTTGTCAATATTTACCGCCTGATCACATGGCTGAAGCATAGTGGGATCCGCACGATTTTGACGCTTCACGCCGAGCTGATGCATACTGCAAACTGCGGTCATTCCTTTGAATGTGAGGGCTGGAAGAGCGGCTGCAGAGACTGCAAGCGCTTCAAGAGCGAGACAGGCTCCTTCTTTTTTAACCGCACGCACAGCTCATGGAAACGAATGAAGAAGGCATTTGACGGCTTCAAGCAGCTAAAGGTCGTTTCGGTTTCACCGTGGCTGATGAACCGCGCTGCGGTCTCACCCATTTTGGGGGCGTTCGACCATTGCGCGGTGCTCAACGGGATCGATACGCAGATCTTTGCGCCGTCAGATGCAAGCGAGCTGAGAGAGCGCTACGCGCCGAACGGAGAAAAGCTGATTTTCCATGCCACAGCGGCGTTTTTTGCAGACCCGAAGCATCTCAAAGGCGGATACTATGTGTTAAAGCTGGCAGAGCGTCTCAAGGGGGAGAAGGTAAAGCTGCTGGTAGCAGCCGGTATTTATGATGAGAATATTCAATGGCCCGAGAATGTGGTTTTTTTGGGAAATATTCGCGATCAAAAGCTGCTGGCGCGGTATTACGCGGCGGCAGATGTGACGCTTGTAACGAGCAGACGAGAAACGTTCTCCATGCCGACGGCGGAAGCTTTGTGCTGCGGAACGCCGGTGGTCGGCTTCGAGGCCGGTGCGCCGGAGACGATCGCGCTGCAGCAATACAGCAGCTTCGTTAAATACGGAGATGTAGATGCGCTTGAGGCGGCAGTACGCTGCTTCCTGTACAGTTCCGAGAGGGTCGATACAGCGCAGGCACATAAAAAATATTCCAGAGAATGTATGGCAACGGACTATATCTTGCTTTACCGACAGATGATGGAGGAGCTGCAATGAGTAAGATTGGCACGATCACCTTTCACTGGGCGGCAAATTACGGTGCGGTTCTGCAGGCATATGCGCTGCAGAGCTACCTGATTTCCAAAGGTGTGGATACGCAAATCATTGACTATGTTCCCGGCCGCGTGTCGCTGACGAAAATGTTGGCTGCGCTCAAAGGACACAATTTTAAATATTTTAAAAAGAAAAAACTGCTTCGCAAATTCTGCGAGCAGGAGCTTCGTCTTACAAAGAAGACCTATCGCAGCAACCGCGCACTGACCGGCTGTAAGGATCTGTATGATGCAGTTATCTGCGGCAGCGACCAGATCTGGAATGAGTCGTTTACGCTCGGTGCGGAGGGCAGGCCTACACTCAGCTATTATTTGAATTTTGTCGGCAGTCGGACGAAAAAGGTCGCTTATTCCGTGAGCTTCGGCACCTCTGCGCTGCAAGAGCGTACCGTGGAGCTGATCGCGCCTCAGGTGACGGAGTTTTTTAAGATCTCAGTCAGAGAGCGTACAGGCCAGGAAATATTAAATAAAATCGGCATTTCCGCCGAGCTGACGGTTGACCCGACCCTGCTTTTGACGAAGGAGAAGTATGAAAAGCTGTTTATAAACCGCACGCTTCCCCGCCCGAAGAAGGTATTTACCTATATTCTTCACGAGGGGCAGAAGACCGCGCAGGAGGTTTGCCATCTGGTGCAGCGGCATTTTAATCAGCCGCAGACAGACGGAAATGAGCTATACATTGAGCTTTGCCAATGGCTTAATGACTTGGCGCATGCGGAGTTTGTTGTCACCAATTCTTTCCACGGAGCGGTATTTTCGCTGCTGTTTCACAGGCCGTTTGTGCTTTTGCCGGTGGAAAATTCGGGGATGAATGACCGTATCCAAACGCTGATGGGCGCCGTCGGGCTTTCGCAGCGCATTGTTACAAGCGTGCAGGAAGCACAGCAGCTTCTTCAACAGCAGATCGATTGGGATGCGGTCGATGCCCGCTTATCCGATATGCGCAGAAGCTCAGAGAATTATTTAAACGAAGTGATAGCATGAAAAATCAACTGAAAATCGGTGCCCTGCTTTCTTATCTGCAGATGGCATTGGGCGTGGTCATCGGACTTGTGTATACGCCGGTGATGATCCGCCTGCTCGGAGAGAGCGAATACGGTCTTTATAACACCGTTTCGTCCACGATCTCCGTGTTGTCTCTGCTGGAGCTGGGCTTTACGAGCGGATATATTCTGTATTATTCGCGCTATAAAAAGGAAGATAACCGTTTGGCGATCGAACGCCTGAACGGTCTGTATATGATTATTTTCTCTGTTCTGGGCATCGTTGCACTTGCTTGCGGACTGTTTTTGTCCGGGCATTTGGAGCTGGTGTTCGATCAGGGACTGACAACAGGGGAATACCGGATCGCGCGCATTTTGATGATTTTGCTGAGTGTGAATCTTGCGCTTTCCTTCCCGATGAGCGTTTTTGTCAGCATCATTTCGGCACACGAGGAGTATATCTGCCTCAAGCTCGTCAATATCCTGCGCACCGTGATGAGTCCGCTCGTCACGCTTCCGCTGCTGCTGATGGGCTATCGCTCGATTGCGATGGTTACCGTTACGCTGGCGGCTTATGTGATCTCCGATGCGATCTATGTGTGGTTTGTTCTGTTTAAGCTGAAGGAACGATTCCGATTTCGGGGCATTGAGAAAAAGCAGTTTACGGGACTGTTTGCGTTTACGGCGTTTATTGCCATTAATCTTCTGGTCGATCAGATCAACTGGAATGTGGACAAGCTCCTGTTGGCGCGCTACAAGGGTACAACCGCGGTGGCGATCTACTCCGTCGGCTATACGCTTTATACTTATTACCAGATGTTTTCTACGGCAATCTCGGGTGTGTTTACGCCGCGCGTGCACAAGATCGTCAACGACACCAAGGAGGATCAGCCGCGTCAGCGCGAAGAGCTGACAGCACTGTTTACCAAGGTCGGACGGCTGCAGTTTATCGTGCTGGGACTGATTTCGACGGGCCTGCTGTTTTTCGGCAAATATTTTATTACGAAGATTTGGGCAGGCGAAGCCTACGAAACATCGTACTATGTGCTGCTGCTTCTGATGTTCCCCGCAACGATCGCGCAGATCCAGAATGTCGGCTTAGAGATCCAGCGTGCCCTGAACCGTCACAAATTCCGCAGCATAGCTTATGCGATCATGGCGATTTTTAATTTAGTGGTTTCGTATTTTCTGTGCAAAGAATACGGAGCCGTCGGCTGTGCCTTCGGTACGGCGATGTCGCTGATCGTCTCGTGCGGCTTCATGATTAATATTTATTACCACAAACGCTGCAATGTGGATGTGATTTATTTCTGGAAGTCAATTTTGCGCATCGTGCCCGGAATGATTCCGGCGATTGCCTGCGGTGTTTTGATGAATCTGTTTTTCTCTCCGACTTCAATATGGATGTATCTTGTGCAGATCGGCGTGTATCTGATCGTCTACTGCATCGGGGTATATTTCCTCGGTATGAATGACTACGAGAAGGGGCTGCTGGCGCAGGCAAAGAATAAGCTAATTCGTAAAGGAGAATGAAAATGTTTAAGGATAAAACATTATTGATCACCGGCGGTACCGGCAGCTTCGGCAATGCCGTGCTGCTGCGCTTCCTCCGGACGGATATTAAGGAGATCCGCATTTTTTCCAGAGATGAGAAAAAACAGGACGATATGCGCCACGAATTTCAGGCAAAAATGCCCGAGGTGAGCGACAAGATCAAATTCTTCATCGGTGACGTGCGTGATTTGAGCAGCGTGAAAAATGCGATGCATGAGGTGGACTATGTGTTCCATGCAGCGGCCTTGAAGCAGGTGCCGTCGTGTGAGTTTTTTCCGCTCGAGGCGGTCAAGACCAATGTCTTCGGCACGGAAAATGTCCTGACGGCGGCGATCGAGGCCGGCGTGAAATCCGTTATTTGTCTTTCGACCGATAAGGCGGCGTACCCTGTCAACGCCATGGGCACGAGTAAGGCAATGATGGAGAAGGTCGTTGTGGCAAAGAGCCGCACGACGAAAAAGACGAAGATTTGCTGCACGCGCTACGGCAACGTCCTGTGCTCCCGTGGTTCAGTCATTCCGCTGTGGATCGATCAGATTCGTGAGGGAAAGCCCTTGACCGTGACCGATCCGGAGATGACCCGTTTTGTCATGAGCTTAGATGAGGCGGTGAATTTGGTGCTCTTTGCGTTTGCGCACGGAAATTCGGGCGATATTCTGGTGCAAAAAGCTCCTGCCTGCACGATCGAGGTGCTGGCACAGGCGGTCAAGGAGCTTTTCGGAAGCAAGTTAGAGACACAGGTGATCGGTATCCGCCACGGCGAAAAACGCTACGAGACCCTGTTGACCAATGAGGAATGTGCGCACGCGGAGGACATGGGCGATTTTTACCGTGTGCCGTGCGATCAGCGTGATCTGAATTATGATAAGTATATTTCCAAGGGGAATATTGAGAGAAATCCGTTGAATGAGTTTAATTCCTTCAATACGGAGCTGATGACAGTCGAGCAGGTGAAGAAAAAGCTGCTTGAGCTGGAATATATTCGGGAAGAGATTAAGAAAAATGAGGGGTGAAGCCCAAAATGTTAAATAAGCAGGAGCTTGGTCTGATCGCGCTGGTCAGAAGTGCGATGCAGGGACGAAGCTTTGCGCTGCCGGAGGGATTCTCTCTGCCTGCGCTGTTTCCTGTTATCAGGAAGCATCAAATTGCGCCGATCATTCTGCGCGCGTTAGACTATTATGATTTCCCGGAGGCGGTCGTATGCAGACAGAAGCTGCTGCAAAGTACGGCGCAAAGCTTGTTGGTTTCGGAGAATCAGAGCCTTGAGGCGCAGCAGATCTATGAAGCCTTTGAGAAGGCACAGGTGGATTATGCGCCGTTAAAGGGCAGCTTGATCAAGCAGCTTTATCCGCAGGAGAATCTGCGTTCGATGGCAGATGTGGATATTCTGGTGCGTGTGAGCCAGCTTGACCGCTTTGATCCGATCATGCAGGCGCTGGGCTATGAGCGTGAGACGGAGAGCGATCATGAATACAACTGGCGCAAGGGCTATGTGCATATCGAGCTTCATAAATCCCTCGTTCCGTCCTACGATACCGACTACTACGCCTATTACGGCGACGGATGGAAGCTGTTTCGTAGGAGCGAGGGCTGCCGATTTGAAATGTCCGTCGAGGATCAGTTTGTGTATCTGTTTACGCATTATGCCAAGCATTTTCGCGACGGCGGCATCGGTGTGAAGCATTTGACAGACCTGTGGGTGCTGCGTGAGGCAAAGCCCGAGATGGATGAAAAATATATTATGAGCGAGCTGAAGAAGCTGCGTTTGGACGAGTTTTACAGAAATGTCAGGAAAACATTTGACTTCTGGTTTGCCGATGGCGAGCTGACGGAGAATGTAGAACGCATTACGCACGAGATCATCAGCGGCGGCGCATACGGCAAGGCCGAGAGCAACCGCATGGCCGAGGCGATCCGCAACGCGCCGAACAATAGCAAGGGCTCGAAATTCCGCTGGACGATGCGCAAGATTTTCCTGCCGTATAAAAATATGTGCATGAAATATCCGTTTTTGCGCTATGTGCCGTTTTTGCTGCCGATCATGTGGGTGGTGCGGTGGATTACGGCGCTTGTCTGCAAGCCGAAAACACTCAAGCAGGACGTCAAAAATGCACGGAGCATGTCGCAGGAGTCGGTCGATGCCTATCGGGTGTATTTGGCCTCGCTGGGGCTGCAGTTTGAAGCAAAGGAGTAAGCTATGAAGCTGTTGATCACAGGCGCGAAGGGGTTTGTCGGAAAAAATCTTTGCGCTACCTTAAAAAATATTGCGCAGGGGAAGGATCGCTCGTTTGTACCGGAGTCGGATCTGACGATCTGTGAATACGATCTCGATACCGCGCCGGAGCTGTTGGAACAATGGTGCGCGGACTGTGATTTTGTCTTCCATCTGGCAGGTGTCAACCGCCCGAAGGAGCAAAGCGAGTTTATGGAGGGCAATTTCGGCTTTACCTCCACGCTGCTTGAAACGCTGAAGAAGCATCAAAACACCTGCCCCATCCTGCTCAGCTCGTCAACACAGGCGGCTTTGGAAAATCCCTACGGAAAAAGCAAGCTGGCAGGTGAGAATCTGCTGCGTGAGTATGGCAGAAGCACCGGTGCGCAGGTTTTGATCTATCGTTTCCCTAACGTGTTCGGCAAATGGTGCCGACCGAATTACAATTCCGCCGTAGCGACCTTCTGCTATAATATCGCCCACGGCCTTCCGATTACAGTCAATGACCCGAGTGTAAAAATGCGCTTGGTTTATATCGATGATGTCGTTTCGGAGCTGATTGCCGCGCTGAAAGGACAGCCGCATCGGCGTGATGAATTGTGCTATGTCCCTGTGGAGCATGAAATTTTGCTGGGAGAGATTGCGGATTTGATCTATTCCTTCCGCGACAGCCGTGCAAATCGGACTGTGCCGAATACTGCGGACGCTTTTGCAGCCAAGCTCTATGCAACATATCTTTCCTATCTGCCGGAGGACGGTTTTTCCTATCCGCTGACGATGAATGTCGATCAAAGAGGCAGCTTTACCGAGATCATCCGTACCGCCGAGCGCGGACAATTCAGCGTGAATATTTCAAAGCCCGGAATCACCAAGGGAAACCACTGGCACCATACGAAGAATGAAAAATTCTTGGTCGTCAGCGGAAACGGCGTGATTCGCTTCCGCAAGATCGATTCTGACGAGGTCATCGAGTATTTCGTCAGCGGCGAAAAGCTGGAGGTCGTGGATATTCCCACGGGCTACACGCATAACATTGAGAATTTGGGTCAGACCGATATGGTGACCTTTATGTGGGCGAGCGAGTGCTTCGACCCCGATAAGCCGGATACGTTCTATCTGGAGGTGTGATATGAGTAAGCTGAAATTGATGACGATCGTCGGCACAAGACCGGAGATCATCCGCCTTTCTGCCGTAATTAAGAAGTGCGACCGCTATTTTGACCAGTTTTTGGTGCATACGGGTCAGAACTACGATTATGAGCTGAACCAGATCTTTTTCGAGGATCTGGGGCTGCGGCAGCCCGATGTTTATTTGGATGCCGTTGGTAAGGATCTGGGCGAGACGATCGGCAATATCATTGCCAAAAGCTATGCGCTCATGGCGGAAAAACAGCCCGATGCGCTTTTGATTCTGGGCGACACCAATTCCTGCCTGTCTGCGATCGCGGCGAAGCGCCTGCATATTCCGATCTTCCATATGGAGGCCGGCAACCGCTGCTTTGACGAGTGCCTGCCTGAGGAGACCAACCGCCGCATCGTTGACCATATTTCCGATGTCAACCTGTGCTACAGCGAGCATGCAAGACGTTATCTCAACGCAGAAGGCACTGCGAAGGAACGCACCTTCGTTACAGGCTCTCCGATGGCGGAGGTTCTGAGCGCAAACCGAGAGCGCATTGAGCAAAGTGATGTTTTGGCTCGTCTTGGCTTGGAAAAAGGGAAGTATATTCTGCTCTCTGCGCACCGCGAGGAAAACATCGACACGGAGGAGAATTTCTTCTCCTTGATGAATGCCGTCAATGCGATGGCAGAAAAATATGATATGCCGATTTTGTACTCCTGCCATCCCAGAAGCGCGAAATTTATCGAAAAGCGTGGCTTTGTGTTTGACAAACGCGTGCGTCAGAATAAGCCGCTGGGCTTCCATGACTATAACAACCTGCAGATGAACGCCTTTGCGGTGGTTTCCGACAGCGGCACGCTTCCCGAGGAGTCGAGCTACTTTTTGTCGATCGGAAAGCCGATCCCTGCTGTGTGCATCCGTACCAGCACCGAGCGCCCTGAGGCGATGGACAAGGGCAACTTTATCCTGGCAGGCATTACCACCGAGCAGGTTTTGCAGGCAGTCGATACGGCTGTGGAGATGAATCTGAACGGCGATCTCGGCGTTCCGACCCCCGATTATTTAGATCGTAACGTGTCGGATAAGGTCGTGAAGTTTATCCAATCTTATACCGGTATCGTCAATAAGATGGTCTGGAGAAAGAAGTAATCGATTGCGAAAGAGAGGAAAATTATGAAGAAACCGACCCGTTTTTATGTCAGCCGAAAAAATCCGCTGACTTGGCTGTCTGCTTTCATGGCAGTTGCTGCAGCGGTACTGTTCATTCTGTCCGCTTGTAAGGCAGAAGCACTTTCGCGTGCCGAGCTTTGGCTGCAGACGGTGCTTCCTGTTTGGAGTGCGTTGGGCTTTGCGTTTATCGCGCTTGTGCGCGGACCGAAGGAGTTTTACCGTTCGACCAAGCCCGTATTTTGGGGCTGCGTCTATTTCGGCGCGGTTGCCTTTGACTGGTATCTGCGCTTGAACAATGACCCTGCGCTGGGCGATACGCTCTACGGCGGCTATCAGCTCTTCGCTTCCTTGAGATATGTGATCGTGTGCTGGATTTTGTATCTGGTGCTGTATATCGCATATCGGATGTACATGCTTGGAAAATTCAAGAGAGTGTATGTCCTTTCGTTGATCCTTGCACTTCCCGTGGCGGTTTTGGCTTACGATTATGCGCAGGCATGCGGCAATGTTACAAATTCGGAGAATTTTGCCAAAATAGCAAATCTTCTCTTTGTCGGTGCGCTCTTTGCTGCAAGCTTTGCAATGCGCCGATTCTGCGACGGAAAGTACCATAAGACGTGGGGTGACCGCAAGGACGGCCGCCGGCTGCGCACACTCGATGCGATGAATGTTGCCGCCGGCTACATCATGCCCGACCGCAATGATGCGTGCAACAGCATCCAAGATACGGTCGAGATCACAGCCGTTGAGAAGTACATCCACAAAAAACGCGCCGAGGGCATGAAGGATTTCGGCATCATACATGTGTTCCTTGCTGCCTATGTGCGCTGCGTGAGCAAATACCCCGGCTTAAACCGCTTCTTCTCCGGACAGCGCGTGCATCAGCGTGACGATGACATTCAGTTCACCATGACGGTCAAGAAGGAAATGGCAGTCGATGCGCCCGAAACGACCATTAAGCTGCATTTGACGCGCAGCGATACGGCCGTCGATGTATACAACAAGCTCAATGCGCTGATCGAAGAGGTTAAAAATACGCCGCTCGACAGCAGCTTTGATAAAGTGGTAGGCTTGCTTGCAAGTATTCCGGGCTTGATTTTGAAGTTCGTGGTATGGGTTCTGAAGGTGATGGACTATTTCGGTAAGCTGCCCAAATTCCTGACGGAGCTCAGCCCGTTCCATGGTTCGGTTATTTTTACATCGATGGGTTCTCTGGGTATTCCGCCGATCGTGCATCATCTGTATAATTTCGGCAACCTGCCGATCTTCCTCGCCTTCGGCAGAAAGTACCGCAAGTATGAGCTGAACGCAGACGGGCAGGTTGTGACTCGCCGCTATGTGGATTTTGTGCTTAACACCGATGAAAGAACGGTGGACGGCTTCTATTATGCCGCTGTGTTGAAGCACTTCCGTAAGCTGATCCGCAACCCTGAACAGCTTGACAATCCCCCCGAAACCATCGTGGAGGATATTGACTAAAATTAACTGCATGGCTGCAAAAGCAGCCATGCAGTTTTATACATACAAGGTAAACTCCGATATATCGGGTTGTTGCACACGTTTTCGATACATCATTGTAGGCGAGGCTCATGACCCTCCCACGCAGTAAACGGTACGAATTTGCCGCAAACCAATTCGAAAACGAAATATTGGTCGCACCCGCAAGGGGTAGGCCGCATCCGTAGCGCTCGTTCCTCGCTGACGGCTGCGCTCTGACCTGCCACTACAGGGTTGTTTACCAAACGGAGCGATAAATCGAAATTTTGTGTTTTAGTGATTACAGGTGAACGATGGTGCCGCTTTCGCCCTTGACGGCTGCGCCTGCGTTCTCAAGTGATGCGATGATCGCTTGACCGCCGGCCTGTGCAAAAGAAATTGCAGCCTTGACCTTCGGCAGCATGGAGCCGGGAGCAAAGTGACCTTCTTCGCAATACTTCTCAGCCTCGGCAACGGTCATCTCTGCAAGGCTTTCCTGATTGGGCTTGCCCCAGTTGATGCAGACACGGTCAACTGCGGTCAAAATAACCAGAGCATCGGCCTTAACCAGCTCTGCCAGCTTTGCGGAAGCGAAATCCTTGTCAATGACTGCCGGTGTGCCATAGAGCTTGCCGTCCTTGCGGACAACGGGGATACCGCCGCCGCCGACCGTGATAACCACACAGCCGCTGTTGATCAAAGCGTTAACGGTATTCTTCTCAATAACGTCGATGGGCTTGGGGGAGGGAACGACCTGACGGTAGCCGCGGCCTGCGTCCTCGACCATGGTATAACCCTTCTCGGCGGCGATGCGCTCTGCGGTTTCCTTGTCATAGAAGGAGCCGATGGGCTTGGTTGGATTCTTGAAGGCAGGGTCGTTCTCGTCAACAAGAACCTGCGTTACGACGGTAGCGACGTCCTTGTTCATGCCGCGAGCTGCAAGCTCGTTGCCGATGGCGTTCTGCAGATGGTAGCCAATGTAGCCCTGGCTCATAGCGCCGCACTCGGGGAAGGGCATATCGGACTTGATGGCCTTTGCCTCTGCGGCGGTGCCCATGCCGAGGTTGATCATGCCGACCTGCGGGCCGTTGCCGTGTGCGATGATGACCTCGTTGCCCTGCTCGATGAGGTCAACGATGGGCTTTGCAGTCTCGGTTACGAGAGCGAGCTGCTCATACGGAGTGTTGCCCAGTGCGTTGCCGCCCAGTGCAATAACAATTCTTTTAGACATTATATTTTCCTCACTTTATTACAGCGGAAGCATCGCAAGGATACTTCCGCTGTGGATTTCAAAAATTAGAACATCTTGCGCTTGTTGTCAGCAGCGTCGAGATCCATCAGGGTCTTGACGGGATCCTTGACCTGTGCCAAGAAGATCATAGCAGCAATAATGTACGGCTTGTAGGAAGCTTCCTTGTACAGAGGAACGATGTAGCGGTCGAATACGGAGTTGTCAACTTCGCCCTCGGGGCAGCTCAGGCCGGTGATGTCGGCAGGCAGGCAGTGCATGTACAGAGCCTTGCCGTCCTTCGTCAGCTTCATC
>CAYVLD010000023.1:0-17970 GCA_964452205.1 uncultured Oscillospiraceae bacterium
GAGAAACATCGACAGGATGCATGGTGATAAACGTCGGCTGAATGAGCTTCTCTTCGACATGGCGATCGAAGCACTCATACAGGAAGTTGCCCCAAGTATGATCCTTATCCGCGCCCAACTCAACACCGACACTGCGAGCCAGCTCTTCGGCCTCTTCATCTGTGTTGACAGCCATAAAGTCAATGCCAAGGTGCTCCTTGACCGCTTCAGCCATCGTCATGCGCTTCCAACCGGGTGTCAGATCCAACCGGTAGCCCATCCATTCAAGCTGGTATGTGCCAAGGATCTCCATAGCAGCAGAAGACAGCAGCTCTTCAAACAGATCCATCATGTCATTAAAATCCGCATATGCTTCATACAGCTCAACCGTGGTAAACTCAGGATTATGTCTGGGATCCATGCCTTCGTTGCGGAAAATACGACCGATCTCATACACGCGGTCAATGCCGCCAACGATCAGACGCTTCAAATTCAGCTCTGTTGCGATACGCAGGAACATATCGATACCCAGCGTGTTATGATGTGTAATAAACGGACGAGCAGTTGCACCGCCGGAAATGGTATTCAGAACCGGCGTTTCCACTTCCATATAGCCGCGATTATCCAAATATCTGCGGACGTGACTAATGAACTTGGAACGAATCTCAAAATTGCGGCGAACCTCAGGATTGACGATCAGATCCACATAACGCTGACGATAACGAGTCTCCACATTGGTCAAGCCGTGGAACTTATCAGGCAGCGGCAGCAACGACTTAGAAAGCAAGACAACCTCATGCGCTCTGACGGAGATCTCTCCTCTTTGCGTGCGGAACACATCGCCCTTAACGCCGACAATATCACCGATGTCGAGCTTGCGGCAAGCTTCAAAGTTCGCCTCTTCCATCTCATCAAACTTGAGATACAACTGAATACGACCCTGCTGGTCTTGCAGATCGCAGAACATGACCTTACCCATGCCGCGCTTGGACATCAGACGACCGGCAATGGCAACATTTTTGCCCTCCATGTCGTCAAAATTGTCTTTGATCTGAGCGCTGTTACTATCAAAAGAAAACTTCGTCTGCTCAAACGGATCATTGCCTTCATTTTGCAGTTGCGTAAGCTTTTCGCGGCGGATTCTCACCTGATCGACCAGCGACAACTCTTCCTGCGGTACAAATTTTGCCATATTTCCTCCATTTATCTCTCTACAGCGAGAATTTCAAATCGAATCAAACCAACCGGTGCTTCATATTCTACCAAATCACCGACGCGCTTCCCCAGCATTGCCTTGCCAAACGGAGAATCATCCGAAATTCTGGCCTCCATGGGGTTTGCCTCCTGCGAGCCGACAATCACATAAACATCCGTCTCGTCAAACTCAAGGTCACGCACCTTTACAGTGCATCCAAGGCCGACAACACCGATCATATCCTCCTCCGCCGTTTCATCAAAAACGACAGCATGTGTCAAAATATTCTCAATCTCCGCGATGCGTCCGTAGAGCTTCGCCTGTTCATTTTTAGCCTCATCATACTCGCTGTTCTCAGACAGATCGCCGAAAGAGCGTGCTTCCTTAATCAGTTCTGCAACCTCTTTCTCACGCGTTGTCTTCAGGTAATTAAGCTCCTGCTCCAGTTCCTTCAATCTCGCTCTGGTCAGCTTAAATTCTTTCGCCATAATATTACCTCCAAAACATTTTGTGCAAAATATTATAAAGAATTGACTTGCATCTGTCAAGTCTTATTATTTCTTCAGGGCAAAAATCGCTGCCTGCAGTTGTTCATCATCCGGATATTCAACGCGGCCGTAATAAAGATCGTAATACCGTTCCTCATCGACCTCAACAATAATATCCGGTGTTACGCCGATCCCCTCAAGGGTTACGCCATTCGGCGTTTGATAATGTCCCGTTGAAATTCGGACAGCCGAACCGTCTGACAGTACAAATGTTTCCTGATAGTTTGCCTTGCCTGTCGTTTTTGTTCCGACGATGGTCGCCCATTCATATTCTTGCAAAGCTGCAGCAAAAAATTCCGCAGCAGAATAACTGTCACCGTTGACCAAAACCGCCATCGGAATTTCCAAGCAATCCGCATCCGAGGAATCGACCTCTTCTTTGCCGGTATAATCAACAGAGCGGAACAAAGGTCCTTCGGGCAAAAGATAGTTCAAAAGCCGTACAAGCTCGTATTTAAATCCGCCCGGATTGAAGCGAAGGTCAAAAATCAGACTTTCCGCTCCCTGCTTTTGCAATTCCTCGATTGCTGCAATGGTCATATCCGCAGTATTTTTCGTGAACTGAGAGAGCTTCAAATAGCCAATATTGCCCTCAATCAATTCATAGGTCAAAACTTGGATCTGGATCGTCTTGCGCATAACCGCAATATCCAATTCCTTACCGTCTCGCAGGAATGTGATATTTACGTCAGTTCCCTCCTCGCCGCGAATTTTCGACTTCATCGCGTCCATGCCCAAATCAATTGCACTTTCGCCTTCTACCGCGATAATCACGTCATTCACCTGAACGCCGGCCTCTTCCGCACCACCATTCGGCGTTACGGCAATCACAGTAAAGCCGGGGTCGTCTTCATTGACAAGCTGCACCGTTACGCCGATACCAACGTAGACATTATTATCTTCTTCAACGCTTTTCGCGTACTCCTCAGCAGTCATATAACCGCTCCAACGGTCTCCGGAGGCTGCCACAGCCGCTGAAGCCAAGTAATCTTCGAGGTTCGATGTATCATAGCCATCAACATAGTATTTCTCGAGCAACGCAACAATTTCGTCGATTTTCTTCTGATAAGAACTGTCGGACGCAGAAATTGTCGGCACGGTAACAGTTTCCCTTGTCTCCTCTATCAGCATGCAGCCGCTGAGCGAAAGCATAACTGACATCACAAGGACGATCGCAATTAATTTTTTCAACATACTCACTCCATTGCTATAAAATCGTTTACCCAGAGCCGATTTTCATCGGCTCTGGGATAAAATCACCCAATATACTCCATCGGATTGACGGTCGTACCGTTATAATAGATCGTAAAATGCAGATGCGGGCCGGTCGAATAGCCGGTAGAACCGACATAGCCAATGACCTGTCCTTGTTCCACATACTGACCGGGGCTGACAATATAATGCGTCATATGTGCATAGAGCGTCGAGAAGCCGTCCATATGGCCAATGGTAACATAATAGCCCCATGCGTAATTATATTCCGCAACATTGACATAGCCGCTTCTGGAAGCGTAAATCGCAGTGCCCTGTGCAACAGCAAGATCGACACCGTTGTGGAATGTATAGTTACCGGTGATCGGATGCACACGATAACCATAAGGACTGGTCACAACGCCGTAGTAAGCAAGAGGATACATAAAGTAAGCACTCGGAGCGGAGCTGTTTCCGCCGCTACTACCACCGCCGCTGTTACCGCCGTCATTATTTCCGGTATTCTGGTTCTGCTGCGCAAGCCATTCCTCATACTCCTGCTGCTTGGCTTCCTGATACTCCAGTTGCTTCTGCGCCATCTGCTCGCTCAGCTCGGCTTCCAACGCTTCGTACTTCTCGTCATCCTTCAGAAGCTCGGCACAAAGTACATACAGCTCTGACAACAGCGCATCGGATTCTTCACGCTTTTGCGCAAGCAACTCTTCGTTCTCGCTCAGCGTGCGCATCTTGTCTTCCAGAAGTCCGCGCTGGTTGTCCAATTCTTCCTTCGCAGTAAGTACATCAAGTGCCTTCTGACGAAGGTCTGCCATCATTTTCTCATCCGCCTTGGAGATCTCATCGATCATAACGCGGTAGAGCAGCATATCTGCAAAGCTCTCTGCATTCAAAAGTGCGGATAAGTACGAAATTTCGCCATGCTCCTGGATCGCGCGAATGCGAACCTTGTAATTCTCAAGCAATGCCTCCTGCTCGGCCTCGATCTCATTGAGCGCAGCCTGCTTTTCTGCAATCAGAAGATTATACTGATGGATCTGCTCATTGACATTCTCCGTTTCCTTCTTGAGCAGCTCGATCTCGCGGTCGACCTGCGCCTTCTCGTTGGCAATATCGAGCATTTCATCATTCGTTTTCTCAATTTCGGCACCCAAAAGCTCACGCTCTGCAGCCAAGCTCTCGGCCTCTTCCTCAAGCTCGTCAAGCTCGCCCTGAATTTCATCCGATTTTGCAGCATTTGCAATCATCGCCACAAATCCAATGACAAGACTGAACGCCAAAACCGCCGCAATCAGACCGATAAACAGTCTTCTGTGCTTATACATGATTTGCCTCCTTCTAAATATTGGAAAATTATACCTTTAAGAATCTGCGAATCGACATCAAGCTACCGAAAATACCGATCACAAAGCCGGCAATTGCACAAATCGCAGCCATGGGGATCCAAATATCAGTAAACGGCGTCAAGGACAAAATGCTGATGCCTGTTCCTGCGATCGCCGTGCGTAAGACTTCATAAAGCCCCCACTCGATAAAGAAGGAAAACAGCGCGCCGAACAATCCGAGAATAAAGCCCTCAACCAAAAACGGCAGACGGATAAAGGAGTTCGTAGCACCGACCATCTTCATGATGGCGATCTCCTCTTTACGATCCAACATTGCCAGCTTGATCGTGTTAGAAATGATGAGCAGAGAGACGATCAGCAAAACAGCAGCAATCGCGATTGAAGCAACGTACAGAACGTTACGCACCGTGACCATCGCATTTGCCTGTTCAACATTCGCCTCAACCTTAACAATGCCCGAAATGCTCTCAAGCTGTGCCTTCGTTTCCGCGATCAGGTCGTTATCCTTCAAGGTGATCTCATACTGATTGCGCATAGTGCTGGCGTCGACGCCGGCATACAGAGAATCGCTGTCTTCAAACAAATTGCCAAATCGCTGCAGCGCTTCCTCTCCCGAAACAGGCAAGGCTTCCGCAACATTTTCCAACGCAAGAATCGCCGTGCCGACATCCGTTCCGGTCTGCAAAGGCTCATCCTTCTGAGCAACGACAAGGATCGAAATCACACCCTCGTCATCCGTATGATCAAAGGCAGTTTCTACGCCGTCAATATCCTGCAGCATTTCAAGGGTATCGCTCAGCAGAGTCTCGTCTGCAATGCTGACCAAAAAATACTCGTTATCGGAATCCTCCGAAGCCAGAGGACTGTCGCTATTCTCCAAATAGCTGCCAAATTCCGCAAGCGCTTCCTCACGGGAAATAAACACCGACTTTTCAACATTGTCAATCAAATTAATCTGCGTACCGACACTCTTGGCATCATGGGTCAAAAGTGTTTCATCGACAACAGCAATGATACGGTTCTTCTTCTGCAGATCATCAACCATATTATTGAGGTTATAGCAGATCAGCAAAAAGCTATTGATAATGACAAGGCAGGCAACGGTAATACAAACCGCCGCAAAGGACATAAATCCATGCTTAAACGTAGATTTAAAGCCGGAACCCAACAAAAAACCGATATTATTCTTCATAGTTATAGTACCCGTCCATTCCGTCACTGATAACCTTACCCTGAGAGATCGCAACCACACGCTTGGTAAAGCGATCGACCAAGCCCTTCTCATGCGTGACAACCATAACCGTTGTTCCAAGAGCATTGATCTGCTCCAGAAGGAGCATGATCTCAAACGAACGCGCAGGATCAAGATTGCCCGTCGGCTCGTCTGCAATGATCATCGACGGATTATTTACCAGCGCGCGTGCAATCGCTACACGCTGCTGCTCACCGCCCGAAAGCTCGTTCGGAAGACGGCGCGCCTTATTCTCCAGCCCGACAAGCTCCAGAACATAGGGCACGCGCTTCTTGATCTCGCGGTTCTTTGCCCCGACGACGCGCATCGCAAAGGCGACATTTTCATACACCGTCATGTTCTCAATCAAACGGAAATCCTGGAAAATGATGCCCAGAGTACGGCGCATGTAAGGGATCTTGGAGCGGCGGATCGTTTCAAGCTGATAGCCATTGACCAAAACTGAACCGGACGTAGGCTTCAGTTCGCCCGTCAGGATCTTAATGATCGTAGACTTACCGGAGCCGGATTCGCCAACCAGAAAAACAAACTCGCCGTCATCAATATGCATATCGATACCGTTGAGCGCATGCGTACCGGTCTCGTATGTTTTCGTTACGTTTACTAAATCGATCATATTATCACCAAATTACATCATTCGATTTTCGCGCGATGCCAAATATTTCTTGACCATCAAGGCAACCTTAAAGATAATCGCATCGTCAAATTCTCTCAGATCAAGACCTGTCAGCTTCTTGATCTTCTCCAGACGGTAGACCAGCGTGTTGCGGTGGACAAACAGCTTCCGGGAGGTCTCGGAAACATTAAGACTGTTTTCAAAGAACATATTGATCGTGAAGAGCGTCTCCTGATCCAAAGAATCGATCGAATTCTTCTTGAAAACCTCGGAGAGGAAAATCTCGCAAAGCGTTGTCGGGAGCTGATAGATCAGTCGGCCGATCCCAAGGCTCTCATAGTTGATAACGGTCTTCTCGGTATCGAAAACCTTGCCGACCTCGATAGCGACCTGCGCCTCTTTATAAGAGTCGGCCAGCTCACGAAGATGCTCGCTTACCGTGCCGATACCGATCGTGCTTCTGGCAAACAGCTCGGTCTTCAATCGTTCCTCAATCGCTTTTGCCATCTTGCTCAGCTCCTCACCGGTCGTATCGATGCTGACCTGACGAACGATGGCAATATCTGTTTCATTGACATTGATCACAAAATCCTGTTGCTGGTCGGAGAACATATTCTGCAGCAGCTCCACGACCGCAACATCCGCACGGCCGCGCTGACGCACAAGAAACACCGCACGCGGAATATCCGTCTGGAAATGCAGCTCCTTCGCGCGAATATAAATATCACCGGGGAGAATATTGTCCGTAATGATATTCTTGACAAAGGTGCTCTTATCGTGCTTCTCCTCATAATACGTTTTGGTAGAATTCAGAGAAACCTGTGCCATACGGCAATAGGCCGCCGCCAGTTCGTCTGTGCCCTCAACAAAAGCACAAAAGCCGTATGTAGGATTCCAGCCCTGCAGAGGCAGTAAGGTCTTACCCGAGCTGACAGAAATATTCTCGGGCATGGATGCAACCATCAGCGCAGCATCGGTGAAACGCTCACCGATATAAGCGGTATCGCCGCAGGAAATGACAGTACCCTCTGCATCGATCACGCCAACGGTCATCTGACATGCTTCAGAAAGCTTTTCTACAATACTTTGAAAAATACGACTTGACATAAGCCGTCCTCCTTCACTTTTCGGAAAAATGCCAATGATTTATCACGATTATAAATTACATAATACAGCATTTTTCGGAGAAATGCAAGAGGTTTTAGACATAATATTTCAAAACTTCAGTTCTTTTTTATGTAGATTTTATAGATTTTCGTCAAATTCGCCAAACCGCAACAGAAATTTTCGGTAAATTAATTCAGAATTTATCCGAAAAATTTTTCGTCAAAATTCACAGATTCTAAGCTTTCGACTTCTTCATCTGTCAGCTCACGCGTCATTCCGAGCGGAAGCGTACCGAGCAAGACTTCACCTTCTGCGATTCTGCGCAGATACGAAACAGGCTTTCCGCGGCTGGCAAGCATACGGCGAACCTGATGGTACTTCCCTTCACGCACGCGCACAAGGCTCTTGCCCTCACCCAAAGGCTCTAAAACCGCAGGCAGGCATTTCGTGCCGTCCCTCAATTCACAGCCGACGCGAAACGCCTCTACGTCCGCCGCATCCGCTGTCCCGGAGTGTTCTGCGTAATACGTTTTTTCAATCTGATGCTTCGGCATGATCAGCCGATGCGCTAAGTCTCCGTCATTTGTAAAAAGCAAAAGACCTTCCGTTTCCATATCCAGCCTGCCGATTGGCATCAATTTTCGGTATTCAGGCGGCAGATACTCCATCACAGTCGGATAACGGTCATCCTTCGCCGCCGTTACACAGCCGGCCGGCTTGTGCATCATCAGTACGATCCTGCGTTTACTGCGCGCGATCACTGCGCCGTCGAGCGTGATCTCATCCTTGCTCTCGTCGATCTTCTGCTCGGGCGTTCGGATGATCGCACCGTTGACGCATACGCGGCCGCTTTTAATTACTTCCTTGATTTTTCGACGCGATTCCACTCCTGCTTCCGATAAAAACCTGTCCAATCTCTGCATCGCATCATCTCCTTCGGTATATTTGTCCTCCTGCGGACATACAGTGTAGTACATCAATCACTTTGGGAGGAGTTCCATGTTTGTCTTAACTGCAAAAATATCAAAAACTAAGCTCATTGCAATCGGCGTTCTGGTCATCGCGGCCATCATTCTGCTGATTATGCTCTCCTCCGGCGGCAGCGGTGAAAGCACTTCATCCCCCGTCGGAACCAGCAATGACGACCGCGTTGCTTATCTGGCAACCTATGGTTGGAGCGTCAACGCAACACCGAACGAAACGCAAAAAGTCAAGATCCCCGACACGGCCGATAACCGCGTGTTCTCACGCTACAACGAGCTGCAAAAAAGCCAAGGCTTTGATCTGACACAATACGCCGGCAAAGAGGTCATGCGCTATGTCTACGAGATCCTGAATTATCCCGACGCAACTGCGCCGATCTACGCTACGGTATTAGTCTCTGACGGCAGGATCATCGGCGGTGATGTGACAAACTCAGCCGCTGACGGCGTAATCCACGGATTTAAAAAGCCCACAAGCACCGAAAGCACTACTCCAACCGAGGAAGCTACTACTGAATTGACGCCGGAAACAACCGAAAGTTCCGAGCCGACCGAATGAAGCAATATAATTATAACATAAGATCAGCAGCAATTCAAGAAAAAGTTTCATTTTAGTTACATTTCTTATCGAGTTTTGTAACTCTTGAGTATCTGTTTGTTTTTTATAATTTGCTCTTGCTTTTTTTGATAGATTCGCATATAATGAATTGACAAGTTCATCTCTTCAGGGCAGGGTGTGATTCCCGACCGGCGGTAAAGTCCGCAAGCGCAAAGCGCACGATCCGGTGTGATTCCGGAACCGACAGTACAGTCTGGATGGAAGAAGAGTACATTATGTTTGTATCTTATTTGCATCTTTGCCCGAAGGTTTACCTTCGGGCATTTATTTTTGGAGGATTTATGAAAAAAACAGATACCAAGAGATTAACGGTTTTGGCCATGCTTTGCGCTTTGGCATATATTATTGTTGCCTTCGTCCGTATCCCTGCCGTGATGTTCCTGAAATACGAGCCTAAGGATGTCGTTATTACCATCGGCGGATTCCTCTACGGTCCGCTTGCTGCGCTGGCGATTTCTGTTGTAGTGTCTTTTATTGAGATGCTTACAATCAGCGACACCGGCTGGATCGGCTTTGTGATGAATGTTTTGTCGACGGCCGCTTTTGCCTGTACCGCATCCTTCATTTATAAGAAAATGCGCTCTTTGACAGGTGCGCAGATTGGTCTTATCGTCGGTGCTTTGCTGATGACTGCGGTCATGATCGCATGGAACTATGTGCTTACGCCTCTTTACATGGGAACGCCGCGCAGCGATGTGGCAGCGATGCTGATTCCTGTTTTCTTGCCGTTCAATCTGGTTAAGGGCGCACTCAATGCCTCGATCACAGCCCTGCTGTATCGTCCCTTGGTTCAAACGCTCAGGCAGGCAAAGCTCTTACCGCAAAGTCATGCCCAACAACCGCCGACTAAGCTTCATAGAATCATTTTCTACGGCATTTCCTTTTTGTGCCTTGCCGTGGGAATTGCGGCAATTCTATGGCTGAACCGATAAAAATTTTGCGGCTGCAAAAGCGAAATGCTCTTGCAGCCGCAATCTTTATTTCTGCTCAATCAAGCGTTTTTCCAGTGCCGTGACCGTGGTCTGATAGCTGCGCTCCATATACTCATAGCGCACCGTTTCATCAATATCGCCCACGAGCAAAACAGCAATCTTTCGCAGCATCGCAGGGTTCTTGACCAGAATCGGGCCGGTCAAGTGCGTGCCGAAGCAGTGATTGCTGACAAAGCCTTCCTCGCCCTTGTCTGCATCATTGCCGAAGCCCATCTTCATGGAAAACAGCGGATTTTTGACATCGCTTGTTTTGCTGCACTTGTTAATAAAGCCGACAAGCACTTCCCCATCCATAACGGCAAGTGCATCTGTGACAATGCGTTTCTTCCCTTCTACGGTCACAAACGGTTCCAAGCCGAGCGCTTCATAGCACTTTCCTTCCGCATCGGTGATCTCTTTGCCGAGCAGCTCGAAGCTGTTACCGGTAAAAAGCATGACCTTACCGCTGTCGCGGGCGGTTTTTAATGTCTGAGCGTACTTTTTAAGCTGAGAAAGCGCGAGCTTTTGCTTGCTTTCCGTGCCGGAGCCCATATAGTAAAAATCATAGCCCGAAATATCCTTCTCGTCATAAAGCGACAGATGATCTATTTTGACCGCATGCCCGAGATCGGACAAATACCGCTCGAGGATCGAAACATTGGCATATTCGCCGTAGAGATTCATCAGATCATCATACATATGCAAAATTTTAACTTCCATTGTGCACCTCACTTTACCGTCACGGCAGACAGGAACTTCATACGATCAGAGAAGCAAGTGACCGCGTAAAGCTGTTCTTCACCATTGAGCTTGATCTGCTCACACGCTTGTGCAACATCCTCAATGACCACCAGCTTGTCCTGCGGAGCATCGGTGAACGACATTCTCATTGCCAGATCATTGCAGTATTTTCCGCACAGGTAGACCTTTTCGACACAGGAATTTGCAAGCCAATCAAAATGAATATCCCACAGCCACGAAGTCTCACTCGTGAAATACTTGCGGCTGACAGCATCGACGATCACAACCACGCTGCATTTTTGCTCCTGCGAAACCGCATAGCGCAAGGACATATCATAGGAAACGGAGTTTTCATGCTTTGCAATGAGGAATGTTCCGTTGTGCTTGCCAAGTGTAAATTCAATATATCGGCCGTTTTTGAGAATGTAATTGCTTGTCACATCGGTAATTTTTTTGCTGTCAATACCGATCTGCCTGCAAATCGTGTAGGTTGCCAAGGTGTTGTAAATATTATAAATGCTCTTAAATGCGAGCTTGATCTTATCCTTGCCGCAGACCGTAATTTCCTGCTTCGCTAGGTCAATATCGGTTACTGCGTAGTCGGTGCTTTGCCGCTTAAAATTGCAAGCTGCGCAGCAGAACTGTCCGACATGATTGAAATGATAATAATCATAGCTCAGCGGCTTGCCGCAAACGGGGCAATAGCGGAAATCATGGTACGCACCGACGTATTCATCAGTATCCGTTTCACAGTGATCCAGACCAAACCATACAACATTTTCACGCCCTGCGCCGAGCAACGCAACCATCGGATCATCCGCATTCAATATCAACTGCGTATCATCAAAAACACTCTCCTTAATTGCATCGAATACCCATTCGGGATGCGCATTTCTCGTCAACTGGTCTCGGTAAAGATTGGTGATGATGTAATGTGTCGGATGGAACCATTTGAAGGTAAACTTCGTGTAACGCTCATCCGATTCGATCAAAAGAATGTCCTGCTTCATCTTGCCGCCCCATGTGCACGAGTTTAGCATCATGGTCGTAACGCCCTCGATCTGATTCGAGCCCTCGATGTTATAGGCAACGGTTTTGCCGCATGCCTGTAATACAGAAGCAATCATCTCAACAGTCGAGGTCTTGCCGTTGCTGCCTGTGACGGCAATGATCGTCTTGGGCTTCTGCAGCCGGCGCAGAATGTCGGGACAAACCTTCAGCGCAAATTTGCCGGGCATGCTTGTCCCCTTTCCGACCAGCTTGCCGATCATTGTTGCCAGACGACAGATGAAGATTGCAAGAAATTTTCTCATATTTCTGTTTCCTTTCAGCGCAAAGTTAATATTTGTTTATCACATATTAACACATGCTTATGAATTATGCAAGCATTTTTAAGAATTCCTCTTCGGAAAGCACCGCGATTCCCAACTCATTTGCTTTTTTGAGCTTACTGCCGGCGTTTTCTCCGGCGACTACATAGGTCGTTTTTTTGGAGACCGAGCCGGACACCTTACCGCCGCAGTTTTCAATTTTCTCCGTTGCTTCCTCGCGTGTAAACAAGCTCAACGCGCCCGTCAAAACAAACGTCCTCCCCGCGAAACGGCTGTCCGTCTGCGTATTTTCCGCTTCAAAATTCACACCTGCCTGACGCAGCCGCTCGATCATGTGCTGTGATTGCGGATTACGGAACCATTCGTAGATATTCTCTGCCGTAATCGCACCGATGTCACGCACCTGCGTCAGCGCTTCACGATCTGCCGCCATCAGCGCATCCAAGGAGCCGAACGTCTTTGCCAACACCTTCGCGGCCTTCTCTCCCACCTGACGGATGCCGAGTGCGAAAATAAGCTTGCTGACATCGTTTGCTTTGCTGCTTTCGATTGCATCGATCAATTTCTTTGCAGCCTTTTCACCGCTTTTCCACAAGCGCTTCAGTTCATCAAGCTTTAAATAATAAATGTCCGCCGGAGATTTGATCATATCATTTTCGATGAGCTGATCGACCATAGATTCGCCCAATCCCTCAATATCCATCGCGGAACGGGAAACAAAATGCGCAATATTACGGCTGAGCTGTGCAGGACATTCCACGCCGCTGCAGCGCATGGCTGCGCCGTCTGCATCGCGCTCGACCTTTGCTCCGCACACAGGGCAGACCGTCGGCAAATAATACGGCACGGTATTGTCGGGGCGTTTATTCATCACCACGTCCAAAATTTCGGGAATGATCTCGCCCGCCTTGCGGATTCTGACCGTATCTCCGATACGAATATCCTTTTCCGCAATAAAATCCTGATTGTGAAGCGTAGCGTTGGTAACTGTCGTTCCGGCAAGGCGCACCGGCTCCACGACCGCCTTCGGCGTCAGAACGCCCGTTCTTCCGACCTGCACAACAATTTCGCGCAGAACCGTTTCCTTGATTTCGGGCGGATATTTGTAAGCACAAGCCCAGCGTGGGCATTTTGAGGTACTACCCAAAATTGCACGATCCGAAAGAGAATTGATCTTCACAACCGCACCGTCAATATCAAACGGATAGTCAAAGCGCGTTTGACCAATACGGCGGATGCCTGCGATCACCTGCTCGGCGTTGTCGCAAAGCTCGTATGAAATCACCTTAAATTTGCGTGATTTCAAATACTCCAGCGTTTCCCCATGGGTGGCAAGCTCCACACCCTCGGCAAGCTGAAGATTGAAGATCATAATATCCAGCTTTCTTTGCGCCGCAATGGATGGATCAAGCTGCCGCAAAGACCCTGCCGCTGCATTGCGCGGATTGGCAAACAGCGGCTGCCCCAGACGCTCACGCTCGGCGTTGAGCTGCTCAAAAACCGTTTTCGGCATAAAAACCTCACCGCGAACGATCAGCCGCGGCGGTGCGTCGGGAATCGTCATGGGAATGGAGCGGATGGTCTTTAAATTCTCCGTCACATCCTCACCGATCCTGCCGTCGCCTCTGGTTGCGCCCTTTGTGAAAACACCGTTAACATATTCCAACGCAACCGACAAGCCATCGACCTTCGGCTCAACCGAATAAATGGCGGAATCAATGCTCGCGTGCATTTTTTCGTCAAACTCCGCAACCTCTTCCTCCGAAAAAACGTCCTGCAGGCTTTCCAACGGCACAGCGTGCTCCACCTTTTCAAAATGGCTGAGCGCTTCTCCGCCGACTCGCTTCGTCGGAGAGTTCGGAAGGGCATATTGCGGATACTGCGCCTCTAACTCCTCCAGCTCTCGCAGAAGATGGTCGTAGTCATAGTCAGACATCGTCGGAGCGTCGAGCACATAGTACAGATGGTTCGCCTCCTCCAACAGCTTTGTCAACTGCAAAATCCTCTCTTGTGGATTCATTGTGTTTCCTCCAAACCAAAATAAGTTGTCGGTACCGTCCCGACAATAACCGTCTGCGCCGCAACGACCGCGGAATCAACGGCGATCTCCACCGTTCCCGTCCATGTAAGCACGGTTATGACCACATGAATGTCAATGGTGATCTGGTGCAGCGTCTGATTGATGCCTGCACTCGTAAATGAATTGTGAAACACCGCATCCGATGTACGGACGGCAAGCACGCGCACAGGAACAAAAGGCCCCTGCCCCGAAAAAAGCTCGGGCAGAATGATGTTACCAAGCGGTACACTCAGCTCCTCCTGCGACATGTTTTTCAGTCGGCCGTCAACACGCTTTAAAACGCTTGTTTTCAGGCGATTTATCTCGGCAACATTCGTGCGCACCGCTGTTACATTACCGGCATCATCCTTGTCGATCATCACCATATTGTCATAGCAGATCTCACCGGATGCGATCTGCTCGGCAATCGCCTCATTGATCGCATCCGAAGCCTGATTATCCACCTTCGTTTCGATCAATTCCTGCGCCAACGGCGCAAGCTGATGGCGAAACAACAGGGTCATAGCACTCATCAGGATCAAAATCACCGCCAAAACCCATCTGATACGGTTTCTCTGCCGCAGCGTCATAGCCTACCACCTCATTGATAGCTATGATTTTGCGGCGAATATTATTCTTACACTTTCTTCATGCGCGCGCCTGCGGCATTCGCCATCAAGCGCTTCGTTCCAATCTGATCAAAAGCGATTTCGAGCATCGCATCGTTTCCCATTTTCAAAACGGAAAGGATCATTCCCCTGCCGAAGGCATCATGCAGCACCATATCGCCCTTTGCAAATTCCGGAAAGTTCGTCTTTTGCGGCTGCGTGACATAGCTTGCAACAGGACGCGTCGGCGTCGGCTTGCTCGTAAAATGCGTCGGATAGACCGGCTGAGGCTTCGCAGCCGACATTTCCGCCAGTAGCTCAGGCGGAATTTCGTCCAAAAATCTGGAACGACGGTTTACAGTCGTATGACCGTAGAGCATTCTCTGCCTTGCGCTCGTGATCGTCAGGCGCTTTTTTGCTCTGGTGATGGCAACGTAGCAGAGTCTTCGCTCCTCTTCGATCTCCTCCTGCTCTCCGATGGAACGCATAGAGGGGAAAATACCTTCCTCCGCACCGACAACGAATACGTTGGGAAACTCCAATCCCTTTGCCGAGTGCATCGTCATCATGACCACGGCATCTGCATCGCGGTCGTATTGCTCGATGTCCGTATAAAGCGCGATCTCCTCCAAAAATCCGTTCAGCGTCGGCATGTCGGTATTCTCCGCATAATTGACAAGCGAGGATTTTAATTCGCGGACGTTTTCGATGCGTGCGCGGTTTTCCGGGTCGTCCTTCTGCTCAAGCATTGCAATGTAGCCGGTACGAATGAGCAGCTCTTCGTAAAAGTCCGGCAATGTCATTGTATCCAAAAGTGCCGCACATTCTTCAATCATCATGCTGAATTGCAGCAGCTTTAGCGCCGAGCGTTCCAACGGCTGATAGTTGTACGGATCGGAAATCACGCTGTAGAGCGGAATCTCAGCCGCTGCGCTCAGCCGTTCGATCGTTTCCACGCTCTTTGCGCCGATGCCGCGCGGCGGTTGATTGATGATACGCTTTAAGCGCAGATCATCGGTGCGGTTATTGATGACCCAAAGATATGCCAGCATATCCTTAACCTCGGCACGGTCAAAGAAGCGTGTACCGCCGATGATACGGTACGGCACGCCCGAGCGCTTAAACGCATATTCCAAAGCGTTCGACTGCGCATTGGTTCTGTAAAGGATCGCAAAATCCTTAAACGACGACTGCCGTGACTCAGAGAGAATCTGATTGGCAACATAAGCGGCTTCGTCACTTTCCGTTTGCGCCTCGTAGTGAAGGATCTTTTCACCCGCGCCGTTGTTCGTCCAAAGGTGCTTGCCCTTTCTTCCGCGGTTATTTGCAATGACGGCATTCGCCGCATCCAAAATCGACTGCGTAGAACGATAGTTCTGCTCCAAGCGGATGGTCTTCGCTCCGTGGAACTGCTTCTCAAAATCCAGAATATTCTTTATCGTCGCACCGCGAAAACGGTAAATACTCTGATCATCATCACCGACAACGCAAATATTTTCATAGCCGCCTGCCAAAAGCGAGGCCAGCAGATACTGAAGATTGTTGGTATCCTGATACTCATCGATCATCACATAGCGGAATTTGCGCTGATAGTAGGTTCGCACTTCCTCATATTCCTGCAAAATCTGAACCGTCAGAAGGATAATATCGTCAAAGTCCACCGCATTGGATGCCTTGAGCCGCTTCTGATATTCTTCATACAGCTCTGCGATCCGCTTGAGGCGGTAGTCATCGCCTGCATCCTTGGCAAATTCCTTCGGGCTGCGCTGTTTGTCCTTCGCCTTGGAGATCATGCCCAAAACCGCCTTGGGCACAAAAAGCTTCTCATCCCAGTTGCGTTCTTTTAGTATTTCCTTGATAACTCGCTCAGAGTCCGAGGTATCATAGATCGTAAAGCTGCGGTCATAGCCGATGCGCTCGATCTCGCGCCGCAAAATTCTGCAGCAAGCAGAGTGGAATGTCATCGCCCAAATATCCTGAGCCTCGGGGCCGAGCATGTTTTCCAATCTTGCCTTGAGTTCGTTGGCCGCTTTGTTGGTAAACGTGATGGCAATGATCGACCACGGCGCAGCAGGCTCCAGCGTGCAAAGGCTCCGTGCGCGCTTTTCTCCCTCCCGGGTCGGAGAAAGCGACTCTTTTTCCAAAAAGATAACATCCTCCTGCGTTACCTCCGTCGGCACAAAGGACGAATCCGACGCGCAGCCAAAGCGCATTAAATTGGCAATACGATGGATCAAAACCGTCGTTTTTCCGCTGCCGGCGCCTGCCAAAAGAAGCAACGGTCCCTGCGTGGTCAAAACCGCACTGAGCTGGCGGTCATTCATATTTCCGAATTGTTTTGCAATGTAGGCTCTGCGTGCCTCGGCAAAGCGTTTTTCAAAATGTTCTGTCATAATAACTCCTATGTATTTTTCTCTTTTCTATTTTAGTACATTTTCGAGCAGAAATAAAGAGGAATCTTAAAAAAATAACATTTCTGAAAAAATGACCATTTATTTTTTATCAAGAATTTGCTATAATGCACATATTCCACAATCGGAGGCGCAAAATGGCAAGTTCTTCTGCACCATGGCTGAAATTTTACTGTAAAATTCCGCATCATATTGAATATCCCAAGCTGACGACCTACCAGCTCATTAAAAAAACCGCGCAAACATATCCGGATCACTGCGCTTATGAATTTATGGGCAAGAAAACGGATTACCGTACCTTCCTTGCGCGCATCGATCGTACCGCAAGAGCGTTATATCGCTTCGGCATCCGCAATGGCGACCGTGTCACAATCTGCATGCCAAATGCACCGCAGGCGTTGGACTGCTTCTACGCGCTCAATCGCCTCGGCGCTGTTTCCAACATGATCCATCCGCTCTCGGCAAAGCAGGAGATCACCTTTTATCTCAACATTTCCAAAAGCAAGGCGATTTTAACGCTTGACCGCTTTTATGAGAAGGTGCTTGCCGCAGTAAATGGCAGCGAGAGCAAGCCCACGATTTTTATCGCACAGCTTGAACCGGAGCTTTCTGCGCTCATGCGCCTTGGCTATCGCATGACGGAGGCGAAAAAGTTCCCTAAGCTCCCAAAAAACGGTTCTTACACACTTTGGACAGACCTATTAAAAAACGACCTTGTTGCCCTGCCGCAGGACGACGCCGATCCCAACGCATGCGCCTCGATCCTCTATTCCGGCGGCACCACCGGCACAACGAAGGGGATCTGTCTGTCAAGCAGCAATTTTAACGCCTTGGCGCTGCAGACCATTGCTGCCAGCGGCTACGAAGACATCAGCAGCATGAGCATGCTCTCCATTATGCCGATCTTCCACGGCTTCGGTCTGGGTATCGGTATCCATACTGCGCTTGTCGGCGGCGCAATGTGCATTTTGGTGCCGAATTTCTCGATCAAGACCTAT
>CAYVLD010000024.1:0-17933 GCA_964452205.1 uncultured Oscillospiraceae bacterium
CGCCGCAGGCGCACTTCCAGCCCTCTTCCGGCTTCTTTGCGCCGCACTCGGGGCAGAATTTACCCTGCACAACTGCGCCGCAGGCGCACTTCCATGAATCCGCCGGCTTCGCCTCGGGCTTCTTTGCGTCGCACTCGGGGCAGAACTTGCCCTGTGCCGTTGCGCCGCAGGCGCATTTCCAGCCGTTCGTCGGCTGCACGGGCTGCTGCACGGGCTGCTGCTGTGCGCCCATGGCGTACAGATTCTGCGCATTGAAGCCGCCTGCCTGCTGCGCCATGCCCATGCCCATGAAGCCCATCATCGCGCCGTTGGGATTCGATGCGGCCTTCGTCATTGCATCTGCCTGCGCACCGACCAGCGTTGCCGCTGCTGCCGTGGGGTTGCTCAGAGTTTGAATGCGGCGAATCGCATCTGCCTGCTCCTGCGGAATCGAAGGCGGATTCATCGCGATCGTCACGACCTGCAGACCGCGCAGCTTGCCCCACTTTTCGGCAAGCTCTGCGTTGATCGCATCGGTCAGCTCGTTGACATGCTTGCCGATGTCGCTCGGTCGCAGCTCCAAATCCACCAGTCTGCCCAGAGCCGGCTGCAAAGCGTTAATGAACTCGGTCTTGAGCTGATTGTCGATCTCGCTGCGCGGATACTCGTCGGAAACGTTGCCGCAGACATTGGTATAGAACAGCAGCGGATCCGCGATCTTATAAGAATAAACACCGTTGCAGCGCAGGTCTACGTCCATATCCAGACCGATACGCTTATCGACCACGCGGAACATGATGGGTGTCGGCGTGCCGAACTTGTTATCGATAATTTCCTTCGTATTGAAATAGTAAACGCGCTGGTCATTGCCCGTGTCGCCGCCGTAGGTAAAACGCTTACCGATGGACTTGAAGGTGGCAATGATGCTCTTGCCCAGAGAGCCGGAGAAGATGCTCGGCTCGGAGGATTTGTCATAAGTATACAGACCCGGCTCGGCGCAGACCTCGACGATCTTGCCCTGCTCAACGATGATCATGCACTGACCGTCGGCAACGGAGATGCCCGAACCGTTGGAGATGATATTATCGCTGCCCTTGGTGTTGGAGCTTCTGCCGGAGACGTGTTTTTCGCCCTTGACGACCAGCACATCCTTGTCGATCGCCTCGCAAATAAAATATTCCTTCCACTGATCTGCCAGAACGCCGCCAAGCGCTCCGATACCTGCTTTGATAAGACCCATAATAATTCTCCTTTCAAAAATTACCTGTAAAAGAGTGTTGTACAGCTACATTATATCACTTTTTTTTCTCTCGTGCAATACAAAAGAAAATGATTTATCTCGTTGCACGATGACGAAATATATGATATACTCTAAGAAAACAAAAAAGGAGGGCAATCATGTCCGATTACAATAAAGACCTGTGCCGCTTTTTAGACGGCGGCATTTCGCCTTATCACACCGTCCGTCAGGCGGCGCAGTACCTGACCGAGCAGGGTTTTTCCGCTCTGGATTCGGGAAAGCCCTTTGACATTGCCAAGGGCGGCCGTTATTATGTCGAAAGCGGTACGTTTTTAGCCGCCTTCACCGTCGGCAGTGAGGCGAACTACTTCCGCATTGCCGCCGGCCACACCGATTGGCCGTGTCTGCGCGTCAAGCCGCAGCCGGAGCTGCTTGCAGGCGGCTGCTGCAAGCTCAGCGTGGAGAATTACGGCGGCGGAATCCTTTCTTCTTGGCTGGATCGACCGCTGTCGCTTGCCGGTGCGGTGATGCTCAAGGGTGTGCGTCCGTCGCAGCCGATTACGCGGCTTGTTTCGTGGGACGAGCCTCTTTTGACCATCCCGAACCTTGCCATCCACATGAACCGCGAGGTCAACAAGGGCGTGCCGCTGAAAGCAAATGTCGATATGCTGCCCGTTTGTCGCGCCGTGCAGGACGGCTTTTCCAAGGACGGCTATCTTTTGAACAAGCTCGCAGAACGCCTGCAGGTCGACGAGCAGGATATTTTGTCCTTCGAGCTGTATGTCTACTGCGCAGAACAGGCGCAGCTCATCGGCTTTGAGAAGGATTTTCTTTCCTCGCCCAGACTCGATAACCTCACGAGCGTGCACGCAACCCTCGACGGCTTGGTAAAAACCGGCGGCAAGGGCATCAGCATGGCGGTGCTGTTTGACAACGAGGAGATCGGCAGCAACACTCGCCGCGGCGGCGACAGCGCAACCTTGACCGTCATTATGGAGAAGATCTGCCTTGCCCTCGGCATGAGCCGCGCGGAATTTTTGGATGCCTGCACGAACGGCATGCTGCTCTCGTGCGATGCTGCCCACGCCGCGCACCCGAATCACATGGAATTTGCAGACGGCGCACATGCACCGCTTCTCAACCGCGGCGTCGCACTCAAGCGTTCGCCCAGATACAGCTCCGTAACGGAGACCTGCGCCGTTATCACCGCTCTTTGTGCGGAAAACGACATCCCCTTGCAGACCTATATGAACCGTGCAGACCTGCCCGGCGGCGGTACGGTAGGTTCGATGGCTTCGTCCATTCTTGCCATGCCGGCGGCTGATGTGGGCGTACCCATCTTGGCGATGCACTCGGCGCGCGAAATGATGGGTGCAAGAGATCAGGAGGCATTCTGCCGCCTGTGCGAAGTATTTTTTGACAATTAACAGGAGGAGAAGACTATGAAAAAATTCATTCGTTTGATCGCCGCATTGCTGATCGTTGCGATGCTGCCCCTGACCGCCTTTGCGGACAATGAAAGCGTTGAGGATTTTGAATTTCCCGACGATTGGAGTCGCAATGCGCTGATTTTCGCAGTGGAAAACGGCATTCTTGCCGGCGACGAAAACCGCAACCTCAACCCCAAGAACAACATCACCCGTGCCGAGATGGCGGCGGTTCTGGTGCGCTTGCTCGGCGCGAATGAATCTGCCGACCTGAGCGCCTACACCGACGTTGATCCCAACGCATGGTACTACCGTGAGCTCTCGGCTGCCGTTGCCGCAGGCATTTTCAACGGTATGTCCGAAACCACCATGAACCCCACCAGCCCCATCACCCGTGAGCAGGCGATCGTGGTTTTGAGCCGTGCCTTCGGCATCGTGAGCGAGGATCGCGACGCGTGGAAGGATTTCAGCGACAAATATTATATCTCCGACTACGCCAAGGATGCCCTGTGCGCCATGAAGGAAGTCGGCGCTGCCAAGGGCTATGAGGACGGCACCTTCCTTCCGCTCGGCTATATCACCCGCGCGGAGGTCGCAAGCCTGCTGTATAACCTCTTTGACGTGATCGCAGACACCCCCGAGGAGCTGCCCGAAAGCGGTTTTGTCCTCTACCGCGGCAGCCAAGCTCTGCCCGAGGAGCTGACGCTCGACGGCACGCTTATCATCGCGCAGGCAATGGAGCCGAAGTTTACCGCTTCCGCTTGGAATATCTCTGAGGCACTCATTTTGCGTACCGCGCTGAACACCGAGGCAAGCCTGCAGGGTCTTCAGACCGAGAAGCTCGTCTGCGCACCTCGCAGCGGCAAGATCACAGGCTCCGCCGAAACGGTCTGGCTCTGGGGCAACGGCTGCAGCTTCTACGGCTCGGCCTCCGACACGCTCTATGTTGTCGATAACGCTTTCATTGTCGAAGGCGTACAGAACAAGGTCGAAGTCCGCAAGGGCACCCTTCACCTGCACGGCCCTGCAAACGAGATCTGTCTTTCCGCAGACACCCGTGTTTCGCTGCAGGATAACGCCAAGAAGGTCATTCTTGACGGCATGGGCGCAAGCATTGACGGTGTCGGCTATGCGGAGGTGCTCGTTGTCAACCGCGCGAACTGCACATATTCCATCGCCTACGACACGCTCGATGACAGCCTGTATCAGTCGTATTACAAGGAGCATGACAACGCCCTGTCCACCGTACAGACCCAGCGCGTGCCCTGCACCGTGCAGAAGGATACCTCTTTGTACTCCGACCAGTATTTGACCGGTTACATCTGCGACGTTCCCAAGGGCACGATCGTTTATAACGAATTTCATCCGGCAGGCGACTCCTTTCAGGTCACCTACACCGATGCCGCCGGCAATGCACGCAAGGGCTGGCTGCCGCGTTGGGACTGCTACATACCCGACGAAGAGATCGTCACTTGGAACAGCGATCTGGATTACTCCGACGCGGTCAAGGAGGGCTTCGTCAATCTCAAGAACTATAGCTCGAAGACGGACTATCTGATCTGGATCAACCGCTACACCCAGCGCGTGATCATTTTCACCGGCTCGAAGGGCGAATGGAAGGTTTATAAAACCTTCCTGTGCAGCTCCGGCGCGAACAACACTCCCACGCCGCAGGGCGTTTACGAGATCGAGGCGCACTACGGCACTTGGTATTTTGATTATTACATGGTCTATACCGCCACGGGCTTCTACGGCGACACCGCCTTCCATTCCACGCTTTACAATTTCGACGGCTCGCTCTATGACGGGCGTCTGGGCATTCCCCTGTCCCACGGCTGCATCCGCATGCGCGATGAGGATGCAAAATTCATCTATGACAACATGCCCTTCGGCACTGCTGTCGTTGTTTGGTAAAAAACAAACTGCCTCAATGCAAAAAATGTATTGGGGCAGTACTTTTTATTGCTTTTTTCGCGGTTTTATGATATTCTTGATTCATCATTTTTCGGAGGTGAGTTCATGCGTCGTTTTCTGTCGGTCTTTCTTTGCCTTTTGATATGCTTCACCCTGTCGCTGAGCGCAAACGCCGCAGGCGCAGAGGTTACCGATCTGCAAACGCAGATCTATGTGGCCGGGGACGGCTCGTGTCAGCTCACCATGAGCGCCGATGTGCGCTTCCTTTCTTCACCGAAGACCTTCTGCATGCCGCTCATGGCAGATGCCGACGACATCAGCGCTACCGGTGCAGCCTACGACGTCGACACGATCGACGGTGTGGAGTGCGTAATATTCGAAAGCAGCAACGGCTTTTCCGGTACGATTCATTTCGTCTGCTCCTTCTCGATCTCGCGTGCCGTTGCGCAAAGCGACAGCGGTCAGCAGACCTTCACCCTCAAGCTGCCCGAAAAAGGCTGGGATTTTCCCATTGAGAAGTATTCCGTGAGCATCGAATTTCCGGCACAGATCACCGAGCAGCCGAGCTGGTACAGCGCATATCACGGGATTGATATTGAAAATTATCTGGATATTTCCATCGCGCAGACCTCTATGACGGTAAGCAGCTTCGAACGCCTGAAGGATCAGGAGATCATCACGATGGAGCTTGCCTTTGCGCCGGATTCGTTCGATCTGTCGCATCTGCCCGGTCAGACCGTTTCCGTCGCGTCGGTGCTGTTCTGGCTGGTGTGTCTTGCCGCCGTCGGCTATTACTTCTTCCGCCTGCGCAGCAAGCGCCTGAGGCCGAGTCTGCGCCAGACCGCTTTTAATGAATCGACTGCCGGCGAGATCCCCTGCGAGCTGTTTGGGGCTATGCCCGACCTGTTCGGTATCCTCGCACATTGGGGGAATCTCGGATATTTAGTCATTTCGCGCAGCCGTAACGGCCGCATCCTCCTTCGAAAACAGATGGAGATGGGCTCGGAACGCTCTGCCGTTGAACGAAAGCTGTTTTATTCGCTTTTCCGCTCCTCCGATACGCTCGATGCGAGCGACGCGCGCGTTTTGAGCGTGTCGAAACGTGTCGGCGCCATGATGCAAAGAAGCTGGCTGCGCCGCCTGTTTCGCAAAAACTCGGGAAGTCCGATCCTGCTGCGCTGTATGGCGCTTACAGCCGCCGGTATCGCCTCGCTGATCGTCTTTGACCTGCTGCTGCCGGCTTCTTGGCTGCGCTGGGTTCTGCTGCCGCTTTGCGCCTTCCTCGGAGCGATGGCGGCACGCTTCGTGCAAAAAGCCGTTTTGCAGCTTTACGGCCGCCGCAGTCGGTTCTGTCTGCTGCTCGGCGGTATCAGCGCAGTGCTGCTGCTGATTCTTTCCGTCAGCGCAGGCTGCTTCGTCACGATGCTCGTGTGCATCGCGTTGCAGATCTTCTGCGGCGCGGCTACCATGTTCGGCGGCGTGCGCGATGCCGCTGCGCAGGATTTGGTGCGCCAGATCCTCGGTCTGCGCTCGTTCTTAAAATCCGCAAACGCCGTCAGCCTGCAGCGTTTGACCGATGCCGACAGCCAGTATTTTTACCGCATGCTGCCCTTTGCCGAGCAGCTCGGTGTTGCATCGGCGTTTGCGCGGCGCTGCGCTTCCGTTTCGTCCGAGCCCTGTCCGTGGCTGATCGACTCGCTCAGCAAAAACCGCTCGACAATGGATTTTTACGCCTCCTATACGCAAATCGCCGCCGCTATCCGCCGAGAGCCGACGCTCTCCCTGCACGCTAAAACTCCGGAGGTCATTTATGGATGAATTTCGCTTCTTTGCCCTCATTTCCCGTATGCGTTACATTACACGCTGGGGACTGATGCGCAACACCTATTCCGAGAATATTCAAGAGCACAGCCACATGGTCGCTGTTTTGGCGCACGGCTTGGCAATGATCCGCCGCGACATTCTGGGCATGGATGCAGACCCCGAGCGCTGCGCAACAGCGGCGCTGTTTCACGACGCGTCCGAGATCCTGACGGGCGATCTGCCCACACCGATCAAGTATTACAATCCCGAGATCAAGGAGGCTTACAAGCAGGTCGAGCGCATCAGCGGCAGCAAGCTGCTGGAAATGCTCCCCGAGGCTCTGCAGGAGAGCTATGCGCCGCTCATTTATGAATCGGACGAGACGGTGCATGACATTGTCAAAGCCGCCGACAAGCTCTCGGCACACATCAAGTGCATCGAGGAGCTCAAGGGCGGCAATATGGAGTTCGAGTCGGCTGCCAAGCAGACGCGTGCTGCCTTGGAGCAGATGCACCTGCCGGAGCTGGACTGGTTTATGGAACATTGTCTGCCTGCCTTTGCCAAGAACTTGGATCAATTGGAGTAAAAGGGTCTGCGCAGAGCTTTTTGTGACAGGCAGCAAATATTTGATAAACGGATGGTAAAAAAACAGCTTCTCCTTTCATTACAAAGGAGAAGCTGTTTTTATCTGCAGCAGCGCGGCGGTGCGCGCCATGAGGCGGTCGTATTCTTGACCGAGGCGTTTTTTCGCCTTCAAAAAATCATGATAGCCAACGTCCGTTCCGTGAATATCGCTTCCGAGGGCAACGACGGACTCGCTCTGCACCCGGTGCATCGCGCGCTTCGTCACGCCAAAGCGATGGAATGCAGCGGCGTTGATCTGCGCCAAGCAACCCATCTCCAGAAGAAAATCCACATGGATCGGGTCATACCGATCGATATGCGCCAAAACGACGGTCAATTTCCGCCCGTACAGAAGCGCATCGAGCGTCTGGTCATATCTGCGGATAGAATAATTCGGTGGAAGCTCCAATAAGAGAATATTGGTTCCTTCAATACAAAGCTCCTCGAGCTCACTCATCTGCTCTAAACCGGTGCAGAGCTGAACCTCCGCGCCGATCAGAATTTCGGGAGAATGCCGTTTTGCTTGCAGCAATTGCTGCGCACACTGCTTCCGACGGGACAGAAATTCCGCACAGCTCTCTACCTTGGGGTAGAAATGCGGCGTGGCAACGAGCAGGTCAATTCCTGCTTGCTGCGCTAATTTGAGCTGCTGAAGAGAAACCGACAGATCTTTACTTCCGTGATCCGCCCCGGGGAGGATGTGTGCATGAAAATCGATGTTCATCGCACGTCCTCCTTCTTATTTTTTATGGGCGGGGTTGGATTCACCGTAATATCTGCGGCGGTCATCGCGGTAATAACGGTTATTGTGGTAGCTGTAATGCGAATCGGCTTTGTTGTCGGGGTCATTGAGAATCATGCCGACGATATTTCCGTTCATATCCTGCAGGGCATGAATGGCGTCGTTCAGATCGCGCAGGTGGTTCTTGCCGCTCTGGGCGATGAAAACATAACCGGTGATCTTCTCTGCAAAGACACAGGCATCGGTAACGATGTTGACCGGCGGCGTGTCGATGATGACATAGTCAAAATACTGACGCACATAGGTCAAAAGCGCATCCATCTGCTTATTGCCGAGAAGCTCCGCAGGGTTCGGCGGAATCTGACCGGCGGTGAGAATGCTCAGGTTCTTTACATCGGTCTCGCGCAGCTTGATCTCGGTGGTCAGACCGGCCAAAATTTCGCTCAGACCGTTGCGGCACTCAAGGTTGAAATAGCGGTGGACGGAGGGCTTGCGCATATCGCCATCGATCAAAAGAACGCGCTGCTCCGCCATGGCAAACGAGACGGCGAGGCTGACGGCGTTCGTAGATTTGCCGTCCGAGGAGAGGGAGCTGGTCACGGCGAAAACGGGGCATTTTTCACCCTTGCCGGTGAAGATCAGCTTGGTACGGATGGAGTTATAGGCCTCCTTGATGGAAAATGAACTTGCCGAATGAAGGCGCGCCTTAGCAACGCGGGCATGCGCTTGCTTCGACTCTTTTTTGCGGAAAAAGCTCATAGTTAAGTCCTCCGATTATTCGAAGATGTGGAAGAAGACATATTGGGAACGCTGCCGAGCACAGGAATATCGAAAGCGCGCTCCAGATCCTCCTCACGCCAAACGGTGGTATCCATAACGGCGATCAGGATCACAACGCCGCAGGAGATGAACAGACCGACCATCAGCGCGAAGGTTACGTTATCCGAAACGTCCGGCGAGATCGGAACGGCGGGGCGTGAAGGCGCGGTGGTCAAGAACAGTTCGCCTGCACCGGCGAGCTCCGGAATGATGATGGGCGCGACCGTTGCGACCGCCTGCGCGACCTGATAAACGCGGTCGGGATCGGAAGAGGTGATGGAGATCAGCAAAACGGGAGCATCGCTGCCGGCAACGGCGGAGATCATACCCTTCACAGCGCCGGCAGGAAGGGCGGAGCCGAGCTCCTCGGAAACCTTCTGCGTCAACTGGTCGCTGGTCATAAGCTCGCAGCAAAGCGTAGCAAGACGCGTATCTGCGGTATATTCGTTGGCGGAGTAGGAATTGCCCGAACGAATGTTTGCACGGATGGAGAATCTCATGGAGGTGCTGTAAATGGGTGTGACATAGTTGGTCGTGTAGAACCATGAGCCGACACCGAAAAGAATGGTGGCCAGAATGATCCAAACCAAGTGTCTGCGAAGAGACCACAAAATATCGTGTAACGTGATTTCTACCTTACTCAAAGGAATACGCTCTCCTTTCACGAATCGCATAAATATATACGCTATCATAACACGCGAACGAAAAAAATGCAACAACAATCTTTTGTTTTCAACGGTTTTTTGCATAATTCTGTTGCAAAGCCATTGGAATTATGGTATACTCTATATCGGTAAAAAATGTGCATTTGGCACTTTGGAGGTAAATTAACATGATAAATGAAAAAACTTTGATCGGCTCTGCCGTCATCGGCCAGTCCGGCGGCCCGTCGGCGGTGATCAACGCCAGCGCTTACGGTGTCATTAAGACCGCGCTCGAGAGCGAGAGCATTACCAAGGTCTACGGCGCAAACCACGGCATCATGGGCGTTTTGGAGGATCGTCTGATGGATATGTCGCAGGAGGATCCCAAGGAGCTGGAGCTTCTGCTGCATACGCCGTCCTCCGCGCTCGGCTCCTGCCGCTACAAGATCGCAGACCCCGAAGTTGATGATACCGATTACAAGCGGATTCTGGAGATTTTTAAGAAGTACAATGTCCGTTATTTCTTCTACAACGGCGGCAATGACTCCATGGACACCTGCAATAAGATCAGCCGCTACATGAAGAGTGTCGGCTACGAATGCCGCGTTTTCGGCGTGCCCAAGACCATCGATAATGACCTCTTCGGCACCGACCATTGCCCGGGCTTCGCCTCCGCTGCGAAGTACATCGCAACGAGCGTTATGGAAGTCTCCCGTGACAGCAAGGTTTATAACACCGGCATGGTCACCATCATCGAGTGCATGGGTCGTCACGCAGGCTGGCTGACGGCGGCTGCGGCTCTGGCAGGCGTCAAGGGCGACGGCCCCGACCTCATCTATCTGCCCGAGGTCGATTTTGTGATGGAGGACTTCATCCGCGACGTCAAGCGCATTTATAATGAGAAGAAGAACTGCATCGTTGCTGTTTCCGAGGGCGTTCACTATGCTGACGGCCGTTTCGTCTCCGAGGCGAAGACCTCCGGCACCGACGGCTTCGGCCATGCACAGCTCGGCGGTCTGGCTGCCCGTCTGGCCTCCGTCGTCAAGGAGGAGCTGGGTGTGAAGGTGCGCGGCATCGAGCTTTCGCTGCTGCAGCGCTGCGCCGCACATTGCGCTTCTGCGACCGACATTGAAGAGTCCTTCAACTCCGGCCGCGTTGCCGTAGAGTCTGCTTTGGCAGGCGAGACCGGTAAGATGGTCGGCTTCCGCTGCGACCGCTCCAACGGCTATCATTGTGAATATGTCCTGTTTGATCTTGAAAAGGTTGCAAACTTCGAGCAAAAAGTTCCGCTGGAATGGATCACCGAGGATCATTGCAACGTCACCGAGGATTTCATCAACTATTGCGCTCCGCTGATCTGCGGTGAGCTGACCATGCCCATGGAGGACGGCCTGCCCCGTTTTGCCAAGCTGAAAAAAGTGTTTGCATAAGCGAAAGTGAATTCCGATTTATCGGTGAGTTATGATTTTACTACTGTAGGGAAGGGTCAGAGCGCATCCCCTACAGAGTTGTACGGTAAACGGTTCGACAAAGCAAACAAAATACCACATTGCAAAAAACGACAGTTCGAAACCATCCTGTCGATAAACAAAACTAAGGAGAAATTAATATGAATAAGTCTGTCCGCGACATGACGCAGGCGGCTGTGATCGCCGCACTGTATATCGTTTTGACCTACGCGCAGAATCTTCTGCTGCCGGGTACCACCTCTGCTGCCATCCAGTTCCGCCTGTCGGAGGCGTTGTGCGTGTTTGCGCTCTTTACGCCGTCTGCCATCTGGGGACTGAGCATCGGCTGCCTTGTGTACAACCTTTCCTACCTCGGCGCACTGCCGCTGGATTTTTTCATCGGCACTGCCGCGACCGCGCTTGCCGCCATGGCGATGTACCAGCTTCGCAATGTGCGGCTGTTTAAAATGCCGCTGCTTTCGCTGGCTATGCCTGCCGTTTTTAACGGCTTGCTCGTCGGCTGGGAGCTTACCATCTACATCGGCGGCGCTTTCTGGCTCAACGCCGCTTATGTCGCCATCGGAGAGCTGGGCGTTCTGTTCACCCTCGGTCTGGCGCTCTATTTCGTGCTGAAAACACCCCGTATCCATCGGGCTCTGTTCGGGAGGTGAGGCGCTTGCGCACCAAACGGCTTACGCTGTGCGCCTTGTTTACCGCCATCGCGCTGACGATTTTCGTGCTTGAGGCACAGATCCCGCCGTTTTTGCCCGTACCGGGCTTCAAGCTCGGCTTGAGCAACGTGGTCACTCTCCTTGCCCTGCTGACGCTCGGCCGGAAGGAGGCTGCCGCCATCGCGCTTGTGCGCATCGTGTTGGGAAATATTGTAACGGGTCAGGTTTCTGCGATCCTTTACGCCTTGGGCGGCGGTATTCCGAGCCTTTTGGTGATGTGCCTTTCGCGCCGCATCGTGAAGAACGAGCAGATCTGGGTCTGCGGCGTGCTCGGCGGCCTTGCACACAATCTCGGACAGATGTGCGTTGCCGTCTTTGTGGCGAAAACGCCGGGTTTATTTGTCTATCTGCCGGTGCTGCTGCTTTGCGGCATCGTCACGGGTGCATTGACCGGTCTTTGTGCCCAAATTTTAAATAATAGGAGGATTTTTCCATGAAAAAAATCTTGGCTTTGATCCTGTGTCTTGCCCTGCTGACAGCTTTGGCTGCATGTGGCAGCGATGAGACGTCTGTTACCGCCTCGAACGAAGGCGTAACGCCCACGTCCGAGACCGCAGACGTTTCCGATTCTTCTGAGGAGCATGACCACACGCACATCAATTACAGAGGCCGCGAAACCGTCTTCACCGCCGAGGATCTCGTTGAGATCGAAGGCCGCGAATGGGACTTCACCTACGACCAGAGCGGCTCCACCATTTACATTTATAATGATGTCACCGTGGACGAGCTCCACTTCTCGCAGGTGCAGTTCAGCTTTACTGACAGCTATGCCCGCGTTTCTGCGACCTATTCTGCCGAGCAGGGCGCAACCGACGAGCAGATCCTGCAGGACACGGAAGAAGCCATGCAGACCTATCTTGATGCGCTGACCGCGATCTACGGCGAAGGCGCTTCCGGCGAGCAGCATGGCAGCACCTATGTCTCCTGGAACGACCACAGCGGCAATTATATCATTCTGACTCGAATCAACGACACCACCATTCAGGTTGCCTATTACATCTACGCAACGGCATAAAAAATACCGCACCCTATGGGTGCGGTTTTTTTACACATTTTTATTTTTCGCAGCGCTGCTGCTTGCGATGGTACTCAAAGCGCGACGAGAACACGAAATATCTCTGCCCGAAATAGTTGACGATGGCATAAACGATGGCGCCGATCGTCATCTCGCAGTTGCCGGCGATCTTATCCGAACCGCCGAAATCAAAAAATTCGCGCACGCTCTCGTAGCCCAGCAGCCACTTGCCCAGCAGCGGTGCAGCAACATAATACGACAGCAGATAGCAGATCAGCACCTCAATGGTAAAACGGATGGCGCTCTGCCACGTCGTCTGCGTGCCGCGGAACAAGAGATATTTGCACGACAGATACCAGATCAGGCTGCCCAGCGCATAGTTGACGATCGGGGCAATATGCTCGCTGAAGCCGCACATGTTAAACAGCACGAACATGATACCGGTGCACAGTATGAAATTAAGGACACCGACGATCACATAGTAAAGAAGTGTTCGGTCGATCAACTGTTTAATCTTTTTCATAAAATCACCGAAAGTTGATATATACTGTCCGATTATACACAATTTTCGCAGAAATTGCAACTACTATTTTACGAACCTGAAAACCTCGTCGCTTTTACCGATGACGATGATATGATCGCCGTCGGAGAAGCGGTAGTCCGGACCCATATTCGGGTTAAGAAGCAGGCCGTTCTTGACGGCAATGATGTTGACGTGATACTTGCGGCGGATGTCCAGCTCGACGAGGCTGCGGCCGATCCAAGCGGGCTGGATGGGGATCTCATAAATGGAGTGCTCCGCCGTCAGGGGAACGTAGTTAAAAATATTGTCGGAATTGTAGCGAACAGCGAGCTTTTCCGCAATTTCGACCTCCGGATACACGACCTCATCGGCGCCGATGATGCGCAGAAGATCCGCCTGCACGTCTTGGTTGGTCTTGGCGACGATCAGACGTGCACCGTGCTTTTTCAGATGGCTTGTGATGACGAGGGACGATTGAAAATCCTCACCGATGGTCACAAAGCAGATGTCAAAATTATCCACGCCGAGAGAACGGATGACGGCCTCGTTGGTGCAGTCGCAGACGGCGGAATCGGTAAATTCCTCCGACAATGCCTCAATCACCTCCGGATGCGAATCGACGACCATTACATCATTGCCGAGCTGCTGCATTTTCATCGCCAGATGGCGACCCATGCGTCCCATGCCGATAATCAAAACAGATTTCATAAAAATTCTCCTATCCGATCAAAAGTTTTCCGTTGGGGCGATCGACAGGCGGTTCGGGTTTTGCCTGCGTGAAGATGAGGGTGAAGCTCAGACCGCCCAGACGGCCGGCGTACATTAAAATAATGAGCAAAATACGGCTTGCGGTCGAAAGGGTTGGGGTCACACCGAGGGTCAGACCGACGGTTGCAATGGCGGAATTGACCTCAAACAGAGCCGCCTTCAGGCTGACGGGATCGAAGGCGCACAGCGCAAGCACCGAGATGACGGACATGGACAGGTAGATCAAAACGATCGAGCTTGCCTGCCGCAATGTGTCGCGGTCGATGGCGTAGCGGAAGGCGTTGACGCGTCTGCGCCCTCGCATGGAAACGAGCATGCTCAAAAACAGAACGGCTGCCGTGGTGGTTTTCATACCGCCGGCGGTGGAGCCGGGGGAGCCGCCGATGAGCATCAAAACGTTGGTCAGAAGATTGCCCGATTCGCTCAGCGCAGCTAAATCCGTGGTATTAAAGCCGGCGGTACGCGGCGTGACCGACTGGAAGAAGGAGGCCAGCAGCTTCTCTCCGAAATTCAGACCCTGCAGCGAAGCGTTCCACTCGAAGAGCAAAAACAGCAGCCAGCCGCTGAAAAGCAAAACCGCAGTCGTGACCAAAACAAGCTTGGTGTGCAGGAGATATTTGCTCCAATGCAAGCCGTTTTGCCGCAAATCGCGCCAGACGATGAAGCCGAGACCGCCGATTATGATCAGTGCAGCAATTGTCAAAGAGACGATGGGGTCGGCAACGTAGTCGGTTAAGGAAGAAAAAGGCGTTTTTCCGCCCATGAGATCAAAGCCGGCGTTGCAGAAGGCGGAGACGGAATGAAATACCGAGAACCAAATGCCTTTTCCGAGGCCAAATTCGGGGATGAAGCGCAAGGCAAGCAGACAGGCACCGACAAATTCGACAACGAAGCTAAAAGGGATGATTTTGCGCATCAGGCTGCCGATGCCGGACAGGTGGAGGTTGCCGGCCGATTGCATCAAGACCTTGCGGTCATAAAGGGCGAGCTTTTTGCCCAGAGCGTAGGAAAACAGAGTAATGACCGTCATCAATCCCAAACCGCCGATCTGAATCAGCAGCAAAATGACCGCCTGCCCAAAGCCCGTCCACGATGTGAAGGTATCGACCACGATCAGCCCTGTCACGCAGGTCGCGGAGGTTGCGGTAAAAAGAGCATCAAGGAAAGAAACCTCCGTTTTCGAGGCAAATGGCAGCATCAAAAGAGCAGCTCCGACCAAAATGACCGCCAAAAAGCCAAGTGCGATCAGCCGTGGGGGCGAGAGCTTGTGCATTTTCATAGAGCCTCCCTATGTTGTAAAAATCAGGCTATACGCCGACGTTGAAAATAAGTCCGCAGATGATACCGACCGCCGCCGAGGCAACGATCAGAAGGATCGGGCTGACCTTTTTGAGGGCCAGCACCAGCATCGTACCGAAAATACCGAGCGAGCACAAAAATTCGGGCGTGAGGATATTTTCCCAAGCGACCTTCATCTCGTGGAAAAATACCGTCGGCAGCATGCCGTACAGCGCGCCTGCCATGAGGCCGACGACCGTTGCGCGCAAGGAAAACATCGCGCCCGAGACGAGCTTGCTCTGCTTAAAGCGGATGTAGCATTTTGCGACGATCAGGATCACAAGAAACGACGGCAGCACAACGCCCAGCGTTGCGCACAGCGCACCGAGCACGCCGCCGGTCTCCGTGCCGACGTAGGTTGCGATGTTGACGGCAAACGGTCCCGGGGTCGATTCGCTCACGGCGACAAAATCCACGATCTCCTCCAGAGACAGCCAGCCGTTTTCCAGCACCTTCTGCTGGATGAGCGGAAGCATCGCATAGCCGCCGCCGAAGGTGAACAGTCCGATGGTAAAAAACGTATAAAACAGCTCGAGGTAAATCATTGCATTTTACCTCTCTTTCTCATAATGCTGCAGAAAACGCAGCCTGCAACGGCGCAAAGCGCGATGAGCGCAATGACGCTCCAATCCAAAATGGCAGACCAGACGAAGGCGGCGACCATCACGCACCAGCCGAACGCGCCGTGATCGGCGCGTTTCCAAAAATTGATCACGGCCTTGGCGATCAGAGCGAGAACACCGGCGCGGATGCCGAAAAATGCGTAGCGCACGAAGCGGTTGTCCATCACATGACGCATGAACAGAGCGATCAGCGAGATGACCGCGAGCGACGGCAGCACGACACCCAGCGTAGCCGCCGCCGAGCCCAAAACGCCGCAGGAGCGGTAACCGATGAAGGTGGCGGAATTGATGGCGATGGGGCCGGGGGTGGATTCGGCAATGGCGACGATGTCGGAAATCTCCTCCTTGTCGATCAGGTGGCGTCTTTCCGCCGTCTCATGCTCAATCAGGGGGATCATCGCATAGCCGCCGCCGAAGGTGAATGCGCCGATCTTAAAAAAGATGCCAAAGAGCTGTGCGGCCTTCTTCAGCCGTTCTTTCAGGCACATGATACTCCTCCATTTTAATTATTTTAGTAAAGTATACTCGAAATCCCTTAAAAAAGCAACTGTCTTTTGTTTTAGAGAAAAAAGTATGAATTTTTTTCAAACTTAGCAAAAAAAGGGTTGAATTTTGCTTCAATTTATCATAGAATAGTGTCGCAGCTTCCATGGGCAGAGCTGTGAGAGAAAAAACTTGCGCCCGAAGAGGTCTTATGCTGAACGTTGTTTTGGTTGCGCCGGAGATTCCTCAGAACACCGGCAACATCGCCCGTACCTGCGCCGCCACCGGTTCGACGCTGCACCTGATCAAGCCCCTGGGCTTCGACGTTTCCGATGCGGCCGTGAAGCGCGCCGGTCTGGATTACTGGCATCTGGTCGATGTGCGTGTTTACGAATCGCTGGAGGATTTTTTTGCGAAAAATACGGTGCGCCGGAAACGACTGTTTTCGACCAAGGCGCCGCGAGCCTACGTCGAGGCCGACTACGAAGACGGCTGTTATCTCTTCTTCGGCCGTGAAACCAAGGGTCTGCCCGAGGAATTTTTAGAAGCGAATTTTGATGATTGCGTCCGCATCCCCATGCGAGCGGAGGCGAGAAGTCTGAATTTAAGCAATTCTGTTGCCGTAGCCGTGTTTGAGGCACTGCGTCAGCAGGAATTTCCCCATTTACAAGACTATGGTAAAATGAAAACATTTTCCGGAGGTACATTATGAATTACAACAAGAAATCCGTCCTCGACATCGATGTCAGAGGCAAACGCGTTCTGTGCCGCTGCGACTTCAATGTTCCGACCAAGGAAGGCAAGATTACCAGCGACAAGCGTATCGTTGCAGCTCTGCCGACGATCGAGCATTTGATTAACAACGGCGCTCGCGTCATTCTGTGCTCCCACATGGGCAAGCCCAAGGGCGAGTGGAAGCCCGAGCTGTCCCTGAAGATCGTTGCTGACCGCCTGAGCGAGCTTCTGTGCAAGGAAGTCCTCATGGCCGGCGACGTCGCGGGCGAGGACGCTAAGGCAAAGGCCGCTGCCCTCAACGACGGCGACGTTCTGCTGCTGGAGAACACCCGTTTCATCAAGGGCGAGACCAAGAACGATCCCGAGCTGAGCAAGGATCTGGCTTCCTTGGCAGATCTTTTTGTCAACGATGCCTTCGGCACCGCACACCGCGCCCACTCCTCCACCGCCGGCGTAGCAGACTATCTGCCTGCTTACTGCGGTCTGCTGGTCGAGAAGGAAGTTTCCATCATGGGTAAGGCTCTGGCAGATCCGGCTCGTCCGTTTGTTGCCATTTTGGGCGGCGCAAAGGTTTCCGATAAGCTCAATGTCATCAACAATCTGTTGGAGAAGGTCGATACCCTCATCATCGGCGGCGGCATGGCATTCACCTTCTTGGCGGCCAAGGGCTACGGTGTCGGCAAGAGCCTGCTCGACAGCGAGAAGATCGACTATTGCAAGGACATGATGGCAAAGGCTGAGGCAAAGGGTGTTAAGCTCCTTCTGCCGATTGATACCGTCGTTGCAGATTCCTTCCCCAGCCCCATTGACGCAGAAATCGCCGTTGAGACCGTCGCTTCCGATGCAATTCCCGAGGATAAGGAAGGCTTGGATATCGGTGAGAAGACCCGTGAGCTGTTTGCAGAGGCGGCAAAGAGTGCGAAGACCGTCGTTTGGAACGGCCCCATGGGCGTATTTGAGAACCCGACTTTGGCAAAGGGCACCATCGCCGTAGCACAGGCGTTGGCAGATTCCGAGGCTGTGACCATCGTTGGCGGCGGCGACAGCGCAGCGGCCTGCGAGCAGCTCGGCTTCGCA
>CAYVLD010000025.1:0-17836 GCA_964452205.1 uncultured Oscillospiraceae bacterium
CAGGCTCACCGTCTGCAACTGCCTTGGTAACAACAAGGTAGAAGCTCTCGAAGGAGGAAACCTTGCTGTTCAGAATGGTATAACGCACCTGCATTTCCGCACCTGCGCTGATAGACATGATGAAGGTAAGGTTGGGATCGGCTTCGTATTCGGGCTCAACAACCTCGGTTGCGCCGCATTCGCAGATACCGTCAACGTAAGTATGTTCGACAGGATCGCCGAGGATCTCATTGCAGACGCAGCACGAAGCATAGTGTGTGTCGGTGTCAATATAGAGCACTTCTCTATGACCCATCGCAGCAATCGTCTCAGTATAGGTCTTCTCGCAATCGCAAGCGTAGGTAGCATAGCCTGTCTCGGTGCAAGTAGCCTCTACACGCTCAGACTCGGTCCAATCATGGTAGTGGATTTCACCGGTAACGGGAACCAGAACCAGATTGTTGATCTGTGCGGTTGCATACCAAGCAAAGTAGTTGTTTCCGGAATTGCTATTGAGAGCAAGGTTTCTCGTGGTGTCGGCATCAACCGCGAAGGTGATCTTAACAGTGCCTTCGGAATCGCCGGCAGCAATGTTAACATTCATAGCCTCATCAGTCAGGATGCCGGAGTTGCCGGAAGACCAGCTCAGGTACTTGCCGTTGAGGGAAGTGATGGTATAAGTGCCATCTTCGTTCTTTGCAATAAAGAAAGCATAGTCTTCATTTGCGCCTTCTGCCATCTCAGCAGGAGCCTCGGTCAGAGTGCTGTCGACAGCCTGATAGCGCTTAGTGCTTGCAGCGCCGAGATCGTTGCTCATGTAGAAGTAGGTGCTGCCTTCTGCAGAACGCTTTGCATAGATGTAGTACACGCCGGTGTAGTCAACGGGAGCGGGTTCTGCTTCGCCGCAGACGGAGCAAGCGCCGTCTACATAGACATGACCCGGAGCGGTGATAACTTCACCTGCGGTAACAGTAGCGCCGCAAACGGTGCAGACGACATCGCCGGTATAGCCGTCGGTGGTGCAAGTTGCATCAGCAGCATTCTGAGTCTCGGTGGATTCATGCTGGCAGGTGCTGACGATCTCATACTTAGAGTAATCGGCAACACGCAACTGATATGCGTTGTAGGTGGAAACGATAGCTTCAAGGATGTTGATCGTAGTGCCGGCAGACAGGAGGTTGCCGTCTGCATCCTTCGGGGTCTTGTAGACCAACATGGAGTTGGTGCCGTCGGAAATGGTGTAGCTGGGTTTGCTGGAATCAACAGCAGTAATCATAACGTTTGCAACGCTGATCTTCTCAGACAGATACTCATTGGTGGTGTCAGCAGCCAAATCTGCCAGAGTGACAGCCTGTGCATCGACGGTATTGCCGTTAGAGAGGATCTCATAGACCTCAGTATTGGTTTCGTCAACAGCATCCAGCTCAAGCAGGCCGCAGTAGTTCTTCAGAGCACCGCAAGCCTTGACCTTATCGCCAACAGCAGTATTTGCAGCAGTTGCAGTCAGGTAGACAGCAATAGCGCCGGTTTCGTCCTGGATATAAACGGTCTTGCCGTCGATGAAGGTAACAACGCCTTCAACCTGATACTCAATACCAACCTTGCCGGCCTTCGCCTCAGCGATGGTAACGGTAGAAATGGTGGTCTCTTCGCCCTCAGTAACAACAACAACGTCAGTTGCAGCAGTACCGGGGTTAACGAGGAGCTGATAGCCATTGTAGGTGGAAACGATAACAGTTGCATCAACAACATCGTTTGCAGTAACATTCTCAGCCAAAGTTGCCTTGTAGATGTTGATCACATTATTATCAGCATCAAGCAGAGAGGTGTTGGCTGCTGCATCAACTGCACCGACAGTAGCGCCCTTGATGACAACGCGCTCACCGAGGTACTCGTTGGTGGTGTCAGCCAGCAGGTCAGCAATGGTAACCTCTGCCAAAGGCAGCTCGTTGCCGGTGGAGACCTTAACATATTCCTGAGCAGTAGTATAGGTTGTCTCGATCAGGCCATAGTAAGTGGTAATAGAGTCCCAAACCAAGATCTCATCGCCAAGAGCGATGCCTGCGGCTGCGTCCGCATTGGTGAAGTATACGCAGATCGCTGCGGTAGCGTCCTGAATATAGACATTTTTGCCGCTGACATAGGTAACAACGCCCTTGAAATAGTAGGTAGCGCCGTCGGTGGATGCCTTAACGGCAGCAATTTCGGACAGAGTGTACTCTGCGGAGTAGTCGCAAGCAGAGCAGGTAATTGCAGTCTCGCCATAGACATAGGTATGGCCGGTAGCTGCGATGGGCTCATTGCCGGTCAGAGGCTCGTTGCAGTCAGCGCAAACAGTGCCTGCAGTATTGCCGGCGGTGGTGCAGGTAGCAGCAACAGCGGGGATCTCAGTCACATTGGCATGCTCGCAGGTGCTCTCAACAACCTGAGCGAACAGGTAAATACCAGCATAGATCGTACCGCTCTTGTAGCCACGGATAGAACCGGCTGCATTAGAGTTATCGGAAACGACATAGTTGCCGCCGTCAAAAGCGGAGGACAGAGCAAAGCCGCCGTCAGAAGCTTCAACGACAGTCCACAAAGTGGTAGCATAGTCAGCACTCAGAGCGAGCTTTCTGTTGTTCGCAGTATCGGAGTAGCCAAGGTACTGCATAACACCATCAACCTCGAAGCCGATGGTAAAGCCGTTGGTGTTGTCACCGGTCAGAACGAAAACCTGTGCATCCTCCGGCAGAATGTCAGAAGTGATAACACTGTCGGTTGCTGCAACAGCGGTGTCAGAAACATACCAGTCACCGGAGATGTTAGAAGTAGCTGCATACAGGGTATCGTAGCTGGACTTCTTGGTGGAAGCAATGATGTAGTTACCTTCCTTAATGCTGTCGAGAGTGATCAGCTTGTAGGAGATCGTTGCAGGCTGAGCCTCGCCGCAGACAGAGCAAGTGCCGTCAACATAGCTGTGACCCAGAGCGCCGATAACTCTGTCTTCCGTTACAGCGCAAACAGAGCAGGTAGCAACTGCAGCACCTTCAACGGTGCAAGTAGCAGCGGTGGTGATCTCCTCGGTCCAGGTGTGGCCAAGAGCCGCAATTGCCTCAGTCCAAGAAGTGCCGCAAGTGCAGGTGAAGGTCACAACGCCTGCCTCGGTGCAGGTAGCAGCAGTGGTGATCTCGCTCGTTGCATCAGCATGAGTGCAAGCATTTTCGCTCAGCATATAAAGCACGAGGTCGCTAATGTAGTTAGCTGCACTAGAACCGGTCAAGGTGGTGACCTTGTAGGCTCTCAGACCGCTGGTGCCATTGTTGGCCAATCTTACAGTTGCATCGGTCGAAGTAATGTAATATGTGCCGGATTCGTTCTTAGTGATGGTCCAGTAGCAGTTAGCATCAGCCTCAGTAGCCTGAGCAATGCCGTTGGTGCCGGCCGTCCACTTCAGGTAGGTGCTGTCGCTCTTGTTCTTAATGGTGTAGTAACCATTGGCGGAGTCGACACAGGCGATCTCCCAAACAATAGCGGTTTCCTCAGTGGTAACATTGTCGCTGAGGGTGAAGCCCTCAGTAGTCTTGGGCAGCCACTTGCTTGTCCAAGCACTGACAGCGTACACAGCTTCTTTGTAAGTGAGCGTCAAAACATAATCGCCGTCAGCGATGACGTCATCAGATGCCTTCACATAAGTAGCTGCGCTAGCAGTGACTGCGATTCCCGCAAACATGGAAAGTACCATAGCAATTGCAAGAATCATGCTAAGAATCTTTTTGTGCATAGTTCACTTCTCCTTTGTAATAATTTTTTGGGGTATGCGGTTTGCGAGGGGATGGGTTTTTGCGAAAAGATTAACGCGGCTGAGTATTTGCTAAAAGGGATTTTGCGACTGGTTTTGCGGTGCAGGGAGCAATATGTAGGGTGCCGGTTTACACCGACCAAACCACAAAAATATGTCCAGATCGTAAGTATCCAATATGATCGAAAAGATTATACCATGTATTTTTTTAAACATCAACCTAAATCTGAAGAAAGATTTGATTTTTTGAAAAATAAGTCGTTTTTGGATAATGTGCCGTCGATTTTGGATATATAATTCGAAACAAAAATGACAACATCCTTATTTTTCGTAAAATTGAGATATACATATCTCTCTATAGCGCACAGATGTCCGTTATGCAGTCTCACAGCCGTGATTTATAAACAAAATCGCAGCCGAAACAGATGGTCTCTGTCTCGGCTGCAACGCAACTATTCACTTTCTCTGAGCAATGCGTGAAGTGTATCTGCCGCCGCTCTGAGCTGAATCAAACGGACACTGTCCGGCAGGTGCTTGAGCTCTCCGATCGGCTCGATATTATAAATTCCACGGAAATTGATCTCCCGCAACGCCTTGAATACCTCTCCCCACTCAATACGACCATAACCGGGAAACAGGTGCAAATCTTCATAGATCGGCGTAATATAGCCATAATTATCATTCAGATGTACTGTAGCCAGATCCGAACGGAACACACGAATCATTTGCGGAATATCCTGCGCACTGATATTCGCATGGCCGGTATCCAAGCAGATCGCCACACGGTTGCTGCCGATGTCACGCATTAAATCTATCATGTCCTGCGCCGTGGTATAAGGATATGGCAGATCCCCTGCCTTCTGCGTATGGTGCGAATCAAAGGTATTCTCCAGATTGATAACAACATCAAATTCTTGAGCTGCGGAAACCAAATCATGGAACCAGCGGACGTTATAATCGTGGATTCGCTGACGCATCGCCAAGGAATCAACACGCTCCGGCTGGCGCAGAGGATGGAATATCAGATTGCGACAACCGAGGCTGCGGCACGCCTCCATGGTACGGTAGTAGATCTCATGAGGGGCTTCATATCGGAAATCATCGCCGATTGCTTGTTCCCAGCTCGCGTGCGCCTGAAAAATCGGCAACTGAAGCTGCTCGGAAAGCTCCTTCACCTGTTTGACCCAAGAACGCCACGATTCTTGCATCATCGGACTGTCCGGCGTTGCGCTGTATGCGCTGAACGGAAAGTCTACCGCCTCGAAGCCTGCATTCTTCACCATCTGCATCGCAGATGCCATATTCATTTTCCTGCAAAAGCTCGACATGGAGCTGCTGATCTTGTACTGCATAACTATGTTCTCATTTCATACTTTTTTAATAGTATACCACTTTTTACGCCACTTGTCAATTTTGATCGAAGAAATCCGCTTTACAATTTCACGCTTTTGGGGTAATATAATGAAAGGAGGGTTGTTCATGCGATACTATAACAAAATAAAAGCATTTGTAACCGAGTTTGCGAGCTATCATGTGCCGCAATACGCCGCAAACACCTCTTTTTATATCATTCTTGCCTTCTTCCCTGCTGTCATGCTGCTTGTCAGCTTGCTGCCTGTCATCGGTTTTACGCAGGCAAATCTTATCGATGCAATGCAAGGGATCGTACCGGAGGTGCTGATGCCGCTGATTGAGCGCATTGTCAACGATATGAGCAACAACAGCACCTTTGCGCTCATATCTGTGACTGCTCTGGTTGCGATTTGGTCATCCTCGCGAGGTGTTTACTTTATTCAGGTCGGCATCAATGCTATTCACGGCATCGAAGAAAACCGCAGCTACCTTTATCGCCGCATTTTGTGCATGTTCTACATGCTGTTGCTCTTTGCCGCGCTGCTGATCACGCTGGTAATCCTCGGCTTCGGTCAGGAGCTTGCGCGTCTGCTTAAAAAACAATCTGTTCCGATTTTACAGTTTATTGCTGATATTATGCAGTTTCGCGGATTGATCGTTTTAGTTCTCCTGTCTGTCTTTTTCTGCGCAATTTACTGTGTCTTCCCGAACCGAAAGGTTTCTTTTAAAAAAGCGCTGCCGGGTGCGGTGCTCGCTGCGCTGGGATGGCTGATTTTTACTCTGTGCTTCTCAATTTATTCGCGCTATTTTAGCAACTACTCCGTCCTTTACGGCAGCCTTTCCATCATTGCTTTTGGTATGCTTTGGCTGTATGTGTGCATTTCGATCCTGTTTTACGGTTGCGTCTTTAATCTTTATCTGGAAAAACACAAAAAATAAGGCTTCGGTCTCCCGAAGCCTTCACCATTACTTTCTGTCGAAAGACATGCAATCCGTACACTGCTTCACAGTGGGATCTGTCTCATGCGTACCGACCATGATCTTTTCCAGAGAGCAGTAGTTCTCTTCACCACAGTGGTGCTTGCACTGGGAAACAGTGCACTGAATGCAACGATTCGCGTTGGTATGACAGCTCATGTTTTTCCCTCCCTTATCTCGTGTTCAAAGATAGTTTGCGCATTTAGGCGATGTTTATGGTAGGAAAAACTTGACAGTTTTCATGAATTATCATATAATTTTTACAGCCGTTCTGCGTGGTTGGAGTTCCGCACGGCTGTAATTCATTCTATGCTTCGGAGGTTCCAAATGTTGAAAGTTGCTCCCTCGATCCTTTCTGCCGACTTTGTTAATTTAGAGCGTGACGTTCGTGCACTGTCTTGCGCCGGCGCAGATTATGTTCATGTTGATGTCATGGACGGTCTGTTTGTTCCGAATATCACAATCGGGATTCCCGTTGTTGCCGCAATCCGTAAGATTACCGACCTCCCGTTAGATGTCCACCTGATGATTGACCGACCGATTCGTTATGTGGATGACTTCTGCAAAGCAGGCAGTGATATTTTAACGCTCCATGTGGAAGCAGACACAGAAGAAAACACCCTTGCTGCGCTAAAGCGGATTCGTGAAAACGGCATCAAAGCCGCAATTTCTGTAAAACCGGCGACGCCTGCTCAGGCGGTTCTTCCTTACCTGCCCTACTGTGATCTGATTCTGGTTATGACGGTAGAACCCGGTTTTGGCGGTCAATCCTTTATGGAAGATATGATGCCCAAGCTGAAACAGATTCGAGCCTATATTGACGAACAGAATCCCTCCTGCGAGCTTGAAGTTGACGGCGGAATTAACGAAAAAACCGCCAAGCTCTGTCAGTCCAACGGCGCAAATGTATTTGTTGCAGGAAGTGCGTATTTCAAGGCTGCAGATCCCGCAAATTTTGTAAATGCGATTAAGGCATAATAAAAATGCACCGAAAATTCGGTGCATTTTTTATTATAACAAAAATATCAAACTGCCGAATAATACCATCACCAACAAAACAATCAGAGCAATCGGCACAATGACGATCAGAGCAGACAGGATCATCGCAAAAACATCGTGCTTCTCAACCGGAAGTCCGTTTTCCTCGATCTCGATTTTATCCTGCTCGGTTTCATTGTTTTTACCGCTTCGCTCCTTCAGGATCTCCATGGAGCGATTCCATTTTTTACGAAATAACATAAAATTCACCTGAAAATCTGTTGGTACGGAAAATTATCAGTCCTTCTTCGCCAGCTTATGATGGCAAGCAACAAAGTGGTTCGGGCTGACCTCTTCCCAATCGGGAACAACCTTGGTGCAAATCTCGGTGCAATACTTGCAGCGAGTATGGAACTTGCAGCCGGCAGGCGGGTTGACCGGGCTGGGAATATCGCCCTCGAGAACAACCAGATCCTTCTTTTCCTCTGTTGTGGGGATGGATTCCAAAAGCGCCTCCGTATACGGATGCATGGGGTTTTTAAACATCTCATCGGAGCTTGCCAGCTCGACCAAGTTGCCCAGATACATAACACCGATACGGTCAGAAATGTACTTAACAACCGACAGGTCATGCGTAATGAAGAGGTAAGTCAAATTCTGCTGCTCCTTCAGATCGCGCAGAAGGTTCAGAATCTGCGACTGAATGGAAACGTCCAAGGCGGAAACAGCCTCGTCGCAAACTACGAACTTCGGGCGAACCGCAAGGCTTCTTGCGATACCGATTCTCTGACGCTGACCGCCGGAGAACTGGTGCGGATAACGGTACAGGAAGTAAGAGGCAAGGCCGCATTCTTCGATAACACGGACGATCTCTTCCTTCATGCGATCGTTCATCTTATCGAAGTATTTATGTGCAAGCATGCCCTCACCGATGATCTGACCGACCGTCATACGCGGGTTCAGAGAGGAGTATGGATCCTGGAAGATATACTGCATCTGCCAGCGGATGCTGCGGACTTCCTCATTTGTCAGACGTGCCAGATCAACACCGTCATCACGCATTGTCTCATGCTCATTGAACTTCGGATCAGAAGCATACTGCTTACGCAGCGCATCGATGCGGAGATCAATGTCCGCAATTTGCTTACGAGTAGCCTCGATGCTTTCGTTATAACGCTCAGTCTTCTCCCTTAGTGCATCGGCCTTTGCCGAAAGCTTTGCTCTCTTGGGAGAGTCGGCACCAGCCTTCTCCAGCATATATGCAGCTTCATCGAATGCCAACTGACGCGGCTTCTTATCCTCGATCAGTTCATGCAATCTTCTGCAAGCGGCATAACGCTCTTTGTAAATTGCGATCACGGGTGCAAGATCGTCTGCAACAATCAGACCGCCAATGATATTGACAATGTTGAGGTACGCATCATTTGCAGCCTTCTTCATCGCCGTCAGCTCGGTGTGCATGTGCATCTTGTCCGCTTCCGATGCCGCATCGTAGGCAGCCTGCTTTTCCTCATATTTTGCTTGAAGCACATTCATCTTCTTACGAAGAGTTTCAAGATTTCGAATGGTCTTGATAACATACGCAGGAGCAAGCTCGTCGAGCGAAGTACCATAGTACATCGTTCTGCCGTCGGTCTGACGGTAGAGCTGCAGCAGCGTGCGTCCGAAGGTGGACTTGCCGCAGCCGGACTCACCGACGAGGCCGAGGGTCTCACCCTCATAGATGTTGAGGGTAATACCATCATTCGCCTTGTTGAACAGGTGTCTGCCAACCGGGAAATACTGACGAAGGTCATTGATCTTCAGAAGGATTTTCTTATCTTCCATTGCGATCCTCCTTCCTCGGATAGAAGCAGCGAATCTGCTGATTCTCGCTGACATGAACCATTTCCGGTTCTTCTTCGAAGCAGCGCTCGGTTGCATACTTGCAGCGAGGTGCAAACTTGCACCCCTTCGGCAGAGCCAGCGGATGCGGAACTGCACCGGGAATTGCATCCAAACGTGTATTGGTAGGAGTATTCAATCTCGGAATCGAGATCATCAAGCCCTCAGTATAGGGATGCGAATACTCAGAAACATTGAAAATCGTCTCAGCCGGAGCCATCTCAACAACCTGTCCGCAGTACATAACCGCAACATCGTCAGCAATCTGACGGATAACGCCGAGGTCATGAGTAATGAACATAATGGAAGTGCCATGCTCTTCCTTCAGCTCATTCATCAGCTTCAGGATCTGCGCCTGAATGGTAACGTCCAGAGCAGTCGTGGGCTCGTCAGCAATCAGCAGCTTCGGCTTGCAGGCCAGAGCCATTGCGATCATAACACGCTGACGCATACCGCCGGAGAGCTGGTGCGGATACTGCTTTGCAACGATGTGCGGATTCGGGATCTTAACATCGGCAAGCATCTCGATAACCTTCTCGGCTGCCTGCTTCTTGGTCATATGCTGGTGAATAATGAACGGCTCACTAACCTGCTTCATAACGGTAAAAACAGGATTCAAGCTGGTCATCGGTTCCTGGAAAATGACAGAAATATCATTACCACGAATGGAATAAAGCTCATTTTTTGTGATTTTGCTCAGATCCTTGCCGTCAAAATAAATCTCGCCGCTGTCGATATAGCCGTTGCCGTCAAGGAGCTGCAAAATGCTCATTGCGGAAACGCTCTTACCGGAGCCGGATTCACCGACAACACCTAAGGTTCTGCCGGCATCAACGGAATAGGAAACGCCGTTAACGGCCTTTACGATACCCTTCTTCGTGCGGAAGAAAGTATGCAGATCTCTTAATTCAAGTAATGGCATAAGTTCTTCCTCCTTTACTTATCGCGGTCGGACTTCGGGTCCATAACATCACGCAGGGTGTCGCCAACGATATTAATACAAATACAAGTGATTGCAAGGAACAGCGACGGGAACACCCACTGCCACCAGAAGTGCGTGATAATGGTGGAGTTGTTCGCACCGTTGAGCATGTTGCCCCAGGTAGGTCTGGGATAGTTAACGCCGAAGCCAAGGTAGCTCAAGGAGGATTCCGTAAGCATACAGGTAGCAAAGTCGAGCGTCAAGGTAACGAAAATAATAGAAACGATATTCGGCAGGATGTGACGGAATGCGATTCTGCTTTCCTTAACACCGATGGCCTTCGCAGCAGTAACATACTCGTTCTCACGAGCAGCCAGAACCTGTCCGCGAACCATTCGTGCAAGGCCGGTCCATGTCAAAACGCCAAGAATACACATCAGCAGGAAAATCTTCGCATTCTCCGAAATATCCATCTGCGCCATAACCGCCGAAAGGATCAGGGCAAACGGCAGGAACGGAATTGCAGCAAAAATCTCGGTAACACGCATCAGGATCATATCGACCTTGCCGCCGAAGTAGCCGGAGATACAGCCGACCAGAACACCGATAATGGTAGAAATGATAACTGCGACTGCACCGATCGTCATAGTCATCTTGCCGCCGTGAATGATACGGTGCAGGATGTTTGCGCCATACTTATCGGTACCGAAAATAGCACCCTTATAGCCCCAAGATGCCTGAAGATCATCATTTTCATCGACCGCATAGCTCTGGAAGGAGCCGACAAACACATTGGTAGCGCCCTGAGCATCCTTAGACACATCGGCCTGTCCGAGAACATTTGCACCCCAAGAGTAAACATTGCCCTTATTGGTCAAAGCAGTATAATGACGTGCGCCGGCACCGAGGGTTACGAAGTCTTCATCGTCAGCAAGCACAGGAGTTTCCTTCAAGCCGCTTGCAAAGTTGCCGGTATAGGCCAAGGAGCCGTCGTCAAGCAGCATGCAGATATTATCGCAGGTTGCAGCAATGGACTCGATCTTGCGGCCGTCAAGGAAATCGGCAGCGTCAACCGCTTTGTCGGAAAATGTCGCATGGAATTTGTCGTAAAGACCGCGCTGACCAACATACAGGCCATTGCGCAGCTTGCCGACGCCGATGATATAGTTCAGCGTGAAGTCAATGTCGACCAAATCATCCTTGCCGACAAACTTGTCAATATTGGCGTAGGTATTCTTATTGCCCCAGATGTAGAGGGTTCCGTCATTCATCAAAATCGCGCTGCACTGATAGCCGCAGGTGACTTTCTTAATGTTCGCAACATCGATCGTTCCGTTGAGAAGCTCATCGGGCATAGAAACGATGTTGGGATATTCCTCGGGATCAAAGTAGCCGTACTGACCCAGCTTATTTGCGCCCCAAGCATAGACCTTGCCTTCCTCGCTGATTGCGATAGCATGGTCATAGCCTGCCGCAACGTAAGCAATTTTATCATTGAGAATTTCTTCCGGAATGTCCTCCATATCCTTACCTGTCGTGCCGAGGCTCGTAGCACCCCAAACATAAACCTTACCGGCATTGGAGAGACCAACGCTGAAATTGCTGTAGCTGTCGATCATCTTGATGTCATCTTCCAGTTCGCCGGGCACAGACATAAGACTGAGTGTGGGAGGCATGTTCTGCATCAAGCTCTCCTTGTAGACATCGGTGTAGTTATCAATAAACAACGGACCGATGAAGACAAGGGCGAACATGGCAATTACAACAAACAGAGCAACCATTGCGAGCTTCCGCTCACGATAATTTCTAACGATCTGGCGAACGGGGCTGACGATCTCTTCAACCGAGCCCTTCTTCTCCATTTCATCAGCCAGCTCCTTGCTGCCGCCAAAGAAGGCGCGCTTTCCCCAACGGGAGGCTTTCGGCTCTTTATTCTTATTGCTCATACCAAAACCTCCTTACTTGCTGACTCTGACTCTCGGGTCAACCAAGCCATAGACCAAGTCAATGATAAGGTTGCCGACCAGTGAAATCGCAACATAGAACAACTGCAGTAAAATGACCAGATCAAAGTCTGCGGTACGCAGTGCCTGAATCATGATCTTACCCATACCGTTCAAGCCAAACATGTCCTCAAAAATCAGAGAACCGGCGAAAATACCAAGGAACCAACCGACAACCAGCGTGACGATGGGGATCAGAGCGTTGCGGAAAGCATGAGAATAGATAACAACCTTCTCCTTAACGCCCTTGGCTCTTGCGGTACGGATGCAGTCCATCGACAGAGCATCAATCATGGATGCACGGACATAGCGGGTCATGCCGCCCAGGGAACAGAATGTCATTGTGATCAGCGGCAGAGCCAAATAGTACATTGTGTCGGTAAACCACTTCCAACCGGTATAATTACTGCCCGGAGTGGACATACCACTTGCGGGGAATATCTTCAAAAGTGAGCAGAAGATCCAAATAAACAAAATTGCAATAATAAACGTCGGTAAGCTGTAGCCAATGATCGAACCGACCTGAACCGCTTGATCGAGCTTCTTGCCCTTTCTGACAGCGCATACGATACCCAGGGGGATCGTAATGGCAAGTGCCAAAATGGTAGCGAAGATATTAATGAAGATCGTGTTCTTCATCGGCTCAATAATAACATCGACGACCGGCTTATCATACTCCTGAGAGAAGCCCAAATTGCCCTGAAGCAAGCCATTGTATTCACCGTAATAGTACGGATACACACCGATCCAACGGAAATAACGAATTAACAAGTTATCAGTATCGGTGCCGTATTGGCGCTGATACTCCAAATAGCGTTCGTTGAACCACGTCTCTTGTTGTTCTTGCGTCATGCCCTTCAAGAGATTCTTCTGAGACTGCTGATCTGCCTTGGCATCCGTATAGGCACGGTTATTCGGCACAAGGTTATAGATCATAAACATCAGAAACGATAATATGACCAAGACGATGAGCATATAGCCGATTCTTTTCAGTATATATTTCAGCATGCTGTACTCCTATCTGTCGTCCCTTCGACAGTGTATTCGGCTATTCTCTCAAAAAAGAATGTTTGCCGGATTATAGGGATAAACGGCGGAAATATTCGCCGGAAATTTCAAATTTAGGTATATGAATTTAAATCGTAAAAGTAAAACACTCAAAGACCTGACGTGCAGGTCTAAAAAATGCGGCTTTTGTCAGATATTCATCCAAAAGCTTCCATTTTCCGCAAAAAAGGACACTTGCAACCATAGAATGGGGCATGTGCCCCATTCTATGGTTGCGGAATTATTTGTTAGTTAACAAATAGTTAATATCAATTAGCTGAGCCAGTAGATGTCAGCAATGTCCTTGATGTAGTAGTTGCTGTAGTCATCATACATAGCGGGATCGATGGTCAGATAGTAGCTGTAATCATAGACAGCACTGTTGAAACTGGTTGCGAAGTTGAAGCAGGTGTACATCGGCGTACCGGAATAGTAGCCGTAAACCTGCTGCTGATACAGCTCGTCGAGCATCGGAGCGAAGTCGCCGATGGTCTTCTGAACTGCGAAGCCTGCTGCATTAACGTTCTCGTTCTGCTCGAAGCCGAAGACCAGCAGATCGGTGAAGTCATTTTCAGCAGTACCGTACCAGTTCAGAACCAGAGGCATGTAGTAGTCGCCGTCGATCTCAACAGTGGTGTATGCGCCGTCGACAGACTTGTAGTTCTTGTCGTTCTCGCTTGCATACTCGCCGGAGATTCTCTTATAGCGGACACCCTCGGTGTACTGCTCGCCATTTGCGTTGTAGATCCAGCCATCAGCCTCGAGGATCTCGATTGCTGCATCAACGGAGGTTGCATATGCCTCGAGGAGCATGCCCTGCTCGTTAGCCTTAGCATACATCCAGGAACCGGAGTAGTACGGGCCGTCAACAACGCCGCCGTAGCCGCCGGTGAAGTCCTTAGCGAAGGTAGCACGATCCATGCACAGAGCCAGAGCCTGACGGACTGCAGTGTACTGAACGGGGCCGTAGTCAGTACGGAAGCCCAGCTTGCCGTAGCCGGCGCGGCTGTAGTGCGTGCAAACGAATGCGCCATCGGAGTCTTCAACCAGAGCAATAGCCTCGTCGGTCTGATTGCCGCCGGTGATGCCGGACAGGACATCAACGCCGCCGGACTTCAGATCCTCGAGCTGGGTCTCGCCAACGATCTTCTTGTAGATAACCTTTGCAATACCGGGCTTGGTGCCTTCGTAGTTGCCCTTGTAGTTCTCGTTGACTGCCAGAACTGCGGTCTTCTCGCCTTCGTCATAAGACTCAACGGTGTACGGACCGGAGTACGGATAGGTGGAATCGGTGTTCCATGCAGAAGCGGAGATGTGAGCAGCCATGGTGTAGCTGTCGCCGTCCTTTGCATAGAAGTCGCCGGTGATGTAGCAGCCTTCGCCGTCGTCAGCGATGTCGCAGTCGCCCATCCACAGATCCTTGTAGGTCGGGGTGAAGCCTGCGTATACGAGAGCATAGTAGTAGGGCAGGTAGTTAGCATCAACGGTTACGGAGAAGGTGTAATCATCGATCAGGCGCAGACCGCTCATGACCTTGGAAGCACCGTCAACACCGTCATTGGTGCCGTCGTATGCAGCATATGCCGAATAGCCGGCATAGTACATCATGGACATGTGATCCTTAGCTGCTGCTTCGGTAGCAACCGGAGTGGAGAATACCATAGCAGTGTACAGATAGTTCTTTGCAGTGATGGGGGAACCATCAGAGAAGACCATGTCGTCGTAGATGGTGACGGTGTAGGTACGGGAGCCATCCTCGTTGTCGGTGGTGGACAGTTCCTTAACTACGGTCTCGTCGACAACGTAGCCACCATCCTTGGTGGTGGTAACGGTGCTCAAACCGGAGATCAGGCTCTCAATGTCGAGGTCAGCAGCGCCGGGATTAGAAGCGCCGAAGGAAGAGTAACGGAACTTGCCGGACAGGTCAGTGGAGTTGCCCAGGATGATGGAGCCGTCTTCCTTCTCGGAGGTCCAGTCGATCAGAGCGCTTGCCGGGGACCAGTAGGGGTTGGTCGGATACTCTTCAACGCCCTTGATAGCAGCGTTGTAGACATCGTAGTACTCGTTGGAGTACAGGGGAATTTCGGGAAGCAGGGAGTTCCATCTCTGGATGTAGAGCTTCCACCAGTTAGCGTAGACATCATCTTCGTTGTCATACTGAGTGCCTTCGAAGGTGGTGTTGTAGACCATTGCCATGGACAGGAAGTCCAAGCCAAGCTCTACCATCTCGCCGTCGAGCTCGATGTAAGCAAGACCGGTGGTCTCGTCTTCGATAACGTCAGCGATGGTGATGTCCTTGCCGCAGTAGTCGTACAGGGAAGTATAGTCAGTACCATACTCTTTACCAGCAACGAGCTGTACTGCAGAGGGTTCGCTTACGAAGCCTTCCCAAGTGACATCGGAAGGATCTTCGGTGCTTTCTCCGACATCAGTCGGAGCATCGGTGGTTTCTGCCTCATCGTCTGCGCAAGCTACAAACAGAGTTGCAACCATGCAGATAACGAGAAGAAGCGCAAGAAGTTTCTTCATTTTCTTTCCTCCTAAAAAATTATTATATTTTGCTGTGAAATCACAGAAAAATACACGAATTTGCTTCGGCTTTTGCAAGCCTCTAAAATTGTTTTATATACTATAGCACACTTTCGCGAATTAATCAACAAAAAACTTCATATTTTTTTAATTTTTTTATCTTTTGTGCATTTTTATAATGTGCTTTCACATAGAAAAGCATTGTTTATACATTTTCCACATAAAATATGGTTAAATATTCTTATCTTTCAATTTAAAGTGAATTTTTAGACAGCCAGTCGCGGATTCCGGCACCGATATCTCGCACCGTTCCCTCTTCGTAAGGCACGCGCAGACCGGCGCTGTGACACAGATCCGCAAAGGTTTTTGTACCCGCCGCATCGACAAAGGCGAGATACTTCTTCCATGCCGCTTCACGATCTGTCATCGAAAGCGTCCAGAGCTGGAACGCAATCGTCTGCGCCATACAATAATCAATATAGTACAGCGGATGCAGGTACACATGCAGCTTCCACTGCCAATGAGAGTATCTGCCGTAGAAGGGCAGCTCATCCATGCTCAGCCACGGACGGTACTTCTGCTCAAGGTCTTTCCAGACCTCGTTGCGTTCGGCAGGTGTCAGGTTCTCATTTTCGTACATGCGGTGCTGGAACTCATCGATCATACAGCCGTAGGGGATGAAGTCGAGAGAGTCCTCGCAATGTGCCAGCTCATATTTCTTGGTGTTTTCGCCAAAGAAATTCTTGTGGAAATCCCGGGTCAAAAACTCCATGCTCATCGAATGGCACTCACAAGCCTCGATGGTCGGCTCTCTCAAAGCACTATGGACATTGGGATTGTTCAGCGCACGGTAGAAGGCAAATGCGTGGCCTGCCTCATGGGTCAAAACATCGACATCATCGCTCGTGCCGTTGAAATTCGAGAAGATGAACGGTGCTTTATAGGTTGAAAAGGTCGTGCAGTAGCCGCCGGGTGCCTTGCCCTCACGCGAGAGGACGTCGAACAGATCGCCATCGAACATAAACTCGATAAATTCCTTGGTTTCGGGCGAAAGCTCCTGATACATCGCCTTGCCGGCTGCCAAAATTTCCTCAGCATTGCCCTCAGGCTTTGCGTTGCCGTCGGAGAAACGGAATTTGTCATCGTAAATGCAGAGCTGATCGACACCGATGCGCTTGCGCTGCGCTTCTTTCACCTCGGCAATGATGGGAACGAGCTCTTTGGCGATCTGCTCACGGAAGCTCGAAAGCTCCTTTGCGCCGTAGCAGTTGCGACCCAAACGGTCATAGCCGAGCTGAATGTAGTTGTCATAGCCGACAAGTCTGCCCTGCGCATTGCGGTTTTTGACCAGCTTGTCGTAAAGCTCATCCAGTTCCTGCTGATGCGCATCAAAGGCTTTGCCCTCGGCTTCAAAAGCCGCTCGGCGAACAGCGCGGTCGGGACTTTCCTTATACGGGCCGAGCATCGGAAGCGGCATGGTCTTGCCGTCAAATTCGACCGTCAAAGAGGCATAGAGCTTCTGATACTGTGCCTCCAGCTTTCCTGCCTCCTGCATCAGAGGGATCAGCTCAGGCGTAAAGCTGCGGCGTGCGATCTCCATGTTTTTAAACAAAAGCTCGCCGTAATGCGCCTGCAGCTCCCCGCGAAGCGGACTATCCAGCATCGCAATATTCAGCTCGTTACTCGCCTCGCTCAGCTCGGGGCCAACCTCGTCAAGATAATCACGCTCTGCCTCATAGAAAGCATCTGCGGTATTGATGGTATTGCGCACATAGGCAATGGAGCCCATGCTGTTAACGGCTTCACCGATCTTCTCTGCCTCGTCAAAGGCAGCGATTGCCGTTTGCGCATCGGGTGCATTGCGGATCTTTTCAGTGCAGGCTTTTATCTGTGCCTTTACCGCCTGCACATCGGGTCTTTGATAGGGATATTCCGAAAATTTCATCATCCATTCTCCTTCTTGTACAATATAATATATCGGTTCGTCGGGTAAATTCCGATTTATCAAATATTCTATAGTATGACGTGGTAGGTATAGATAAGACAATAACCGTTCGGCATCAAACGATAGCTTTCGCCGTCGTAAGAAACATTCGAGCCAAAACGCAGCTCGCAGCCAAGCGGCAGCTTGATCTCCTTGTCGGAGTTATTCACATAGACCGTGGCAACCTCCTCCTGCGTAGGACGCTCGAAGATCAAAACGCCCTTGCCTGCCTGCTTGACCCAAACCGTGCCCTCACGCAGCGCGCGCATATCATTTTTCAGGCGCGCAAGATGCGCGTAATAATCGCGCAGCTCGGTATCCTCATTGCCCCACGGGTAGTAACGGCGGCAAAACGGATCGTCAAAGCCCTCCATACCGACTTCGTCGCCGTAATAGAT